>JAAXGQ010000110.1 GCA_012271265.1 Vicinamibacteraceae bacterium
GGCGCTGTGGGCGCGAGACTGCCGCGGGGACGGAAGTTGCGCGCAGGCCGGCGAGGACGCCGGCGCTCCATGGGGCCGGTGTTCGATAGGTCAGGGCGCGCCTGCATGGAGCGCCGGTGTCCTCACCGGCCCACGGTGCGTCGGTACGGCGGCGCTGTGGGCGCGAGACTGCCGTAGTCACGGAAGGTGCAGCGCAGGCTCCTCTAGGCCGTGGAGGGAACGGGGAGGGCGAGGACGGAGGCGCGGGCCCGGATCATCATGTGCGCCGCGGGGTCGGGGCGGAAGAAGGTGCCGACGCTGGCGGGGTCGTAACCGAGGACGATCAGGTCCCGCGGACCGGTGTGGCGGGCCAGCTGCCGGGGCGGGTTGCCTTCGAGGCGATGGGTGCGCACCGGGCGGCCGTAGAGGTTCGCCATCCGCTTCACCGCGGAAAGGGCGTGGGGCGTCTCGTCGGGCTGGGCTGACAGCACCGAGGGCAGGGTGATCGAGATGGCCTCGAGATCGATGTCGAACTGGCGGGCAAGGCCGAGCGCCGTGTCCGCGGCCTGAAGCGTCGCCGCCTCCGTCGTGACCGCGAGGACCAGCCGCCTCCACGGGAAAGTGCCGCCGGCCAGGAGCACGGGGCAGGGAATCCGCGACATCGTGGCCACGAAGCGCGCCGTGTTCAACCCGAGCCGCGCGAGGCGCGACGGCTCGGTGCGGGCGATGACCACGCAGCCGGCATCGGGGCGGATGACCGAAAAGGGGTCGGCTTCCGGCGTCAGGCGGGTGATCCGGTCCGCCGGGACGGAGAACCCGGCGGGAGGCTCCACCGCGTCCGACGCAACGATTCGAAACCGCTGCGCCCGTGAGGCGCGGAAGAGGTATTCCGCCTCCTCCCACGCGACATCGGGAATGGACGCCTCACCGTAGAGAACGATGTGATTTCCGAACTGCCTCGGGAACAGGGACTTGCCCTCCCGGAGAAACTCGGCAGCCCCGGCGACGACGCCCGGCTCGCCGGCGACGAGCAGGCGGTCGTGGGGTCTGATCACGGCAACGCCGTGCGGGACCAGGAACCGGTCTCCCCGGTAGATCCCCGCGATGAGCCATTTCCGGGCGCCCAGCTCGCGGATCGCCTTGTTCACGGCCGGTGAGTTGGGCTGCACCTGGATCTCCCGGATCTCGCCCTGTCCAAGTCCGAGGGAAGTTGCGACCTGGTGACTCTGCTCGACCCGGTTGCGCAACCGATTGGCGATGAGCCGCGGGCGCACCACCGGGAGCGCCCCGGTAGCGCGGAGGCGGCCGCGCCGGCTGGAGGTGCGGAGCGTGCCCATGAGCGAGGGCCGCGGATCGAGTTCTCCCGCCACCCGGCAGACCTCGATGTTGACGGAATCGCGGTTTGTGAGGGCGATCACCCACTCGGCCCCGTCGCCGGCGGCTTCGGCGAGGTTCAGCCGGCTCGTGCCGTCGCGGATCCGGGCGCGGACGGTGTTGTCCTCGCCGAGCGCGGCGCGGAGACGCCCGATCTTGACCGGGTCGACATCCAGGACGACGATGTCCCGCCGACCGTCAAGCTGACAGGCGAGGTCCCGTCCGGTCTGGCCCGCCCCTACGATCACGACGCGCCCCAGCCGAACGGACGAGGGTGTGGGCTCGGCGCCACTCATGGCCAGGGCGGATCCGGCGCGGCCGATCCCGGCTGCGCCAGATCCTGGAAGAAAAAGTGGCCCCCCGGGACGGTGGGGCCGTCAGGTCCGACCCGCTACTCCTCTTCCTCGGCCCGGGTCGCCACGATCAGGGACACGGGAGTTCCGGGGGGGCTGAACGGGGGCACGTCGAGCAGGGTGACCGGCTCGCGCGGGTCGGTGTCGTCGCCCTCGGCCTTCAACTTGTAGTCATCCCCCTCGGCCGTCCCGGCGTCGAAGGCAACCGAGGTGAGAGTGACCTCATCGAACCAGTCGACGTGGTCACCGTGCTCTTCTGCGGCACATACCGAGGTGAAGCCGATGAACCAGTCCGGGCTGGGGGCGATCATCTGGGCAAAGGTCACGCAGGGCGCCTCTTCGGTCAGAGTGATCTCGGGGTTCGCCAGAAGGGCCTCGAGCTCCGCTTCGGTGGACATGAGGCTGATGAAGCCCATGGCCTCCGCCTCGGCGATGAGTGCGCTGGCGTCACCGGTCTCGGCGAGCACCTTGAGGCCATCGGAGGCGATCCCTCCCTCCTCGAAGATGGATGTGCCGATGGGGTGGGCGAAGAATGCCAGGGAAGGTGCGGTTCCGACGCCGTCGGGGAACGGCTGCGCGCCGAGAGCCTGGAGCAGCGGGTTGGATGAAATCATCGGCGTGTACTGGACCGTGTAGTGAGCGCTCGGTACCTCCTCGTGATCGTCGTCGGGTTCAGGTTCCGGAGCTGGAGCAGGTGTCGGCGGAGGAGGCGGCGCCGGCGCCGGCGTCGTCCCGCCATCGTCGCCGCCACAGGCGGCGAACGCGAAGGCGGCCACAGCCAGCAAGGCGATCAGGCCTGGCACGCGAAGCGCTCTCTTGAGCGAGTCTGTGTTCATGGGGATACCTCGGTGTCTGGCGTCAGGCGCTGCCGTTCCGGAACCAGGATGGCACGGTCTTGGTGCAGCCCCCCATCGTACCAACAAGCGGCAGGGGTGGAAAGGGGGGCCGACGCGCCCGCAGCTTCTGCGAAACGTCGCGGCTATTCGACCTTGCGGGCCGCGCGGATGATCTGCACCAGGGCCGGCGCACTGAAGTACGGCGGGGCGTCGAGAAGGGAGACCGCTTCCCGAGGCTCGGTGTCGGCCGACTTGAACATGTAGTCGGCGCCGGTCGCCGTTCCCGCATCGTAGGCGAGCAGTTCCGCCTCGATGTCGTCCTGCCAGCGGCCGTCACCGTCGGTGGCGCAGACGTCGGAGAACCCGATGAACCAGTCGGAACTGGGCGCGATCATCTGGGCGTAGCTGAAGCACGGCTGGTCGAGCGTCACCTCGATCGATGGGTCGGGGGTCAACAGCAGTCCGAGCATCTGCCCCAGGCTGCCGAACAGCACGGTGGCTCCGGCTGCCTCGGCCTCGGCGAGCAGCCCATCGGACTCGCCCGTCTCGGCCAGTATCTTGAGGCCGTCGGACGCCGTTTGGCCCTCCGCCCACGGCGGCTCGCCCGGGGCGTGCGCCACAAGGGCCAGGGCCGGGGCGTAGTCCACGCCGTCGGGAAGGGTGCCAGGGACGCGGGTGCTGATGAACACCTCGGGCTGCGAGAAGCTGTAGACCGCCGCGGCTGGTTCCGGTTCGGGTTCCGGCTCGGGCTGTGGCGTCGGAGCAGGCGCGGGCGCCGGTGCGGGCGTCGTCGAGGAGCTATCGCCGCCACAGGCGGTGATCAGGATGGCGGTCGCCACGCCGATGACCAGAACCGGCCCGAGCCCGTGCGGGGCAACGAAGGAAGGAGCATGCATGGGGGTTCTGTCCTCTTCCGGGGGAGCGGGGAAGCGAGCGATGCAAGGTGGCGCCGCCGCGCGATGCGAGAGTCATGAGATCCATTCTCATTATTGCGCATCGCGATGGTCATGGCGCAGCCGGAGTGCGCGCCACGGCTCCGGCCGCCGTCCGGACCGGGTCGACCCCCGGCTCGAACCAACCCGACGCGGTCCTCTGGATTCCGCCGGCCCGGCCGAAATGGCCGGTCAGGGCGGTCTCCTGCTCCACCTGAACCACATGCCCCCGGCGTTCGAGTGCGGCCGCGACCTCGCGGCAGGCAGGTGTCCGCTCGTCGAGAAAGACGGGTCCCGCATCCACGTGAAGGCCCGCCGCCGCGGCCGCCTCGGCCACGGGAAGTCCCCGGTCGAGATGTCGCGCGAGGAGCATCACCGTGGCCGAGATGAGCCGGCGTCCTCCCGGGGAGCCCACCACGGCAGTCGGAGCGCCGCGATGGAACACCAGCGCCGGCGCCGCCGCGTGCAGCGCGCGCTTCCCGGGCCCCGGGGAGATTCTTCGACCCGGGCGCGGATCGAACCACATCATCCCGTTGTTGAGTGGATAGCCGAGCCCGGCCACGCTGAACGCGGACCCGAACCTGGCGCCGAGCGTCGCCGTGAGCGAGACGGCCATCCCGTCGGCATCCATCGCGTTCACGTGCGTGGTGCAGTCGCCGTCGCTGGCGCCCGGGAGCGGTGGCCCAGGTCCGTCGTCCACCCGAGGGCCCTGGGGGCTCACGCCCTTTCTTCGGGCCGCAAGGTAAGCGGCGTCGAGGAGGCCGGGGAGCGGGACCGGCACAGCCTCCGGGTCACCCAGGTAGCGGAACCGGTCTTCGAACGCCATCCGCAGGGCCTCCGCAGCCAGGTGGAGGAAATCGACCTCGGCCCCGGCTTCGGCCGGCGGGAACGCGTCGAGGTGGAGGAGGGCCGCGGCCAGCGTCGGGCCCCCCGAGTTGGCCGGCAGGGTGACGATGTCCCGTCCCCGGAAGCGGAACCGGAGCAGCTTGACCTCGCGCACCGGAGACGCCTCGAGGTCCGCCTCGGTCCAGATGCCGCCGGCTTCCCGCACCCCGGCGAGGAGGCGCCGGGCGATCCGGCCGCGGTGGAACGGCTCCGGCCCCTCCTCGGCAAGGGTTCGGAGGGATCCCGCCAGTTCGGGCAGGCGCAGCCGGTCCGCGGCGTTCCGGGGGACGAAGGGCACGCCGCTGTCGCGGGTGTACAGCGCGAAGGCGGCGGGATGGCGGCGCAGTCGGCGATAGCCGGCGGCGACGTGGAGGCAAAACGTCCAGTCGGGAAGAAAGCCATCCTCCGCAAGTCGGATCGCCGGCGCCACGACCTCGGGGAAGGGGAGACGCCCGAGCCGGCGCTGCAGCTCGTGGAGGGTCGCCGGCGTCGTCGGGGGCAACGCCGCGAGGGCGCCGGTCTCGGCCAGGTCGCCTCGCGTCGGCGGAAAGCCATAGAGGCCGCCCCCGACCCCGG
This sequence comes from Vicinamibacteraceae bacterium, assembly GCA_012271265.1. Classification (GTDB taxonomy): domain Bacteria; phylum Acidobacteriota; class Vicinamibacteria; order Marinacidobacterales; family Marinacidobacteraceae; genus JAAXGQ01. Next base: position 4,936 of record JAAXGQ010000110.1, read on the forward strand.
TGAGGGGCTCGAAGAGGTCCTCGCGGGCCCCGTCGGGGCACCGGGTGCTGCCGTCGAGGGCGATCGTGGCGCCGCTCCGAGGGTCGAAGGCAACGGCGTACGCGGCGCCGCCGAGGCCGTTCATGGAGGGCTCCACGACGCCCCCGGCAAGCGTTGCGGCCACGGCCGCGTCGGCCGCGTTGCCGCCTTCGGCGAGGATCCGTGCTCCGACGTTGGCCGCGTCCTGGCTCATCGCGGTAACGGCTCCGAGGTCGCCGGAGACCCGCGTCCGTCCCGGAAGCGGGACCTGGCGCCGGATGGAGGCCGCGTCCCCGGATGCCGCCACGGTGGTGAGGCTAGAGAAGAGCGGGATCGGCATTCCCGCCGCAGAGGGGCGTGAACACGCGCCGGTCGCGGAAACGCTCGCGATGCTCGATGAGGGCCGCGATGCCGGCCGCGCCCGCAGGCTCGATGACAAGGCCCAGCGTTTCGTGGAGAAGCCGCACGGCATCGCGCAGCGCCGGCTCCCCGACGACGACCACGTCGTCCACCACCTCCCGCATCAGTGCGACGGCGGCGGGGACCGGCTCCCGCACCGCAATCCCGTCGGCGCAGGTTGCGGGCGCCTCGCGGGACGGCGAGGGGTCGCCCGTCTCCCAGGCCCGACGCATGACCGGCGCCCCGGCGGCCACGACGCCGACGATCGTGGTCTCCGGGCGCCGATGGCGGATCCACAGGCTCATGCCGCCGATGAGGGCGCCGTTGCCGACCGGGATGACGGCGACGTCGCCGGGGTCTGGATGTTCGAGGCACTCCAGCGCGATGGTGCCGGCGCCTTCGGTGATCTCCGGCTCCCGTCCGTCCTCCACGAAGGCGGCGCCGGTCTCATCGGCGTGGGCCCGCGCCGCGTCCTTCGCTGCGTCGAAATCGGCGCCTTCGAGCCGCACCTCGGCCCCCAGCGCCCGCATCGCGGCCACTTTGTCCGGATTCGCCGCCACGGCCGAGAACACGGTGAGCGGAATGCCCGCCCGACGCGCCGCCCACGCGAGTCCCTGGCCGAAGTTGCCGGCGGATCCGGTCACCCAGCCGACCCCCCGACCCCGATCCCGGGGCCCGACTTCGGCCCCCCGTCGGGCGGTGAACCAGGTGGCGCCCCGCCCCTTGAAGCTTCGGATGGGGTTCACCGTCTCCACCTTGACCAGGGTGCGCACCCCGAGCGAGCGCGTGAGGCGCTCCGCAACGAATTGGGGAGTGCCTCGGAACACCTCGGGGATGGCTGCCCAGGCCGCTTCGACGCCGGCGGCCGAGGGGGTCCTGCTCACGGCCAGAATGGTAGGGTCGGAAGGTTGCCGCCGGCTGACGGCCGCTTTCAGCGCCGCCGCAAGGGCGCCCGCCGGCGCCTCTTTCGTCGGCGACGCGTCGGCTTGCGGAAGGGAGGAGGACCCGGGGGGACCGCGCGCCGCGTCGCCGAGGGCCGGTAGCCCGCGAGCGCGGCGCGGAGTGCGGCTCGCATCGTCCTGAGGCGCCGCGCGACGGTGGACGTGCTCAGGGGAACCGAGCGCTGGCGGGCCAGCTGGACCATGCTGAAACCTTCCCAGTAATAGAGGCGGAAGAGGCGTCGGTTCAGGACCAGGTCCTGCCGGTCCCGGGAAATGCTGGCCAGCGTGCGCTCGATCACATCCCACAGCTCCCGGCGGCGAAGTTCGGCCTCAGGATCCCCCTCGCCGCCTCCCCCCTCCCGCTGCCGTTCCAGCGCGGCCTCGAGTTGCCAGAGTTCCTGCACTTCGGCGGGCACGTTCGTCGCATCGTGCCGCCACTGGTCCAGAACCACGTTCTCGGCGATCTTCGCCAGGTAGGCGTTGAAGGCTCCCTCGTGGTCCCCGCTGAAGCGGATCAGCCCCTGCCGGTTGTGGGCGAGGAGCTTCGTCATCACTTCCTGGGTGACATCGTCCACGACGACCCGTCCCTCTCGGAGTTTGCCTCGGAACTGCCACGCCAGCGTCTTCCGAAGCAGGGCCCGCGTGCGACGCAGCAGCTCATCCCAGAGCGGATCGTCAGGGGGCGCATCCGCGAGACGGAGGAGCATCTCGAAGTTGTCCATGCTTGCGCGAAGGGCGCGGGAGTGTATCCGCCTTCGATGGAAGGCGTCGATCGTCCAATAGACTTCCGGGGCGCCGGACGCCTGTCGGCGCAGGGAGAAGATCGATGCCTGGGAGAAACGAGACGCCGCGCGCCGGGATCAGCCGGCGTGATCTGATCCGGGCCGGCGCGGCCGGCGCGGCCGCCCTTTCGATCGGCGCCGGACGGGCGCCAGCGGTGCAGTCCTCCGGTCCGAGGCCGGTGGTGATCGCCTCCGGCAACGGCAACCGCTACAGGAACGGCGGCGACGAAGTCGTCGTCGAGCGGGCCTTCCGCATGATGACCGAGGGCAAGGACATTCTCGAGAGCCTGATCGCCGGGGTCAACATCACCGAACTCGACCCCGACGATGCCAGCGTGGGTTTCGGCGGGCGTCCCAACGCCGACGGCGTGGTCCAGCTCGACTCGTGCTGCATGCACGGCCCGACCCGGCGCGCCGGCGCGGTCGCCGCGATCGAGGGAGTGAGGACGCCCTCGATCGTCGCCCACCAGGTGATGCAGGTCACCGACCACCACCTCCTCGTGGGCAAGGGCGCCCAGACGCTCGCCCGGCAGCTCGGGATGAAGATCGAGGACGACCTGAACACCGACCGCTCACGCGAGATGTGGCTCGAATGGAAGCGGCGGATCGATCCGGGGCACTATCTTGACCCGAAGAAGCGGGCGGCAGCCGGCCATGCCGCCGGACTTTCCATGGTCCGCGACGGGCTGATCGACGAAGAGGAGTACTACGGAACGATCAATTGCGACGGGCTGAACGCGAACGGCGACCTCGCGGGCGTCACCACCACGAGCGGCCTGGCGTGGAAGATCCCCGGGCGGGTGGGCGATTCCCCGATCCTCGGCGCCGGGCTCTATGTGGACAATGCAGTCGGTGCGGCGGGTTCCACCGGCCGCGGCGAAGCCAACCTCTACGGCCTGTGCTCCTTCCTGATCGTCGAAGAAATGCGCCGGGGCGCCCATCCCAGGGATGCGGCGATGACTGCCCTTTCCCGCGTCAAGGACAACACGGTGGAGAAGCGGCTCCTGAACAGCCGCGGGCTGCCCAACTTCGGTCTCTCCTTCTACGTGGTGAACAAGGCCGGCGAGCACGCGGGGGTCTCGATGTACACCACCGAGCGCTCGACCTACGCGGTCTGCACCGAGAACGGGCCGGAATCGGTAGCGATGGAGCCGTTCCTCGAAGGGAGCGCGTCGGACTGACCCGGCTGGCATGAAGCCGCGTCGCAGGAACCGTCGGGGCTGGGCCGTGCCGGGCCTTGTCCTCGTGGCCTCACTGCTCGCGGCGGGCGCTGGGGCGCAGGAAGCGGCCCCCGATGAACCGGAGGCCACGGCTCCTCCCACCATCTTCGACCTCGCCTGGGATGTGCGCAATCCGAAGGAACTGCACCCTGAGAAGCACTTCCAGAACAACTGGCGGCGCATTTGGCGCGCCATGGGCATGCGCGCCCACCTGTACCCCTCCCAGGTCACCGGGCCGGAGAACTGGCCGCCCCAGCTCTTCAGCGGTGGCATGAACTACAGCATCTGGCGCAACCCGGTCACTGGCTGGCCCGAGTTCTGAGCCGGCCGGATCGGCGACGTTGTCCCGGGTCCGGCCCGGCTTCCAGGGGTCCTGACGGAGGGTTCGTTCCTTGCGGATTCTGAGTTTCACCGCCGGCGCCGGCCAGATGCTGTGCGGAAGCTGCATCCGGGACAACGCCCTGGTGCGCGAGCTGCGGCGACGCGGCCACGACGTTCGCCTGGTTCCGCTCTACCACGCCACCCGTACCGACGAGGAGAACCTCGCGGAATCCCGCGTGCGCCTGGGCGGGATCTCGCTGTTCCTGCAGCACGCCGCTCCGTTCTTCGGGGGACTCGGGGCGCTGGATCCGCTGCTCGATTCGAGGCGGCTGCTCGGTCTGGCGAGCCGTCTCGCTCCCTCGACGGACCCTTCCCAACTGGGCCCCCTGACAGTCACCATGCTCCAGGGGAGTGAGGGTCGGGCCCGGCGGGCCGTCGAGCGGCTTTGCCGATCCGTGACCGGCGAGCGGTTCGATCTGGTGGTGCTCCCGAACTCGCTCCTTCTGGGTCTCGTGGCCCCGTTGCGGGCGGCTGTGGAGGCGCCGGTGCTGGTGACCTTCTCCGGAGAAGACCTGTTCCTTTCCCAGCTCCCCGACGAGGACCGCGACGAAGCGGTCGGGCTCATGCGGCACGCCGCGCGGGGCGTGAACGCCTTCTGCGGCGTCACCGCCTACCACGCCCGCGAGATGGCGGATCTTCTCGGCATCCCCCGCTCGCGGGCGCCGGTTGTCCGCCTCGGGGTGGATCCCGAGGGATTTCCCGACGCACCGAGACCGGTGGACGATGTCGAGGTCGGCGCCGCCGTGACGATCGGCTTCTTCTCCCGGATCGCCCCGGAGAAGGGCCTCGACAGGCTGGCGAAGGCGGTGCGGATCCTCGCCGTCGAGGAGGAAACCCCGCCGCTCCGGGTCGCCGCCGCCGGCTGGATGGCCCGGAACCACCGGTCCTACCTCGAAGAAAAGGTGCGCCAGAGGCTCCGGAAGGCCGATCCCCCGATCCCCTTCGACTACGAGGGTGTCCCCGACCGCGCCGGCAAGATCGCGTTCCTCCGCCGGGCCGACCTTGTGGCCATCCCCGCGTCCTTCCCCGAGCCGAAGGGTCTGCCGGCCATCGAGGCGATGATGGCGGGCACCCCGGTCGTGGTGCCTCGGGAGGGCGCCTACCCGGATCTTCTTGACCGGACGGAGGGCGGCATCCTTGCCCGTTCTGCGGCGCCGGCCGATTTCGCCGCGGCGCTGGGCGAGATGGTCCGGGCCCCCCGGCGCCGCCGCCTCGTGGGCGCCCGGGCCTTCGAGCGGGCGCGGGAGGCGCACAGCGCCGCGCGCATGGCCGACGACGCCGAGGCTGTCTATGCGGCGGCGGCCGCTTCGTTCCGGTCCCGGGCTGCCTGAGTCCCGGCGTTCGACCTGGAGGCACGCATGAGTTCCGCCGTTCCTGACCCGCAGGCGATGGCTGCCGCGCACGGCGCCCTCGACGCCCAGGTGAGGCGCGTGGTCCGTTGGCACTTCAGCGAGGACACCGGCTCGCCCTTCTGGCTGGACTTTCGCGAGCGGCTCGACTTCGACCCGCTGGTGGACATCCAGGGGTTCGAGGACCTGAAGCGGTTTCCCCCGTTCGAGGACACCTGGCTCCGGGGCGGTCCGGTGCGGCGCTGGGTGCCCCGGCCGTGGCAGGACCGTCCGCTGTTCGTGTTCGAGACCGGCGGGACCACCGGAATCCCCAAGAGCCGGATCGCCGTCCGCGACTTCCGCATTGACTACGAGCTCTTCAGCAAGGGGCTCTCCGACGAGCACTTTCCCCGGGGGTTCGACTGGCTCCACCTCGGGCCGAGCGGACCGAGGCGCCTCCGCCTGGCGGTCGAGCACCTGGCCCAGGTTCGGGGCGGGATCGCGTTCGGAGTCGACCTCGATCCGCGCTGGGTCATCAAGCTGCTCAGGAAGGGTCCGGCGTGGGGCGAACACCTCGAGGCCTACAAGGACCACGTGCTCGATCAGGCGCTGACGCTGCTCCGCGGCGGCCACGACATCCGCAGCATGTTCACCACCCCCAAGCTGCTGGAAGGCCTCTGCGAGCGGCTCGAGGACGATGGAACCACCCTCCGCGAGCAGGGGATTCGGGGGGTGTTCTGCGGCGGCACCGAGTTCACGCCGCAGTGGACGCGATTTGCGATCGAGGAACTGCTGGACGGAGTGTTTCTGCAGCCGGTGTACGGCAACACGCTCATGGGGCTGGCGCCGGCCCGACCACCGGGCCCGGAAGACGGCTACCGGATTGCCTACTACCCGCCGTCGCCTCGGGCGGTGCTGGAAGTCGTGGATCCGGACTCGGGGGAGGTCGTGGACTACGGCTCCACCGGACGGGTCCGCCTCACAACCCTGACCCGGGAGTTCTTCGTGCCCGGGTTCCTCGAGCGCGATGAAGGAGAACGCGAGCCGCCGTGGGGACCGTGGGCCTGGGACGGTGTGAGCGGCGTGCGCCCCTTCGGACGCCTCGAAGGCGGCAAGACCACGGTCGGCGTCTACTGAACCGCCTCGGCGTCCCCGGCATCCTCCAGCCCCGGCGTAGACTCCGCTCCGCGTGACCCGAGTACCCGTCCTCCGCTGGGGAAGGCCCTACCGCAGCCTCGAGACCAGCGTCGTCCGCCACTTCATCAGCGGCGAGCCGATCGCCGAGGTGGACCAGACCACGCCCGGCTTCATCCGTCGGGACATGCGCCGGGCGGGACGCGCCCGGGCGGCGCTGAGGGAGATGCGGTCCGCCGAACTGCTCGCGGCAATGCAGGAGGCGGCCCGCCTCTACGACGAAGCGGAGCTTCCCTGCGGCGACGAGACTCAGTCTCCGGACGACTTCGTGCGGGCCCAGTCGGCGAGCACCGGCCTGCCGGAAGCCATGTGCCGCGCCAACATGGCGAAGAACCGCTTCGTTCTCGAGCGCATGGACCAGGTGCTCGACGCCCTGACCCGTGGACTCGATCTCGATGTTCTTGCTGCCGGGCACGGCGTGGAGGCGCGCGGCGTCCCGATCTCCTACCAGGCGCAGACCGAGGCGCTCGGATGCGTGCTCCCTTCGAACTCTCCCGGCGTCCACACGCTGTGGCTGCCGGTGGTGCCCCTCAGGATCGGACTCGTCCTGAAGCCGGGTCCGGAGGAGCCGTGGACCCCGATCCGGATGGCCGAGGCCTTCTTCCGGGCCGGGGTCCCCCGCGAAGCCATCTCGGTGTATCCGGGCGGGCCCGAGGTGGGCGCGGCGGTCGTGGGCGGCGTCCCCCGGACCCTGATCTTTGGCAGCCTCCAGACCGTCGAGCAATACCGCAACAACCCGGCGGTCCGGGTCCACGGTCCCGGCTTCTCCAAGATCCTGCTCGGGGACGACGTGGTGGACCGGTGGGAGGACTACCTCGACGTGCTGGTGGACAGCGTGTTCGCGAACAGCGGCCGGAGCTGCATCTCCTGTTCCGGGATCTGGGCGTCCCGTCACACCGGGGAGATCGCCGCCGCGATCGCCGAGCGGCTGGCCTCGGTGCGACCCCTGCCGCCCGACGACCCGGAGAGCGCCCTCGCTGCCTTTACGGTCCGGGGTGTCGCTGAGGCGCTCGACCGGGACATCGACGCCCGGGTCGGGGCCGGGCTGGCCCGCGACGTTACGGCGGGTTTCCGGGATGTGCGCCGGCTGGTCCGCCAAGGGCGCGCCGCGTGGCTCCTCCCGACCGTGCTGCACTGCGACGGACCCGAGGCCGAGGCGGCGAATGTGGAATACATGTTCCCGTTCGTCTCGGTCGTCCGCTGCCCGCAGGAGGCGATGCTCGGCGCCATCGGAAACACCCTGGTGGCGACGGCGATCACGTCGGACGCCGCCTTTCGGGCCGACCTGCTCGATGCTCTCCACATCGACCGCCTGAACTTCGGTCCGGTCCCGACGCATCGGATCAACTGGCTGCAGCCGCACGAGGGCAACATTCTCGACGTCCTCTATCGGCCCCGGGCCTTCCAGAGCGCCTGAGGCGGCCGCCCCCGCGAGCACGCACGCGATGCCCGCCGGCGCCGGGGGGTCCGGGCTGACCGTTGCCGGGCTGGTCAAGGACTATCCCACTCCCACCGGTCTCCTCCGCGTGCTCGACGGCGTCGAGCTGGCGCTCCGTCCGGGGGCCTCGGCCGCGATCACGGGCGCATCCGGGTGCGGGAAGAGCACGCTGCTCTTCCTTCTCGGGGCGATGGAAGCGCCCTCGCAGGGGGAGGTTCGCCTCGACGGGGTGGATCCCCACGAACTCGAGCCCGACGATCAGGCCCGCTTCCGCCGGGAGCGGGTGGGCTTCGTTTTCCAGGACCACTGCCTGCTGCCCCAGTGCACCGCTTACGAAAACGTGCTTGCGCCGACGCTCCCCGATCCCCGGGCGGATGATGCCCGGCGCGCGCTCTATCTCCTTGACCGGGTGGGGCTCGCGGACCGCCGTGGGCACCTGCCGGGCGAGCTCTCGGGTGGGGAAAAGCAGCGGGTGGCCATTGCCCGCGCGCTGATCCGCGCTCCCCGGCTCCTCCTCTGCGACGAGCCGACGGGGAACCTCGATGGGGAGAGCGCCGACCGGGTGGCCGGGCTTCTTCTCGATGCCGCTGCCTCGGAGGGAGGCCGCATCGTGGTCCTGGTGACCCACGACCAGGACCTGGCGGCGCGGTTTCCCGACCGGTTCACCCTGGCCGGCGGCCGGCTTGGGTGAGAGGAACGGGTCCGTTGTTTTCCCCGGTAGGACGGGCTCTCCGCCACTACCGGCGGGAACACCTCCCCGTCGCGCTCGCCACCGCGGTCGCCGCAGCGGTTCTGGTCGGGGCGCTGGTGGTGGGAGATTCGGTTCGTGGGAGCCTGCGCGCCGCCTTCACCGAGCGGCTTGGCGCCGTCGACTTCGCCATCCTGCCCCAGCACGCCTTCTCCGACGACCCGGAGACGGGCTTCCCGGCGCGGCTCGCCGCCCATCCGGATTTTGGGGCGCGGTTCGCGGAACCGGCGCCGATCTACCGTCTTTCCGGCGCGGTCCTCGTGCCGGGCGACGACCCGGAGCCGGTCAGCGTTTTCGGAGTGGACGACCGCTTCTTCCGGTTCCACGGGATTGCCGACGGCGAAACCGGCGGCGTGGCCTCCGGCGCCGTGCGGCTCGGTCCGGGGCTGTCCCGCTACGGATGGAGCGCCGGGGACTCCCTGCTGCTCCGCATCGGCGCGCCGGCGGCGATCGCCACCGCTTCCTTCTTCGGGGAGAAGGACGACGCCTCGGTCACCCTGCGGCGAGCGGTCGAGGCCTGGCCGGATCCGGCTCCGGGACCGGCGTCCGGGAGCTTCTCCCTCTTCCCCGGACAGGGGCCGGTGGCGGCCGTGTTCCTGCCGCTTCGTGAGCTTCGCCGGGCGCTCGACGAACCTGTCCGCCCGCCCCGCGCCAACGCGCTGCTGGTTCGCGCCCTCCCGGGCGCCCGCGGCGGGGATGGCGAGAGCGAAGACGCGCTGACGCGCGCGGTTCGCGAGACGGCGGCGCTCGACGAGCGCGGGCTCTCTCTGCGGCAGGGGAGGACCGGCGAGGCGGTCCTCGAGAGCCGCAGCCTCGTTCTGAGCGATCGGGTGGTCACGGGAGCGCTTGCCGCGGCGGCCGAGCTGGGCCGGTCGGCAGCGCCCGTGCTCGCCTACCTCGCCACGGCGATACGCGCCGGCGACCGGCAGGAGACTCCCTATTCGCTCGTTGCCGGTCTTCCCGCCGATCTGCTGCCCGAGCCGCCCGCCGCCGGGTCCGACGAAGCCGTCCTGTACCCCGGGGCGTGGCTTGCGGAGGATCTGAACCTGAGTCCGGGCGACCCGGTGGATCTCGAGTTCCTGCTCTGGGAGGACGCCGGGCGCTTCCGGAGTGGCAACGTCCGCCTGGCCGCCGCCGCGCCCGTGGCTCCAGCCGGCGTCTTCGCCGACCCGGCGCTTGCCCCGGACTTCCCCGGCGTGAGCGACGCCGAGCGGATGGGGGACTGGGATCCGCCGTTTCCGGTGGACCTCGGCCGCATCCGTGATCGTGACGAGGACTACTGGGAGGCGTTCCGGGCCCTCCCGAAGGCATTTCTGCAGCTTGAGGCGTCGCAACGACTTTTTCCGATGCGCGAAGGCCGGGCCACCTCGATCCGCTTCGCGCCAGGTCCGGAGGAGCCGCTGGTCCGTGCGCTCGTGGGAGGCCTCCCCCCGGAGGACTTCGGCCTCCGTCCCGCCCCCCTCCGCCGCGAGGGGCTGGAAGCGGCCCGCGGCGCGACGGACTTTGGCGCCTACTTCCTCTACTTCTCCTGGTTCCTGCTGGTGGCGGCCTTCGTCCTGCTGGTCCTGCTTTACCGGCTGGGCATCGAGCGGCGCCTCAGGGAGATCGGCATGCTGCTCGCGACCGGCTGGACCACGCGGCGCGTGCTCCGCACCCTTCTCCTCGAGGCCGGCTGGGTGGCGCTGGTGGGCGTCGCTGCCGGCGCCCTCGCCGGCCTCGGCTACGCGTGGGCGATGGTCTGGTCGCTCTCCGGCGTCTGGGCCGGAGCCGTGGCCGGGACCTTCTCCGCCAGCGGGGGCGACGCTGCGGCCCTTCAGCTCTTTGCCAGCCCCGGATCCATCGTGATCGGGGCTGCGGGGGGTCTCCTGGCAGCGCTCTTCGCCGCCTGGCAGACCGGCCGCCGGCTGGTGCGCCGGGCCCCCCGGGGTCTCCTCGCCGAGCGCCTCGAAGACGACGAGGGACCGGAGGCGCTCCCCGGCGGCGGCCCCGTCTCGCGGCGACTCGCTCCGTTCACCTCTCTCTGCCTCCTGATCGGGACGGCGCTCCTGGCCGCGGCGGCGCTGGGCGTTCTTCCGGAGGCCGCCGGATTCTTCGGGGCCGGCAGCGCGCTGCTGGTGGCCTCCATCCTGTTCGGGTGGGACCGGCTGCGCCTGGCCGGGGCCCGAGGCCGGGGCGGCGCCTGGCGCCTGCGCTCGCTGGCCTTCCGCGCCGCCGCATTCCGCCCCGGACGGAGCCTCGCCGTGATGGCGCTGATTGCGTCGGCGTCGTTCACCCTCGTCGCGGTCGAGGCGTTCCGCAAGGCGCCCGAGCCGGGCCGGCTGCCGGATGGGACCGGCGGCTTCGTAGCACTCGCCGAAACGGTTCTGGGACTCCCGTGGGACCCTGCCTCCGCCGACGGACGCGAGGCCCTGAACCTGCCGCCCGAGCCCTCGGGCTTCGGGATCCGTCCCCTGCGCCTCGCCGGAGAGGACGACGCAAGCTGTCTGAACCTCTACGTGCCCTCCCGGCCGCGCGTCCTCGGCATGCCTCGGGATCTGGCCGAAGAGAACCGCTTCCCCTTCAGCGCCCACGTTGGGGAAACCCCGGAGGAGGCAGAGAATCCGTGGCGGCTCCTCTACCGGGAACGGGCGCCGGGGGCGCCGATTCCGGTTATCGGCGATCAGAACTCGATGACCTACGTGCTCAAGTGGCCGGTTGGGGAGGAACGTGAGTTCCCCCTCGGCGAGGGTGGGGCAGGGGTCCGGCTCCGCCTTGTGGGGGCGCTGTGGGACAGCGTCTTCGCCGGCGAGCTCATCATGGCCGAGGAGGACCTCCTGACCCACCTTCCGGCTACGGAGGGTTACCGGTTCTTCCTTATGGAGGACACCGCCCCCGGCGGGGGCACGCTGCTCGCTGCCACCGAGAACGCCGCCACGGACCGCCTCGGGGAGGCGCTCGGAGACTATGGGGCGACGGTGGCAACGACCCGGGCGCGGCTCGCTTCCTTCCATCGGGTGGAGAACACCTACCTCTCCACCTTCCAGGCGCTCGGAGGATTCGGCCTCCTGCTCGGGGTGTTCGGACTGGGGGCGGTACTGGTGCGTGGGGCGGCGGAGCGCCGCCGCGAGTGGGGGCTGCTCGCCGCCGCCGGTTACCGGGGCCGCGATTTCCTGCTCCTCGGCTTCTGGGAGAACGCGCTGCTGCTCGTCTCCGGTCTCGCCGCCGGGACGCTGGCCGCGGTTCTTGCGATTCTTCCGGTCCTCGGGCAGCGCGAGCCGGGGGGCAGCCTGGCGTTCGTGGGTGGCCTGCTCCTCGCCGTGCTCGTCTCCGGTCTCGCGGCGGGCGCGGTGGCCACCCGGGCCGCCGGGGCTCGCCCGATCCTCGATTCCCTCCGCTCCGGCTAGAGTCAAGGCATCCGGCTCGATCGGCCGCGGCGCGGGCAAGGTCGATCTGAGGGCGGCTTGACCCCAGGGAGGCGCCAACCTTCGGGCGCCTGGACTGCTCCCCCGCAACGAGTGGCGGAAAGGGCGATACGCGCCGAACTGGCAGCCGTGGGCCAGATCACCGGACAGCCGTTCCCAACGGGCCATTCCCGCCGCATCAGCCACGACAGCCTGGGGTAGGCTCCGACCGTGGGTCGCGTGTCCGAACGGGAAAACCCCTTTCAGCCGGGCGCGGGCGCCCGGCCGCCGGTCCTCGCGGGGCGAGACGCCGAGCTGGCGCTGGCGGAGGGGCTGCTGGGATCTCTGGAGAGGGGCCGCCGACCCTCCGAAGGACTGCTCCTGTTCGGGCCCCGCGGCAACGGCAAGACGAGCCTGCTCGCACAGATCGCCGAGGACGCCCGGGGCCGCGGGATGCGCGCCGATGAGCTGCCCGCTTCAGCCCTCCGGAATCCTGACGACCTGCGACAACACCTGCAGGAGGCTGCCGGTCTCGTCCGGACGCGACTCTCCGGCGCTCAGCTCGGCGGATTCGGTCTTTCTGCGGATCGGGCGCCGCCCGTCAGGAACGTCACCCACCTGGTCGCGCGCTGGATCAGGGCGCACGACACCCCGCTCGTCATCCTGCTCGATGAGATTCACGCGGTCGCGCCCGATGCCGGCCGCATGTTCTTCGAGGCGGTGCAGGAGGCCACGAAGAGTTCTCTCCCGTTCGTTCTGCTAGCGGCCGGAACGCCGGATGCGCCCCGCCGCATCCGGCGCGCGGGAACGTTCACCGAGAGGATGTTCGAGCACGTCCCGTTGGGGCGGCTGGAACGGCACGACACCATCCGCGCGCTCCGTCTGCCGGCCAGCGATTCCGGACTGCCGCTCGCCGGCGATGCCGGCACCCTGCTCGCCGACGAGTCCCAGGATTATCCGTACTTCATCCAGTTGCTCGGCAGCGCCGCCTGGAGGGCTGCCGACGAAGCGGGCGCCCGAGACATCACCGTGCAGTCCGCCCGGCGCGGAATCGCTTCCGCCCGCGCTCGCATCGAGCGTTTCTACGCCGAACGCCTGCGGGAGGCGCGGGAACGGGGCGTCGAGGAAGTGCTGATCCCGCTGGCAGGCCGAATTCGCGAACGCGGCGGTCAAATCAGGGAGCTGGATCTGCGCCCCCTGCTGAAGGCGCTCGTTGCTCGCGCGAATTTGCCCGGCGGTGAAGTCCGTTTGCTCCAGACGCTGACGGATCTCGGCGTGCTGTGGTCGGGCGCCCGCGGCGCCTGGGAAATGGGGATCCCCAGTTTCGCCGATTACCTGTTGGCCCTCCCCGGAGCCGACGGGCTGCTTCACGACTGATACCGCGGCCTCCCGCCAGGCCCGCGCCGCCGCCCCGGATGCCGAGCGTCACCGGACCAGCCGGGCGTCGCGGGGGGCGGTATGGTCGATCAATTGCGGCTCCGCCCCGCCGCGCCGCCCCCGGCCCACCGGAGGGCCGCGAGGGTCAGCGCTCCGAACCCGGCGAAGGCCCCGATCAGGGGAACCATGGTCCCGTCGAAGCCCTGCCCGACGAAGCCGCCCAGCGGGACCGCGATCAGGGTGGAAAGCGCCGCCACCACCGCCGCGCCCACCCCGGCGATGTGGCCGAGCGGCGCCATGGCAAGGGCGTTGAGGTTCCCGAAGAGCAGCCCGATCGCGAAAAACACCACGATCAGCCAGCCGAGGAAGAGCCCGAACGGAGGAAGGCCGTCGAAGGGAATCGCCAGCGGCAGGGCGGCCGCCGAGGTGAGAGTGACGGAAATCGCCGCCACCCGGGACAGCCGCCTCATCCCGTGCCGCATCACGAGCCGTCCATTTGCGAGGCTGGCGCCTCCGAGGGCCAGCGCGAGCACCCCGAACCAGAAAGGAAACATCGCCCCGGTGCGGTAGGCCTCCTGGAAGATCTGCTGCGCCGAGCTCAGGTAGGCCACGAACGGCGCATAGACACAGCCGGCAGCCACGGTGTGTCCGATCGCCGACCGGGTCCGCAACACCTCGCGAACGGCCTTTCCGAACTCTCTCGGGGACAGCGGCCGCCGGCGCGAGGCGGGCAGGGTTTCCGGCTGGCGCAGGAGGAACCAGCCGAGGGCGATCAGGGCCATCGCGAAGAAGACCGCGAAGATCGCCCGCCAGCTTCCGAGGCGGAGGATCCCCTGGCCGAGGGCCGGGGCCACCGCCGGAACCAGGATGAACACCGTCATCACGAACGACATGAGCCGGGCCATCGCGCGCCCGCGGTACTGGTCCCGCACCAGCGCCAGGGTGACGACCCGGGGCCCGGCCGCCCCGATGCCCTGCAGGAAGCGGCCCGCGATCATCCCGGAGAAGCTCAGCGCAAAGGTGCTCACCAGGCAGCCGGCCATGAACACCAGCAAACCGGCGCCGATGGAGGGTTTCCGTCCGATCCCGTCGGAGAGGGGCCCGAAGAGCAGCTGGCCGGCGCCGAGCCCGAGGAAGAGCGAGGTCACGACGAACTGCACATCGTTCGCCCGCACCACCCCGAGGTCCCGCCCGATGGCGGGAAGCGCCGGCAGCATCGCGTCCGTCGAAAGCGCCACGAGCGACATGAGGAGCGCCACCAGCGGCACGAACTCCCCCGACCGCAGAGCCCCCTTCATCCGCGTCCGGCTCATGATCCACCAGCCGGCACGATCGTCCCCCCGCCCGCCCGCGGTTCGCCGCAGCACGACGTATGGACGTCCGTACACTTGCGACCGTGCGTGAAGTCGCGGAACGCCGACCCCCGGGCCAGGTTCGCGATGCCGTCCTCCAGGTGCTCGGAGATGCAGTGGGACCTCTTCATGTCACGGAAATCTGGAAGCGGGTCAGCGCCCTCACCGGTCCGGTAGCCCGCTCGTCGGTGCAGTCCTGCCTGTCCCTCAACACGCCGGATGTGTTCAGGCGGGATGGACGAGGGCTCTATCGGAGGGTGGCGAAAGACCGTCTCCTCCGGTTCCGGCCGCCGGAAGACACCCGCCGCGATCCCTTCCGACATGGACGCGCCACCCTCTTCCACGCCGAGGCGCTTCAATGGCTTGAGGAACGCGAGCCCCGCAGCATTCAGGCGGTTGTGACCGACCCGCCGTACGGGCTCCACGAGTACAGCGCGGCGCAGCAAAAGAAGCTCCGGAGCGGCCGCGGCGGGGTCTGGCGCATCCCTCCGTCCTTCGATGGTCACCAGCGGTCCCCGGTGCCCCGGTTCACCACCCTCAACCGCGGCCAGCTCGCGCAGATTGACACATTCTTCCACGAGTGGGGGCGTCGCCTCCGGCCGTGCCTCGTTCCGGGCGCCCACGTGTTCCTCGCCTCCTCCCCGCTCCTCTCGTACATCGTTGCCGGAGCTCTTGCCCGCACGGGGCTGGAGCGGCGCGGGGAAATCATCCGGCTCACTTCGACCCTGCGAGGCGGCGATCGCCCAAAAGGGGCGCACCGGGAGTTCCCCGAAGTAAGCGTGATGCCGCGGTCCATGTGGGAACCGTGGCTGCTCTTTCGGGAGCCGCTCGAGGGTCGCGTTCAGGACAACCTGCGCACGTGGCGCACGGGCGGCCTGCGCCGCCCCAGCGCGCCGAAACCATTCGGAGACGTCATTGTTTCGGCCCCGACCCGCGCCGCAGAGCGCGCCCTGGCTCCGCACCCTAGCCTGAAGCCGCAGGCCTTCCTGCGTCAGGTCGTCCGCGCATCGTTGCCTCTCGGTGAGGGCACCGTGCTCGATCCCTTCGCCGGGTCCGGTTCCACGCTCGCGGCAGCCGAGGTGGTGGGCTACCAGAGCATCGGTCTGGAGAACGATCCCGAGTACTTCACGATGGCCTGCGACGCGATCCCCCGTCTGACCGGGGTTGCCGCGCCCTCGCCTCGAAGCCTTCTTCGGATGCCGTCCCCCGATGCTTCGGGCTCACGATAGTTCGCGGTCATCACGGTAAACCCAAGCCTCGCGCAGCTTGCGGAGACCATCCTGGTGGAGCGTGGCGGTCCGGGTCCCCAGCTCTCCCCTCGGGTTCTTTCGGAAGTCCTTGACTTCCACGCGCGCCAGATACACCTCGGTGAACGCCAGGGGGCGGCGGGCGCTGGCGGGTTCCGTCTTCGAATCGCTGCGATAAACGAAAACGCACATCCACTGTGCTCTCGCCCCATGGGTATCCACGGCGCCTCCCCGTTTCCGGGTGCACTTGACTTCGACTCCCTCTCTCCCCGCCTGGATCGCGTTGCCCGGGTACATCCCGTCCACCAGGAGATCAGGGTGACCGTTGAAGTAGGTGTTCTCTGTCAGCGAGCGCGAATGCCGCGCCAGGCTGCCTGTCAGCATGTCGGACAGAATGCCGGACAGGATCGCAGGTCGCAGCATGGTCTCGAACCGCTTCAGGCTGCGGGCGACGAGGTGGCTATCCACGTCGTAAAGGAAGTCGTAAACGTCCTGCATCGCCATCTGGAAGTCCTGGATGCGAAGCGAATAGGGAAGCGGCAGCTCGCGGTTGAGCGCGTCCAAATCCACGACGCTGCGGCGGACCGGAATGAGGTTCATCGCCCGTTGGAAGGAGGCTCGCCATGGAAAAGTGGCTGGTCCTCGGATGCCCGGCCGCCGCAGACGTCCACTTCCTCGCCGGCACGTTCGAGGCGTCCGGCTCGATTGGCGCCGGCGTGGGCAAGTTCAACCCGGGGGCGGCGTACTCCCGAGGGAAGGCGCTGACGTTCGATCACTCGCCGGCTCGCTGGCGGGGGGCTACCGGAGGGCGGCGTCGGTCTTCGGGCCCAGCGCGAACACCGCGCCGTCCTGGGCGCCGAACACGACGGAGGAACCGGTCACGGCCGGGGAACCCATGATGGGCGCGCCGGCGTGGAACTCCCCGCGCTGCTCTCCGGTCCCGAGATCCAGCACGTAGAGGCGGCCGTCCGCGTTCCCGGCGTAGACCAGCCCGCCGGCGATGGCCGGCGAGGCGTCGAAGCGGGCGCGGGCGCGGAACGTCCACCGCGCTTCGCCGGTCGCGCGATCGAGCGCGTGCACCAGTTTGTCCCTCCCCGCCACGATGACCGTGTCCCCGGAAACTGCGGCCGAGGCGTAGAAGGGGAAGTGCCGCTCGGGATGCTCATAGCGCCACCGCAGCGCCCCGGCCGCGATGTCCACCGCGAGCACCTCGTTGTTGAAGGTGCCGTAGTGGAGCACTCCGGCCACGATGGCCGGTGATGCTGCGGTGTAGGCGCCGGAATCGAAGCGCGCGGCCTCGACGCCATCGTGAATCCGAACCCCGCGCAGGATGGCGTCGCAGCCGGTGATCCACGCGAGTCCCTCGTGAAGGCTCGCCGTCGCATGCACCGGGCCCTCGGTCTGCAGCTTCCAGCGCAGCGCTCCGCTCTTCCGGTCCAACCCGTAGAAGTGCTCGTCGTAGCTGCCCACGAGTACCAGGTCCCCGACGACCACCGGGGACGCCTTGATCTCGGCGCCGGTGTCGAACGTCCACAGCGGCGTGCCGCCGGCGGCATCCACGGCATGCAGCGTCCCGAGCAGGTCGCCGACGAACACCGCGCCGTCCGCCACCGCCGGGGAGGATTCCCCGAACAGGTCGTCCTCGAATCCGTCGGCCTCGATCGCGGCAGCCCCCGGCTGGTAGCGCCAGGTTTCCGCGCCGTCGGAAAGCGCCAGCTTCACGAGTACCCCGGGGAGCGAGGTGGCGTAGACGAAGCCGTCCACCACCGCCGGGGAGGACTCCACCGAGAACCCGAGCGGCACGCTCCACCGAAGCTCGAGGTCGGGGCCGGGGCCGGCCGCCACGGTCCCGGTGAGGGCCGGGTCCCTCCGGAACTGGGGCCAGTCCGACTCCTCCGCCCCCACGAGGGGCGCGGTGAGAGACGCTGCGGCCAGGAGAAGCGTCCCGATGCGTCTCTCGCTGCGTGTCACGCGCATGTCCGATAGATCTCCTCCGCCGAGCCCAGGTCGAACGGCCGTGGATTGAAGGTTCCGGTCCATTCTCGCGCAGCCTCCTCGGCCAACCCCCGAATCGCCTGGCGCGGGGCGCGGATGGCGTGGAGCCGCGGGGGAAGACCGGCGGCGCTGATCCAGTCCCGGACGAGGCCGGCAAGCGTCTCCGCCGGGCGCCGCCCGGGAACCAGCCCCGCCTTCTCCAGCAGGTCCCGGTAGCCGACCGACGCTTCCGGGGCGTTCCACTCGATGACCGCCGGCAGGGTGACCGAGAGGGCCTCCCCGTGCGGCGTGCCGAAACGGCGGGTCAGCGGGTTGGCGAGCGCGTGCGCGGCTCCGAGCATCGAGCGCTCGATCGCGGCCCCCGCGAAGAAGGCTCCCAACTGCATGTCTTCCCAGAGTCGGGCCCGGTCTTCGCTGCCGCGGGCGTCGCCGCCGCCGGACCGGCGTGGCAGGAGACGCGGCCAGGAGCGGGCGATCCGGCGGAAGGCCTCGTGGCTGAGCCGGCGGGAGTCCGGAGTCGCCCGCGTGGAGACCGCCGATTCGATCGAGTGAGCCAGCGCGTCGAACCCGGTCGCCGCCTTCACGTCGGGAGGCGCCGACGGCAGGAGCGACGGGTCCAGCACCACCGCCCGGAACATCGCCGACGGCGCCCCGCAGGCGCACTTCTGGTGGTCTTCGTCACGGGAGATGAGCGCGTACGACTGCGCTTCGCTCCCGGTCCCGGCCGTCGTGGGAACCCCGACCAGGGGCGGCAGCGGCGCGGGGCAGCGGTCGAAGCCCCGGTAGTCGGAGACGCGCCCGCCGCCGGCCAGCAGGAAGCCGATGGCTTTCGCCATGTCCATCGAACTGCCGCCGCCGACCGCAACCAGTCCATCGACGCTCAGCCCGCGCGCCCGCTCCGCGCCCCGCGCCGCGTCCGATTCGGTCGGGTTCGCGGCGAAATCGGAGAACGGAGCCGCCTCCACCCCGGCCGCCTCCAGGCTCTCCAGCGCCCGCCGGGTGAGCCCGGCGGCAACGATCCCGCGGTCAGAGGTGACGAGCACGCGGCGAAGTCCCAGCGCCGCGGCCAGCCGGCCCACGCGGGAAATCGCCCCGGGAGCGGCCACGACCTCCGGCGAGGGTCCTTCGGCGAGGCGCCAGCTTCCGCGGGCGAGGCGGCCGGGCGCGAGGAAGCGGTTGCTCGGACCAGGCAATCCGGATGCGGGAGCCCGCTCAGGGCTGGGGTTCGGTCGGCGAATCCTGGGCCGCGAGCGCAAAGAGCCGGTTCCGGCTCGCGATGTACAGCACGCCATTCGCGGGGACCGCGCTGGAGTACACCGAGCTTCCCATGTTCATCTCGGCGATCACCTCCTCGGTGCGGCCCGGCCGAAGCACCACCACGTCGCCGTCCTCGTCCCCGAGGTACAGCTTTCCGTCGGCGATCACCGGGGAACCCCAGACCGCGGCGAAGGTGTCGTGGACCCAGAGCGGCTCCCCGGTCTCGACGTCGAGCGCGTGGAGGAAACCGGAGAAGTCCGGGAGGTAGAGCACGCCGTCGGCGATGGCGGCGGTCGAGATGGAGCGCCGGATCACGTCGTAGTGCCAGAGCTGGCCGCTGTCGGTGATGTCACCCCGGCCGGTGCCGTCGATGGCGTGGAGATGGCCAATGCCCTCCCCGTGCTCCGGGTCCTGGCCGTTGGCGATATACACGCGGTCGTCCAGAATGACGGGGGTGGAGATCACGTTGTTCCGCGTGCGGGGCCAGACGGAGTCCTTCGGGTTCGTGTCGAAGGACCAGAGAAGTTCCCCGGAATCGGCCACGTAGCCGCGCACCCAGCCGTCGCCTTCGCCCATGACGACCTGCGTCACTCCCCCGATGTTCGCCACGCCGGCCGCCGACCACTGCCCGTGGAGAAGTCTCTCCCCGACATGGTTCGCCTGCCACACCAGCTCGCCGGTGTGACGGTTCACCGCGATGATGACCGGCGCGTCGCGGGAGGGAAGGTTCACGTGGCTCTCGTCGTGCCCGTTGGAAGCGTTCACGAAGAGCAGGTCACCCCAGACCACCGGGTTGGAGTTCGACATGTTGTGGGGGAACGATCCGAGCTCCTCCATCATGTCCAGCTTCCAGACGATGTCGCCGTCCGTCGGGGACCGGAGCGTCTCGTCGGTGAACGGCCCGTCGTTGCCGTCGGCCATCCCGGCGGTGTCCAGCGCGAGCAGCTCGCCGCGGTTCGTGACGTAGTAGACGAGGTCGCCGTCGACCAGCGGAGACGAGCAGACGCCCTGGTGCGGCCAGTCGTTGACGCGCCCGGAGACCAGCTTGTCGGAGACCATCTGCCAGAGAAACCCGCCGGTGGCCGCGTCGAAGGCGAGGAGGATTCCCTTGTCTCCGGTGATCTCCTCGTCGTAGAGCGCCTCGTTGTTCGTCCCCACGTAGATGCGGCCGCCGGCCACCACGGGGTTGCCGTACGTCTGCGACCCCAGGTTCGCGACCCAGCGCACGTTGCGTCCGGAATCCACGTCCCACTCCGCGGGCAGCGGCGGCGTTTCCCGCGCGACCATGTTGCGGTCGGGGGTCCCGCCCCACATCGGCCAGTCCTGCGCGGACGCCGCGCCCGCGACCGGCAACAGCGAAAAGAGAAGCCCCAGCCCCTCATGGAGCGCCGGCGTCCCCGCCGGCCTGCGCCGCACCTTCGGCCCCTCAGCCAACTCCTCACGCATGACCCGAATGCTACCCGCCGTCCCACGCGCCGGCGCCCTTGACGGAGCCCCTCGAACGCCCGCCCCTGCCGGATCTGGCCCGTCGCGGCCGGGAGGGGGCAAAATACCCGGCCGTGCGCATCTCCCGATTCCGGCCTGTCCTGGTTGCCCTTACGCTTGGGGCGGCGTTCCCGCTAGCGACCGCCGCCGGGGAGAGCCCCCCGTCGAACTGGCCCAACTGGCGAGGCCCCACCGCCGACGGGATCTCGACCGAGACCGGACTCCCGATCCACCTGACCCCGGAAGCCACCGGGATCTGGAAGACCGCCGTCCCCGGCCGGGGCCATTCCTCCCCGGTGGTGTGGGAGGGACGGATCTTCCTGTCGAGCAGCCTCACCGGCGGCCCCTCGGGCACCCAGCCCCCGGTGCACATCCGCGACGGAGAGGTCTACCTCCATCCGGGCAGCACCGACGGCGACCTCTCCCACACCCTGCTCGCGCTCGCCTACGACGCCGAGACGGGCGCCGAACTCTGGCGGCGCGTTCTCCACGACGGCCCCGTCTACGACAACATCTACCGGAGCAACACCTACGCTTCGCCGACCCCGCTGACCGACGGCGAGCGGGTCTACTTCTACTTCGGCTCGGAGGGGTTCCACGCGCTGACCCTCGATGGGGAGCCGGTCTGGAGCCAGGACCTCGGCGACATCGGCGTCTGGGGGCTGGGACACGGGATCTCTCCGGTCCTCCACCAGGATCTCCTCATCCTGGTCTGCGACGACGACGGGGGAGAGAAATCGTTCCTCGCCGCGATCGACCGGCGGACCGGCGAGGTGGCCTGGCAGAGGCCCCGCCGGGTGCGGAAGAGCTGGGCAACGCCGTCTCTGGTGCCGGTCGGAGACACGATCCAGCTGGTCGTCGCCAGCTACGACCGGATGGCCGGCTACGACCCGGGGACGGGCGCCGAACTCTGGCGGGCCGCGGGCTTCGACTCGAACCTGGTCCACACCCCGGTGCACGGCCCCTCCGGCGCGGGCCGGATCGTGTTCGCCTCCACCGGGTATCCGAGGAAGGAGATGCGGGCCATCCGGCTCGCCCCCGGCGCTCCGCCGGAGATCGCCTGGAGCCACCAGGGCGGGACCGGCTACCTGCCGTCCGCGCTGCTCTACGAGGGCGTCCTGTTCTTCCTTTCCGACGGCGGCATCATCACGGCGCTCGACCCTGAAAGCGGGGAAGAACTGTTCCAGGCGCGCCCGCCCACCCCGGGGCGCTACCACGCCTCGCCGGTGGGATACGAGGGCAACGTGCTGATCGCGAGCCTCGAGGGGGACCTGCTCCTCTTCCGGGCTGCGCGCCGGTTCGAACCGGTGGCCGAGGGCGCGGTGCCGGAGGCGGTCTGGGCGTCTCCGGCCATTTCCGGCGGTTCCCTCTTCCTCCGGGGGGCGGAGCACCTGTACGCCTTCTCGAACAGCGACGGGCGCGGCCCGACGGGAGCCAACCGATGACCCACCGCGGCGCCTCGGGGGCGGCATGCCTCCTGCTGCTTGGCGCGGCAGCGGCGTCCGGACAGCAACCCCAGCAGGCCGGCTGGCCCCAGTGGCGCGGCCCGGACGGCCGGGGCCAGGCCGCGTCGGGCGCTCCGACCGAATGGGCCGCCGGCGCCAACGTCGTCTGGCGCGCCCCGATCCCGGGCCGGGGGCACTCCTCCCCGATCGTGGTCGGAGACCGGATCTTCCTCACCGCCGCCGAATCGGGCGATCCGGTGGAAGGCGCCGCCGCCGTGATTCACTTCATGGGCGGCGAGGAATTCCTGCACCCCGACAGCCTCGGCGCGGACCGCCGGCTGAAGGTCTTCCTGATGGCCTTCGACCGGAGAGACGGCGCGCTGCTGTGGAAGCGGACGGTCCGCTCCGGGCTGCCCTACGACAACCGCCACCGGGTGGGCTCCTACGCCAACCCGACCCCGGCGAGCGATGGGGAGCGGGTGATCACCTGGTTCGGCACCCAGGGCCTCCACGCCTTCTCGCTCACCGGAGACCGGGTCTGGTCCCGCGACTTCGGCGGCGTCGGCACCATGGGGATGGGGGTCGGAATCTCTCCGCTCCTCCTTCCCGAAGCCGGTCTGGTCGTGGTGCAGAACGACGTCGAGGGCGGCGAGGGCTCCTTCATCGCCGCGGTGGACACGTCCGACGGGAAGGAGCGCTGGCGGGTGGACCGGGATCAGCCGGCCGGCTGGGCCACACCCATCTCCGTTCGCACCGAGGCCGGCGAGACGCTCATCGTGGCGATGGGCGCCGGAAACATCGTCGCCTACGAGGCCGAAAGCGGCGCCGAGCGCTGGCGCGTCGAGGGCCTCCTCAGCAACGCGGTGCCCTCTCCGGTCGCCTCCGCCGAAGGGATCGTGTTCGCCGCCACCGGCTATCCGAGGAAGCGGGTGCTCGCTCTCCGCGCCGGGGACGGAAGCCTGCTCTGGAGTTACCGGAAAGGGCAGGGGTATGTCCCCTCTCCGATCTTTCACCGCGGACTGCTCTACCTCGTGAGCGACGCGGGGATTCTTACCGCCCTGAACGGCAGGACCGGCGAGGTCGTCTACGAAGGGGGGCGGGTCCCGGTCCCCTCCCGCTTCTTCTCGTCCCCGGTCGTCGCCGGGGAACGCATCTACCTGACCAGCGAGGAAGGGGAAACGCACGTCATCCGGACCGGGGCGCGCTTTTCGGTCCTGGCCACGAACAGTCTCGACGAGCCGGTGATGGCCTCCCCGGCGATCGTTGATGGCGCGATCTATCTGCGCGGCGCCGAACACCTCTACGCCATCGCCGAGGAACTGCCTCCATGAAGTCCTGTCCCATTTCCCGCCGCTGGTCGGACGCCGCCGTTCTCGGCGCCGTGGTCGCGACCGGCTGCGCCCTCCCAGCCCCGGACATCCCCCGCTACGAGGCGCGCCAGTTCTACGAGACCGAACAGGTCTTCGGGGCGTCCTTCTCGGCGGACGAGACGCAGGTGCTCATGACCTCCGATCGGACCGGGGTGATGAACGTGTACGCGGCGCCGGCCGACGGGGGGGACCCCGTGACGCTCACCGACTCCACCGCCGACGCCAACATGTCGGTCGCGTTCTTCCCCGGCGACGACCGGGTTCTCTACACCGCCGATCAGGGCGGGAACGAGCTGAATCACCTCTACGTTCGCAGCCCCGACGGGTCGGTCACCGACATCACGCCCGGAGACAACCTCAAGGCCGGGTTCAGCGGCTTCCGTGACGACGGAGCGGCGTTCTTCGTGACCAGCAACGAGCGCGACCCCCAGGCGTTCGATCTCTACAGGTACGACGCCGGAAGCCTGGAGCGGCGGCTGGTGTTCCAGAACCCCGGCGGATTCCAGCCCGGTCCGGTGAGCGGCGACGGCCGCTGGCTCGCGGTAACGCGGTCGCGGTCCAATGCGGACTCGGACATCTTCCTGGTGGACCTCGCCGACGCGGCTGCCGAGCCCCGCCACGTGACGCCCCACGAGGGGGATGCGAGCCATGCTCCGATCACCTTCATGCCCGGGTCCGACACCCTCGTCTACGGAACCGACGCCCACGGCGAGTTCGTCGAGGCCTGGACCTGGGACCCGGAGACCGACGGGCACGAGCCCCTGATCCAGGCTGACTGGGACGTCCTCTTCGTCCGCTGGTCGAAGCAGGGCTCCTACCGGGTCAGCGCGTTGAACGCCGACGCCTCGACCGAGGTCACGGTGCTCGACACCCGCACCGGCGAGACGGTGACCCCGCCGCCCCTTCCCGGAGGCGACCTGACCGGCGTCTCGTTCTCACCGAGCGAGAAGAAGATGGCGTTCTACCTGAGCAGCGACACGTCGCCGCCGAATCTCCATGTCTGGGATCTCGACAGCGGCGAGGTGGTCCGGCTCACCAACACCCTGAATCCGGCGATCACCGAAGACTTCCTGGTCGACGGCGAGGTGGTCCGCTATCCCAGCTACGACGGTCTGGAGATCCCCTCCGTGCTCTACCGGCCGCACCAGGCCGCGCCGGCCGACCCGGCTCCGGCCCTGGTGTGGGTGCATGGGGGGCCCGGCGGCCAGAGCCGCAAGGGCTACCGGGCCCAGATCCAGCACCTGGTGAACCACGGGTACGCCGTCCTGGCCGTGAACAACCGCGGCTCCTCCGGGTACGGGAAGACCTTCTTCCACATGGACGACCAGCGCCACGGTGACGTGGACCTCAAGGACTGCGTGGCGGCCCGCGCCTGGCTGGAGGGCCTCGACTGGGTGGATGGCGCCCGGATCGGCATCATTGGCGGCAGCTACGGCGGCTACATGGTGGGAGCCGCCCTCGCCTTCGCTCCCGAGGTCTTCGAGGTCGGAGTGAACATCTTCGGCGTCATGAACTGGGTGAGGACGCTGTCCTCGATTCCGCCCTGGTGGGGGGCGGCGCGCGATTCGCTGTACGCCGAGCTCGGCGATCCGGAAACCGATCTCGAGCGGCTGACCGCGATCTCGCCCCTATTCCACGCCGGGAACATCGTCCGGCCGCTCTTCGTGGTGCAGGGCGCGAACGATCCGCGCGTCCTCCAGGTCGAGAGCGACGAAATCGTGGAGGCGGTGCGGGCGAACGGCGTTCCGGTGGAGTACGTGATCTTCCCCGACGAGGGCCACGGCTTTCGCCGGCGCGAAAACCGGATCACCAGCTCCGACCGGATCGTCTCGTTCCTCGACACCCATCTCCGGGGGAATTGATCCCGTGCGCCGGCTTCTCCTCTGCCTCACGGCAGCCGCGCTGGCCGCCCCGGGTGCGGCCGCCTCCGAATGGGACCGCTTCCGGGGACCGAACGGGAGCGGCATCGGGCCGGACGGCCCCCTCCCCACGATCTTCGGGCCGGACCAGGCGGTGCTCTTCAGGGTCCCGACCCCGGCCGGGCACTCCTCGCCCATTCTCGCCGGGGGGCGGGTGCACCTCACCGGATTCTCCGAGGACCGCTTCCACACCATCGCGCTCGATCCGGAGACCGGGGAGGAGATCTGGCGGGCCGAGGCGGAACGCTCGCGGAACACCATCGTGGATTCGCGGAACAACGCGGCGTCCCCCAGCGTGGCCGCGGCGCCCGACGGGGTGTACGCGTTCTTCCCCGACCTCGGGCTCATCGGGTATGACGGCGCCGGGCGGGAGAAGTGGCGGGCCCCCCTCGGCCCGTTCGACAACCTCTACGGGATGGGCGCCTCGCCCATCCTCGCCGGCGATGCCGTGGTGCTGGTGCTCGACCAGAATCTCGGCTCGGAGATCGTCGCCTTCCACCCGGACACCGGCGAGGTCCTGTGGCGGACGCCCCGGCCGGAGGCGACGAGCGGCCACTCGACGCCGGTGCTGCGGGAGGCCGCCGATGGCCTCGAGATCCTCGCGCCGGGAAGTTTTCTGCTGACGGCCTACCGGGCCGCTGACGGCGCGGCAAGTTGGTGGGTTCGCGGACTTCCCTGGGAAATGAAGTCCACTCCGTTGTTCGACGGGGAGACGGTCTATGTGAACGGCTACGGCGCGCCGCTGAACCAGCCGGGGAACCGGATGACCGCGCCGTCGTTCGCCGAGGCGCTCGCGGCCCAGGACAGCGACGGCGATGGGGGCATCGCCCGCGACGAGGCGACCGGCCACCCGGCGTCGTGGTTCGGGGTGATCGACCTCAGCGGCGACGGCGTCCTGCAGGCCCACGAGTGGACCTACTACGAGGCGGTGCTCGCGTCGCGGAACGGCGTTCTCGCGATTCGTCCCGGCGAGTCCGGCGAGGCGGGGGACCTGACGGAACAGAACACGGTGTGGAGCTACCACCGGCGCGTGCCCCAGCTCCCCTCGCCGCTCCTCTACGGGGGAGTCCTCTACATGGTGAACGACGGCGGCATCGTCACCGCCCTCGACCCCGACAGCGGCGCGATGCTGGCCCAGGGCCGGCTGCGGGGCGCGGTGGACGCCTACTACGCCTCCCCGGTGGCCGCGGACGGGAAGATCTACTTCGTCAGCGAGCTCGGGATGGCGGTGGTGGTGCGGCCGCTCACGCCTGGCGAAGACTCACCGGAACTCGAAGTGGTCCGGGTGAACCCCCTCGGCGAGTCCGTCTACGCCACCCCTGCGATCGCGCCGTCGCGCCTCTACATCCGGACGGTCGAGCACCTCTACGCCTTCGCCCCGGAGCCGTAACCGTCGCAAGCGGGAGTCAGGAGCCGGTCGCGGCTTCCGGCTCCGGCCAGATCCCGGCCTCGCGGAAGAAGCGGATCGCACCCGGGTGGAAGTCGATCCCGGTGGAGCGAGGCGCATTGCCGTCGTTGATGGCGCGCCCGGCCGGGTGCTTCTCCACCACGGCCTCCCGCTGCTCGTAGAGAGTCCGGGTGACCTGGTAGACGGTCTCCTCGTCCATGTCGGCCCGGGTGATGAGGTGCATCGACCCCACGTCCAGGCCGAGGTAGTCCTCGTCCAGGCCCCGGTAGGTCCCGGCCGGGATGACGGCGGGCCGGTAGAACGGGTACTGCTGCGGAAGTTCCTCGCGAACCGCGGCATCGAGCGGAACCAGGCGCGACTGCATGCCGGCGGTCGCCTGCACAATCGAGGCGGTGGGCACCGCGCCACCGAGAAACGCCGCCGCCGCCGCGTCGTCCGAGAGCATGTCCACCGCGCCGGCCTGGGTGTTGTAGAGCGGCGTGAAGTCTTCGTAGGTGACGCCGTGGGCCTCCACAATGGGCCGGATGAAGTGCTCGAAGCCCGCGCCGGCGACCCCCACCACGACCCGCTTGCCTCGAAGATCGGCAATCGACTGCACCTCGTGGCGGGTGGGGGAGACGAAGGTGGCCACGTTCGGCGCGAGGGTCATGACCGCCTGCACCGGGTAGGCGCGGCCCCAGCCGTCCTCCCCCCGGGCGGCGAAGTAGGTCACCGCGGCGTTGGAGAGGGCGAAGTCGAGCTCTCCGGTGGCCAGGCGGCGGATGTTCTCGCCCGAACCCTTGGTGGCCTCGGCGGTGATGCGCATCCCCGATTCCGCCAGGACTTCGGTCAGCGCGCCGCCCACGACGAAGAAGGCCCCGCCCGGCGGCGCCGTGCCGACGCTCAGGAAACGCGGCGCCGAACCGTCCCCGCCGTTCCCTCCGCAACCGGCGGCCGCCAGTGCGGCCAGCCCGCAGGCGCCGATGATCCGACGCGCGCGTTTCGCCACCGCGCTACCAGGACCCGGCCGCCGCGAGAAGCCGGGGCATGGCCGCCGCCAGTTCGTCGAGGGTGTTGAGCCCGGTCGCGCCCCGAGGGCCCGGCTCCGACAGTGCGAACCCTGGCAGGATCGTCGCTTGTCCGTCTTCGCCGGTTCGCAGGCTCCGCTTCCCGGCCTCCCCGGCGACCACCCGGGGCAGCTGGCCGCTTTCTCCCCTCAGGAAGACGAGGGCCCGTTCGCCGACCGCGAAGACGGGCGAGTGGGTGACCATCAGCCGGGTGTCCCCGACGGTTCCCCCGGGGATGCGGAACCGGATCAGGCTCCGCTCACCACCCTTCAGGCGCCGGTCCGGCAGGAGCGTGACGGTGGTGAAGATCTCGCGGCGGTCCGCGGTCCACGACGAGCGCATCTCGATGACCTCGCCGGCGACGATGGTGTCGGAGCGCTCCACCAGCTCGTCGAGCGACGGCCAGGCGTAGGGGCTCCGGAACCGCTCGTCATGCGGCGCCGGTCCGTGCTGCGCGAACGCGGATCCGCTGACGAGCAGGATGGCCCCCGTCACGAGGGCGGCCAGGAAGAGCACCGTGGCGCGACCTCGTTCGTCGTTGCGGATCACCCCTGAAGGATACCGATCTCCTCGCTCCCGCCGCGACCGCACTTGACGTCGTTCGATCCGGTCCTGTCCTGATACCGTGCCGCGCCGTGGACGGAGAGGGAAGGTCGGCCAGCCGACCGCGTTCGGGCCCCGGCCTGCGGCGGCTCGCACTTGCCGGAGCGGCGGCCGCTGCGCTGGCTGCGGCGCCCCTCGGCTCGCGGGTGGAGGCCTACCTGCTCTATGACAGCGGGGCGCTCGACTTCATCGTCCCGGCGAGCGAGGCGCTCCGCTGGTCGCCCGACGTCTGGGCGCCGGGCAGCACCCTCGATTGGGAGATCGAGGACGGCGAGGCCTGGAGCCTGCTCTTCGATTCGGTGGAGGATGTGGCGCCGATTCTGGAGACAGCCCTGGCGGTCTGGGCGGGGGTCGAGACCGCGGACATCCGCTGGCGACTTCGCGGAATCGCCGCTGCGTCCGCCGCCGAGAGTTCCGGCGCCCAGGATTCGCGGAATCGGTTGTATTTCAATCCGGACCATTGGTTCTCGGGGGCGGCGCTCTGGTGGGAGCGAAACGGCTCGACCGGCGTTTGGGAAATCACCGAATGCGATCTCGCGTTTCCGGATTGGGTGCAGTGGGTTGAAGATGGTCTCGACGCGGAGGATCTGAGGCGCTACGCGGCGTTCGAGTTCACGGAAGAGCTGGGCCACTGTCTCGGTCTTGGCTGGGCCGTGGATTTTCCCTCGTCGCGTCGGCTCCGGCTTTCCCGGAACGGGGACGATGCTCGTTGGCGCGCCAGCGCCGTCTGGCCGTCACAGCCGGCCATGAGCCGGTGGTGGTCGGATTCCCTCACTGAGGACGACCGCACCGGGGCTTCGCTGCTGCGGCCACGGGCCGGGTGGCTCGGCGGCACGGGAAGCCTTTCCGGCGTGCTGGAATCCGAGGAAGAAGGCGTTCCCTACGCGCACGTCTATGCGCTCCGACTGGTCGAAGGAGAAGTCCGGGATCCCGTGGGAGCCTTCACGAACGCAGACGGAGAGTTCCTGATCGAGGGTCTGCCGCCGGGGGATTACCTGCTCTGGGCCCTTCCGGTTCGCTCGTTCTGGCACCATGTTCCGCTGGTCGAGTCGGGGGCCGCCACCGACCTGAAGGACGCGGTGATTGCCCACCCGACGCCGGTCGAAGCGGGCGCCACGACCCGCGGCATCGTGATTCCGATGCGACGAGGACGGGAATGAGGCGGCGCTCCGTCTACGCAGCGCTCCTGGGTTCCCTCGTCCTGTGGCTGTTCGGGGTGTCCTGCGGCGGGGGCGCCAGCACCACCCCCGCCGGGCCAGCGCCGCCCACGACGCCCCCCGAACCCACCCCTCCTCCACCTCCCCCGTTGCCGCCGGAGGTGGGAAACCCGTGTTCGGGCGTGGTGGTCCGGGGGGAACCGCCCCGCGGAGTGGATTCGGTCACCCGCGCCGACCTGCTCATCCAATGGGAGCAGGGGTCGGATGGTGGCTTCGACTGGGGAAGTCCCTACTACGACGACGAGCACGATCCCGAACATCGCTCCCTTTATCCGCTGCTGGAGATCAATGTGGCCCAGTGGCGGGTCGAAACAGTGGAGGGGGCGACTCGGCACTGGCTGAGCCTCGAGTGGCCGCCGTTCGCTGCTGTCCGGTTGCTCTTCCGATCCGACGCCGGCTGTGACCTGCCAGCGCTCACCTGCAGGGCGGCCAGTTGCGAGCTCGCGGCAGAAACCGGAGGCAATTGACCTCGTGCGGTCATCGGATCCACCGCGAAGCAGACGAAGGATGTCGAAGAACAGCCCGCGACCGGGCGCAGGCCGGCGAGGACGCCGGCGCTCCATGGGGCCAAGCAAGCCGGGGAGGAAGCCCCAGCCGAGGCTGCCCCCGCCCCCGGCGAAGAAATCGAACGAGTCGACGAAGCGGACCCTGCCGGGCCAGGCCGTCTGGATCGTGGGCGGTCTGCTGCTCGCTTTGGGATCGGCGCACGCTTACCGGTTCTATGGTGACGGACGCACCGCCGACTATCCGGTCCCGTCGAAGCACGCACAGCGCTGGGATCCGGAAGTCTGGGGGCCTGGCGAGACGCTGGTCTTCGACATCGCCCCGGACGCGGATTTCGAGGTGTATTTCGACTCGCCGGAAGGCGTCATTCCTTACGTGGAGCGGGCCATGGCGTCCTGGTCGGCGATCCCGACGGCGGACATAGCCTGGCGCGTTTCGGGTGTCAGCGACGACAATCGAGCCGCCGGCGACGGCCGGAACACGATCTTCGTGGATGAAGACGATTTTTCTGGTGGCGCCTGTGGCGGGTACGCCTCCGGCGCTGGGCGCTGGACGGGAGATCGGTGGAGGACGACCGAGTGTGACATCGCCCTGTGCCGAGGCTGGACCGAGATTGATGAGGAGATACCGTCTGAGGAGGTCGAGAGCTACCGGGAAGCGGTTCGAGAAGGCTCAGTCGGGATCTTTGTCCATGAGTTCGGGCACTGCCTGGGCCTCGCCCACGCCGGCCGGTTGTCCACAACCCGCCGCTGGTCCGTCCGGGGGCGCCTCGGGGAAAGCAGTCTCATCCATCCTCGAGACCCCGCGATGGCGTACGGGATAAGCCAGGAGGCCGTTGATGGCCTTTCGCGCGACGACCTGATCGGCGCCTCACTCCTCCGGCCCGCTCGCGGATGGGAGCGCACGATCGGCACCATCGCGGGCACGATCACGGTGGCCGGGGAACCGGCCTGGTTCGCTCATGTCTGGGCCTTGCCGGCAGGCGGAGACCCGCTTAGGGAGCGGATCGGGGTGTTCACGAACGCGGACGGTGAGTTTCTCCTCGAGGGACTGGAGCCTGGGGAATACTCGCTCTGGGCCCAGCCACCCGGCTCGCTGGGCGCGCACCGGATCCCGGACGAAGTCCATCTGGATCTCGACGACGCGCTGTTCGGCCACTTCGCCAGCGTCCGCGCCCGGCGGACGAGCGACGCCGGCGAGTTCGAAGTAGTCCGCGGCCGCACGCTGCGGGCCCCGCCCGGCGAGGCCACAGCCGCGGCGCCGGGCGCGCGAACGCCCATCGGGCCGGATGGAATCACGCCATGCCGCGGTCTGCGCGTCCTGGCGGAGCGTCCCGTCCCGGCGGACGGCCCACTCTGGTTCACTCGCGGCGACTCCCGCCTCCGGGACGACCGTTGGTTCGGCGCCACGCTCTCGCTGGAATGGTCTTCGGAAGCTGGCAGCACCCTGCTCGACTGGACGGGTCCCTATCGGGCGTGGTGGTGGAACTCGCGCGAAGACGTCATCGAACCCTTCGGGACCACCGGACTCCTCGCCGTCAACTCCACGCTCGACGTGAGCATTGGAGAGATGCGGATTGCTCCGGCCGGATCCGGCTTCCGGCAAACCATGGAGATCGCCTGGCCGGAGTCCACCGCCGCCACCATGCGCTTCCGCTCGCCCGACGGCGCTTGCGAGGGCGAGCCCCTCGTGACCTGCGACATCTCCGGCTGCTACCTCATCGAATAACCGGACGACCGCGCCCGCCACCCGCTCTTCCTGGAGCGCCGGCGTCCCCACCGGCCACCACCCCCATGGAGCGCCGGTGTCCTCACCGGCCACCACCCCCATGGAGCGCCGGTGTCCTCACCGGCCACCACCCCCATGGAGCGCCGGTGTCCTCACCGGCCACCGCCGCAGGCGGGCATGGTGCGTGGGCCTCCCCACGGTCGCTCGGCACGGCGGCGCAGTCGGCACGAAGACTGGCTGAGGGACCGACGGTGCGGCGCGGGCCGGCGAGGATGCCGGCGCTCCAAGGGGCGGCGCGGTCGACACGAGACCGCCTGAGGGGCCGAGGATGCGGCGTAGGCCGGCGAGGACGCCGGCGTTCCATGGGGCGGCGCAGTCGGCACGAAGACTGGCTGAGGGACCGACGGTGCGGCACGGGCCGGCGAGGACGCCGGCGCTCCAAGGGGCGGCGCGGTCGACACGAGACCGCCTGAGGGGCCGAGGGTGCGGCGTAGGCCGGCGAGGACGCCGGCGTTCCATGGGGCGGCGCGGTCGGCACGAGGACTGGCTGAGGGGCCGAGGGTGCGGCGCGGGCCGGCGAAGACGCCGGCGCTCCCATCGGCCCCGTAAGCCGACAGCAGGGGCTCCAACGCAGATCGGCGGCCATTGCCCCGCGCCCCGCGCGCCGTCGTCGCTGCTATAACAGCGGAAATGTCGTCTCCGTCAGCCCGCGGGCCGTTCCGTCCCGGAACCGGGGCGACGCCTCCGTACCTGGCCGGCCGCGAGCAGGACCAGGCGCTGTTCCGCACGCTCCTCGCCGATCTTTCCAACGGCATTCCGCCGGGAACACCGGTGATCCTCCACGGACCACGTGGCAACGGCAAGA
>JAAXGQ010000016.1 GCA_012271265.1 Vicinamibacteraceae bacterium
CTCCGGAGGAGTTCGACGATCTCGCCCGACGCGGCCGCCGGATGGGCCTTCGCCACGTCGAGGCCGGCCCACTGGTGCGGAGCTCGTACCACGCGGCAAGCCACATCCCCGACCGCCAGCGCAACTCTTGAGTCGTGCGGCGGCTTTGGGGACCGACAGTGCGGCGCAGGCCGGCGAGGACGCCGGCGCTCCATGGGGGCGGCGCTCCCTACGTCAGGGCGCGCCAGTCCTGGAGCGCCGGTGTCCTCACCGGCCCCTGCCGCGGTTTCGTAGGTACGGCGGCGCTGCCGGCACGAGACTGCGCAAGGGACGGAGCGTGTGGCGCAGGCCGGCGAGGACGCCGGCGCTCCATGGGGGTGCAGGCCGGCGAGGACGCCGGCGCTCCATGGGGCCGGGGCTCCCTACGTCAGGGCGCGCCAGTCCTGGAGCGCCGGTGTCCTCACCGGCCCCTGCCGCGGTTTCGTAGGTACGGCGGCGCTGGCGGCACGAGACTGCCCGAGGGACCGAGCGTGTAGCGCAGGCCGGCGCGAGGACGCCGGCGCTCCATGGGGGTGCAGGCCGGCGAGGACGCCGGCGCTCCATGGGGGCGGCGCTCCCTACGTCAGGGCGCACCAGTCCTGGAGCGCCGGTGTCCTCACCGGCCCCTGCCGCGGTTTCGTGGGCGCGGTGGCGCTGGCGGCACGAGACTGCGCAAGGACGGAGCGTGCGGCGCAGGCCGGCGAGGACGCCGGCGCTCCATGGGGCTGGGGCTCCCCTCGTCAGGGCGCGCCAGTCCTGGAGCGCCGGTGTCCTCACCGGCCCCTGCCGCGGTTTCGTGGGCGCGGGCGGCGCTGGCGGCACGAGACTGCGCAAGGGACGGAGCGTGCGGCGCAGGCCGGCGAGGACGCCGGCGCTCCATGGGGGTGCAGGCCGGTGAGGACGCCGGCGCTCCATGGGGCCGGGGCTCCCTACGTGAGGGCGCTCCATGGGGGCGGCGCTCCCTACGTCCCGGTCTCAGTAGCGAAGCGTGCGGTGCACCGCATCCACGATGCGGGCGACGCTCGGGAGGACCGCGTCCTCGAGCTCACCGGCGAAGGGAACCGGGGTGTCCGCCGCCGCCACCCGGAGAACCGGAGCGTCGAGCGAGTCGAAGGCGTGTTCGGCCACGAGCGCCGCGACCTCGCCGCCGAATCCCCCGGTGAGCTGGGCCTCATGGATGACGACGAGCCGGTTCGTCCGGCCCACGGAGGCGAAGAGCGCCTCCCGGTCGAGGGGAACGAGGGCGCGCAGATCGAGGAC
Source organism: Vicinamibacteraceae bacterium (assembly GCA_012271265.1). Classification (GTDB taxonomy): domain Bacteria; phylum Acidobacteriota; class Vicinamibacteria; order Marinacidobacterales; family Marinacidobacteraceae; genus JAAXGQ01. The sequence continues at coordinate 1,279 of JAAXGQ010000016.1, forward strand.
CTCGGCCTCGATGCCATCTTCTTCCAGCGCGGCGGCCGCTTCGAGGGCCAGGACGACCGCGCCCCCATAGACGGCCAGCGTGACGTCGGTTCCCGGCTGGCGCATAGCGGCCTGACCGATCGGGATGACCTCCGGGGCGCTGGCGAACGCCTCCTCCGGAATCCGCAGGCTGCGATAGAGCCGCTTGTGCTCGACGAAGAGCACCGGGTCGTCGTCGCGGATGGCGGCGCGGAGCAGCCCGGCGGCATCCGTGACCGTCGCCGGGGCAACGACCTTGATCCCCGGGGTGTGGGCGAACAACGCCTCCGGATTCTGTGAGTGGAAGGGGCCGGCGCGGACGCCGCCCCCGGCGGGGCCCCGCAGCACGATCGGCGCCGAGGCGCCGGTGCGGTAGCGCAGCCGGGCGGCGAAGTTCGTCACCATGTTGAAGGCGCTGGCGATGAAGTCGAGGAACTGGTACTCCACGACCGGGCGGAATCCCTCCAGCGCCGCCCCCACGGCGACCCCGGTGAAGCCTTCCTCGCTGATCGGGGTGTCCAGGACGCGGTCCGGCCCGAACTGCTCCAGGAAGCCGTCGGTGAGCCGGAACGCCCCGCCGTACCGGCCGATGTCCTCGCCCAGCAGGATGACGCGCGGGTCCCGGCGCATTTCGGACTCCAGCGCCCGTCGGATCGCCTCGAGGTAGGTGACCACGGATCAGCCGACCCGGCGCTCCGCCCACGCCGCCGCTGCGACGCTCTCCGTTTCGGCGAGCCTCCCGTCCGGCGCCGGGACCAGATCGCGGCGGAACACCTCGCCGAATGCGGAGGCGAGCGCATCGGCGACCGCGCCGAGACCCAGGGGGCGGCCGGTCTCCACCTCGAGCGAGGTCATGCGGCAGCCTTCGATCCCGCAGGGAACGATCCGCGAGAACCAGGACAGGTCGGTGCTCACGTTGAGCGCCACCCCGTGCGTGGCGATCCAGCGGGAAACCCGCACCCCGATCGAGGCCAGCTTGCGCGGCTCGGGTCCGCCGCGCCACACCCCGGTGAAGCCCGCCCGCCGTTCCGCCTCCACGCCGAAGGCCGCAGCCGTCCGCATCGCCACCGCTTCGAGCGCCCGCAGATAGGCGTGGACATCCTTCTTCCAGGCGGTGAGGTCGAGGATCGGGTAGGCGACGAGCTGCCCGGGACCGTGAAACGTCACATCCCCGCCACGATCGGTAACCACCACGGACGCCCCGCTGCGGCGGAGCGCGTCGGCGCCACCGGGCAGGTGGCGGGCGGGAGTGCGCCGCCCGAGCGTGAAGACCGGGGGATGTTCGGTGAGCAGCAGGGTGTCCGGGATCGCGTGGACGCGCCGCTTCCGTTCGAGGCGGCGCTGCAGCTCCCAGGCTTCCCGGTAACCGAGCGGTCGCCGGTCGAGGCGCCAGGCGGCGCGCCTCGGAAGCGGATCCACGCGCTCCGGCCCGGCGTCCTCAGACGTGGAGCGGCTGGCCGAGCGCGGCCATCGCCGCTTCGGCGACCGCCTCGGAGAGCGTCGGGTGGGGGTGGACGCTCCGCGCCAGCGATTCCAGGGTCGCCTCGTGCTCCAGGGCCACGACCGCCTCGGCGATCAGGTCGGTGGCGTGCGGGCCGACGATGTGCACGCCGAGGACTTCCCCGTAGCGCGCCTCCGCCACGATCTTCACGAACCCGGTGAGGTCGCCGAGGATGTTCGCCTTGCTGTTCGCGGCGAAGGGGAACCGCCCCACGCGGATCTCGCGTCCGCTCTCCCGGGCCGCCGTCTCGGTGAGGCCGACCGATCCGACCTCCGGGATGCAGTAGGTGGCGGCGGGCATTCGTTCGGCGCGGAGTGGAGGCCGCTCGTGACCCGCGATCGCGGCGACCGCGGCCTCGGCTTCCGCGGACGCCACGTGCGCCAGCTGGGCGCTCCCGATCACGTCGCCGATGGCGTAGACCCCGGGCGCGCGGGTGCGGCAGGCCCCATCCACCTCGAGAAACCCTCCGCGGCCCGTGCCGAGACCTACGGTCTCAAGTCCGATGTCCGAGGTGCGTGGGGCGCGGCCGACCGCCACCAGCAACTGGTCGAAAGCCGCCTCCGCGGTCCTGTCCCCGGCGCGGTAGCGCACGCGGGCACCGTCCGCTTCGACCTCGCACGCCTCGACGGCCGCCCCGGTCCGCACCCGGATCCGCCGACGGCGAAAGGCCCGCAGCACCTCGGCGGAGACCTCTTCGTCCTCGAGTGGCACGACCCGGGGCAGGATCTCGAAGATCTCGACCTGCGAGCCGTAGGCGCGGAACATGGAGGCGAACTCGACGCCCACCGCCCCGGCGCCGATGATGCCCAGCCGGGCCGGCAGCTCCGGAAGCCCGAACATCTCCGCGTTCGTCACGATGCGTTGCCCGTCGACCGGAAGGAAGGGCAGCGTGCGCGCCTCGGAGCCGGTGGCGATCACCACGTTCCGTGCCGCCAGCCGGCGGACCGTGGATCCCGACCCGGCGGCCCCGGATTCGAGGACTTCCACCACGCCGGGCCCGGCAAGCCGGCCGAAGCCGTGGATCGTCTCGACCCCGGCACGGCGGAGCAGCAGGGCGATCCCTCGGGAGAGCTTGCGGATGACCTGCCGGCTCCGCCGCTGCAGCCCGGTCCAGTTCAGCTCGGGGCGCTCCACCGTGACCCCGAACTTCCGCGCGCCGCGGATCTCGTCGAGCAGCCAGGCGGCGTGCAGAAAGGCCTTGCTGGGGATGCAGCCGACGTGGAGGCAGGTCCCGCCGAAACTGGCGTCCTTCTCGATCAGGACCGTGCGCAGACCGGCGGCGCCGGCCTTCAGCGCTGCGACGTAGCCGCCCGGACCGCTGCCGATGACGACGACATCCACGGTGCTGTCGGTTGGCATGGGGCTCATGGGGACTCTCGCGAGGGCGCGCGGATTCTAGAACCGACGGGCGTCCCGAGCCGCCTCCCTCAACAGTGCGCGAACCTCGACGAGGGGGCGGTGGCGCGGAATTCGCGGGGCTTCCAGGGAGCCCTTCCACTGCTAAGATGTTTTCCTTTGGCCTGTGTTGGCTCCACCCACCTCGTACGCGCGTCGGCCCGCTTCGACCGCCGCACGCCGCCGGCGTGATCCGCTCGTCGCCTTCCGGACCGTCTGATGGCGCGTCGGGCGACCCGGACGCCTCCGAAATCCTCGGGGTCCAAGGCGGCCGTCCGTGGAACGACTAGGGCTTCCGAGGCTCCGGATTCGCGGTCGCCGGGTGAGGCTCCTCCCGCCAACCCCAGCCCGTTTGCGGCCCCGCCCCGGCCGCGGACTGTCCTAACCCCGTTTCTGGCGCGTCGCCGTGGCGCCGCCGCCCCCGAGGCGCCGCCGCCGGAAACCACCCCGGAGTTCGAGACCGTGCCCCTGTCAGATATCGGATCCGGATCGGCCGGGAAGCTCGCCCGCGACCGCTCCGCCCGCACGAAGCGCCTCCAGAAGGCGCTTGCCGGCGCTCCCGTTTCGGGAGCGGTCGGACTCCGCCTCGACTACGCCAAGAGTGGTGTGTCGCGGGTCCACCTGCCGGCCCAGGCCCGGAACACCGAGCCGGGGCCGCTCGAGGGCGGGGTCATCGGGGCCATGTGCGTCGCGGCCGGCCACTGCGCGTCGGTTTCCGTGGCGCCGTCCGTGGGGATCCGCCTGGTGGAGTACAAGGTCAACATCCTCGGCGTGGTCCAGGGAGACCTGCTCGCGATCGGAGAAGTGATCCGCAAGGGGCGGACGCTGGTTGCCTGCCGGGTGGAAGTCGTGGAGGACAACGATCGGGTGGTCGCGATCGCGACCCTCACCTATCTCCTGCAGCACAGCTGATCCACCAGCGGTCGCCGGGGGTGACCGGTCCCCGCCGCTTGTGCGCCGTGGCGCTGTAGATCGCCTCGATGCGGTCCGCGACCTCGGCCGCGACCGGGAGCCCTTCGAGGTAGTCGTCGATCTCGTCGTAACGGAGGCCCAGTGCGGTTTCGTCCGGAATCCCCGGACGGAGGTCCTCCAGATCCGCGGTGGGCGCCTTGCCCACGATGCGCTCCGGCGCCCCCAGGGTGCGCGCGAGCTGGCGCACCTGGCGCTTCGTCAGCCCGAAGAGCGGGGTGAGGTCGGCGGCGCCATCGCCGAACTTGGTGAAGAAACCCACCACCGCTTCGGCGGCATGGTCGGTCCCCGCCACGAGGCCTCCGCGCAGATTGGCCAGATGGTACTGGACCGCCATCCGGATCCGCGCCTTGGTGTTCCCCCGCGCAAAGTCGCGCTCGCGGGCGGAATGGGGGGCCAGCTGGGCGGCGGGCAGGGACTCCTCGAGGGCGGCAACCGCAGGGGCGATGTCCACCACGACCGTCTCGCCCGGTGCCATCCATCCCAGGACCTCCGCCGCGTCCGCTTCGTCGTCCTGGCGGCGGTAGGGCAGGCGGACGGCGATGAAGCGGAAGGGGCGCGTCTCCTTGCCGGGCTCCGCGTTGAGCGCCTCGACGGCGAGGGCGCAGAGGCGACCGCAGACGGCGGAGTCGACTCCGCCGGAGACAGCAAGCCAGAGGCGGCGCCCTCCGCTCGCCTCGAGGTAGTCGCGAATGAACCGGACCCGGCGCCGCACCTCGGCGTCGGGATCGATCCGGGGACGCACATCCAGCGTCTCCAGCAGCTCCGGAGGGGCGGTGCGCGTCACCACCCGCCCATTATCGTGTCTTGCCGGGCCGGACCACTTCATCCAAAAACCGGGTTCCCGTCCATCGCATTGGAGGGGTGCCGGCCTGATCTCCCTGGCAGCTGTGGCCGGACGGCCCGCAACCTTCTTTAGTGTCAAGACCTTCTGGTACCCTCCCGCGTTTTCGGGCCGGGGCGCGGCTCTTGCGGGTTGCGCCCGGGCGCGGGACTCCGCGGGACTCCTGGCGCCCGCCTGAATCTCCAATCCAGCGACAGAAGGAGGGCTCGTTCTCATGCGACGACATCTTGGCCGGTGCCTCACGGTACTGCTGCTGTTGCTTCTGCCTGCCTCCCTGGTGGCGCAGATCACCGCCGGACGGCTCGACGGGGTGGCATCGGACGAGCAGGGGCTGGTCCTTCCCGGCGTCACGGTGACGCTCGAGTCGCCGGCGCTCCTCGGGAGTCGGGTCGCGGTGACCGACGTGGACGGATCGTTCCGCTTCCAGGGCCTGCCTGCCGGCCAGTACACGATGACCTTCGAGCTGAGCGGGTTCGCGACCGTGGTGCGGGAGGAGGTCACCGTCATCACCGGACAGACCTTCAGCGTGAACCAGAGCCTCAGCGTCGCCGCGGTGGCTGAGACCGTCACCGTCACCGGCGAATCTCCGGTCGTGGACGTCAAATCCAGCCGGTTCGGCGGCACCTTCGACGACACCGCGATCCTCGAGGTCCCGAACTCGACCGATCCTCACGCCATGCTCGCCCTGACCCCGGGCATCCGGATGCGGGGCTTTGACGTGGCCGGCTCGCACAAGGCGCAGCAGTCCGGTTTCGACGCCTTCGGCCTTCGTAACCAGAACCGCATCGTCATCGACGGCGTGGACTCCAACTTCAGCACCGGCGGCTTCGGCTTCTACATGGACAGCCTGACCGTCAACCAGTTCAACATCTCGAACGCGGGAGCCGACGTGGAAAACGCCTGGGCCGGAAACACGATCGTGATGGACATCAAGACCGGCGGGAACGACGTCTCCGCGCTGCTCTACGCCGACTACCTCGGGGAGAGCTTCGTGGGCGACAACCTGACCTCCGAGCTCGAGAGCCGGGGGGCCGGCACGAACCACATGCTCACCTACTGGGAGGCCCACGCTGATGTGGGCGGCCCGCTGTGGCGGGACAAGGCCTGGTTCTTCCTCGCCTACAACAACAACTTGACGCACCGGGCGATCTCGGGTCTCGATCCGGAAGTCATCAAGGAGGAGGCCGTTCTCCGGAACTACTACGCCAAGGTCAACATGGCGCTTTCTGAAAAGGACGAGCTGATCGGCTACAGCCAGTGGGGCCTCAAGAACCGGCCCAACCGCGGCATCAACGCGCTCAACTCGCCTGATGTCCGGCTGGCCCAGGATTCCTGGACCTGGGTGCACAAGGCCGAATGGCAGCGGGTCTGGAACGACCGGGCCTTCTCGAACGTGAAGGCGATGTACTACGGCGTCACCTGGCCGATGGTCCCGGCGGTGGACCCGGGGACCAACCCGCCGCGGATTGACCTCGATACCACGAGGCGGACCGGAGCCGGCGTCTGGCCCTTCACCTACGACAAGGAGCGGCCGCAGTTCGTCGGCATCATCAACTACTACGTCCCGGATGCCGGAGGGAGCCACGACCTCAAGTTCGGCCTGGACTACATGGAGGATTCGCGGCTCTTCTTCTCGAACATTGAATCGGGCGCGATCCAGTACCGCGACCGATCAAGTCTCGTGTCGCCCTCGAATTCCATGGGTACGTCAGAGATCCTGTTCACGAACGTTCCCACCGCGCGCTCGGACACGCGCGACGCCAACCTGCACTTCTTCGCGCAGGACACCTGGCAGATCAACCCGCGGCTCACGATCACCGCCGGGATGCGGATCGCCCACCAATACGGCTGGTACAACTCCTCCGACCTCGCGCCGGAGCATCCCGAGTTCTTCCTGAGCGGGGTCTCGATCCAGTCGAAGGACATCTTCACCTGGACCGACTTCTACCCGCGTTTCGCCGTCACCTACGATCTGACCGGCGAAGGACGGACGGTGGTGAAGGCCTCCGCGAGCCGCTACACGCACAACGTCGGCCCGGACGGCTTCGTCTCCGCGAACCCGGCCGCCCGCCACCAGGTCATCTTCGAGTTCCTCGATCCCAACGGGAACGGGATCTACGACGGCCAGAACGAGCTCGGCTCGCTGCTCAGCCAGTCCTCGGGAACGGGACTCCCGGTGGGACGGGTCGAGGGCGGCCTTCCGGTGGACCTCTCCACGAAGCGCTACTACGACGAGATCACCGCCTCGGTCGAGAGCGAGATCATGCCCGAGACGAATCTGCGCCTCTCCTTCGTGCGCAAGATGGACCGAAACGTGTTCGATACCTACCGGGTGGATCTTCTCGACGCGCTGCTGAACAGCGCCATCCTCTGCGGCGACGCGGTCTTCCCGTGTCCGCTCCACGGAAATACGCAACAGCCGCTCACCACGATCACCCGCCCCCCGGAGGGCACCGGGACCGCGAACGCGGTGACGACGGGCCCCGCGGGCCTCGACTCGAACGAATTCGACAACATCGAAGTGGGGCTGGCCCGCCGGTTCCGCAGCGGGCTCTTCCTGCAGGGCAGCTTCCACTACCAGTGGCGGAACGAGCTCGTCTGCTGCGGCAGCAGCGGCAGCGCGGACACCCAGGCGGATCCGTGGACGCTTGGGATCCAGGGGTCTGGGCTGAACTGGAACTCGGCCGTGAGCACCAAGCAGCAGCACACGAACTGGAACGTCAAGGCGATCGGGCGCTACCAGATTCCGAGAATCGACGCGGCGCTCTCCTTCCAGTTCCGGGCGCAGAGCGGCTGGGCGTTCGCGCCGATCCAGGTCATTTCGATTCCCGGCGGCGCCGGCTCGAACCAGGTGCCGCTCTCGGACATGACCGAGCGGTCCGACGATGTGTTGATCCTCGACCTGCGGGCCGAGAAGGACCTGTCCTTTTGGGATCGCGACCGGCTGTCGCTCTTCTTCGATGCCTACAACGTGACGAACAGCAATCCCGTGCTGAACATGATCATCCGCGCCGGCACGGCCTACGGCCGGGTGATCGGCTTCCTCGAGCCGCGCACCTTCAAGATCGGAGTCCGCTACCAGTTCTGATCGAAGAGCCCACCCCGACCGGGGCGGCGGGCCCGGCCCGCCGCCCCTTTTTCTTGTCCCACGAAGCGGGACGGGTCCCACAAGGTGGGCGGGTTCTTCCGGTGGCGTCGTCCCCGGGCCTCGCCCGTCCACACCGCACCGCCGCCCCTCTGCCCGTCAGCGGCGGCGAAGGGCGAGCACGGCCTCGTTCTCCGGATCGAGCGCGAATGCCTGATCCAGCAGCTGCGCTGCCGCGGCCTCGTCTCCCAGCGCCAGCCGCGAGGTAGCCAGGAAGACCAGCAGGTCCGCGTCCGGCGGCCGAAGCTCCAGCGCGCGGGTGAGCGGCTCCACCGCGCCGGCGAAGTCCCCCACCCGAACGCGCGCTTCGCCAAGCCGGCGCGCCGTCTGGTAGCGGTCGGGGTCCGCGACGAACACCGGGGCGAGCAGCTCCACCGCGGCGGCCGGATCGTCCTCAAGCCGGAATGCGGCGAGCAACTCCCGAGCGGCGACAAGCCCCGGCCCGGCGGCGACCGCCGCTTCCGCGAGCGCCACCGCCATCGGCCGGTTCCCGACGGCCTCCCACTGGCGCGCCCACGCGAGCTGCGGCGCGCCGAGTACCTCCGGGCGGATCTCGCCGAGCCCGCCGTCCACCAGCGGCCGCGCGAGGCTGGCCCGGGGCGAGATCGCGAAGGGCACGACCTCCGCCGCGAGTTCGGCGCCGCCTGCGTCGAGCAGGCGCACCGACGCCAGGTAGCGGCCTCCAGGCAGGTCGCCAAGGTCCGAGGACACCACCAGCGGCCCCTCCCGATCTCCCCGCGCCGCAGCCTCCCCCTCCACTGACGGCGCAATTTCGGCCCCCGGAGCTCCACTCGTCTCGTCAGGTCGGATCGTCCAGGCGACGACCGACCCCTCGGGAGCGTTCAGCGGCTCCGACAGAAGGTGGAGAGCGCTGCCGGCGGCGAACACCCCGGCCGGATTGGGGAAGAGGCGCCGCCGCCCAAAGCGGTAGCCCCGGTAGAGCGGCTCGCCGCCGAGGAGTTCGCTCCCGTAGGCGAGCACCGGCGGGGTCAGCGCTGGAGACGCGAACTGGATCTCCGGAACTTCGATGACGCCGGCAAGGAGGGTGTAGGCGCGCCGGCATTCGTCCTCGTCGCGGCTCGGGCAGGCGCGGTTTCGCACGATGATCTGTGCGTCCCAGACCCCGGGAATCACCGGGACCACCCCTCGGAAGCGGAATGGGCGGGCGAGAGCCGCGGATTCCGCCTCGGAAACCGCGAAGAAGGATTCGGCGCGGTCCTCGTAGAGCAGCGCCTCCGGATCCTCGGGAGCACGGATTTCGATGGAAGCGATGAACACCGCGCCGTAACGCCCGATCGCCGGATCCCGCGCCACGAACAGGGACTCCGCCGGGATTTCGATCGCCCAATGGATGTAATACCCCCCCGGCCCTGGCAGGACGTGCCAGCCTCCCTCGCTCCCGACGTAGTTGAAGAGGTAGTCGCTCTCGACGGAGCCGAAGTCGAACCGCTCGGCGTAGCTGACGTCCACTCCGAAGGTCGGCGAGCGGTGGATCTCGTCGAGCAGCGAGATCGTCCCGAAGGCCCGGAGGTCCCCGAAGCTCACCCCCTCGTCGGTGCGGAACGAGAGCGCGGCCGCCGCGAGCTCGGGACTGATCTCCGCCAACTGGCTGTAGGCGGCTTCCTCGCGCAACCGGAAATCGCCCTGGATGAACGGCTCCGGAGCGATGAGGAGCGCCTGCATCCCGTCCTCGACCGGGCTGTAGAGCCGCATCTCTCCGGCTCCGAACCGACGAAAGAACAGCAGGTAGAAGAAGGGCGGGACGCCGCGCTCCCGCAGCGTGGAGTCGTTGTAGAACCACAACTCCACCGGGTAGACGAAGTTCGAGTGGGAGAAGTCCTCCTTGATCCGGGGGGGCCCCAGCAGGATGTGGAACCGCCCCCGGTCCGTCCGCCAGCCCGCGCGCCCGGTGTCCCGGCCGTAGAACTCGTTCGCGTAAGCGATCCGGGCAAGGTGCTCCTCGCGGAACTCGTTCTCGGGAGTCGTCGGGTTCGGATCCCGGCGTTGCCAGAACGCCTCGATGAAGGCGTCGCGCAGGTCTTCCCCCTGAAGCCCCTCGAAAGCGCGTCGCTCCGTCTCGGAAATGATGTAGACGACCTCTTCCTCGAGCCAGCTCCGGTGCCGTGGCGCCATCTCCGGCTGCGGAGCGGCTGCTGCGGCCGCGGCGATCGCCCATGCCGCCCCGGCCCCGGCCAGCAACCGGGCGAAACGGGTCATCGGGCCGCGGGCTCGACAATCACGGCGCGGCCGGCCTCGTAGAGCGTGATCCGCGCCGCGATCTCGCGAGCGAGTTCCTCGCGGCCACCATCGAGGGCGAGCGCCTGGGCGGTGCGCGCCGCTCGAAGCGCCCCGTCGAAGTCTCCGGCCGAGGCAAGGGCGGCCCCCAGGGTGTCGGCCGCGGAGGGATTGAGATGGTCTGCGAGTTCCGACGCGCGCATCGCGTAGATGACGGCGCGGTCCGGATCCCGGGCTTCGTGCGACACCGCGAGGATCCAGCCCGCAGTCTCCAGCGCAGCCGGATCGTCCGGAACCGAGGCCAGCGAAACGTCGAGGTGGGCGACCGCCTCGGCGTGCGCCCCGCGTGCGGCGAGGATCAGCCCCAGGTTCCGGTGGGCCTCGGCCAGCCCCGGATCCACGGCGAGCGCCTCCTGCAGCACCGTTTCGGCGGCGGAGACGTTGTCCGCCGCAAGCAGCATCCGGGCCAGCCCCAGGCGCGGTTCGACCAGCGTCGGGTCGAGTTCGATGGCGCGCCGGTAGTGGTTCTCGGCCGACAGGCGGACGCCGACCCGTTCGTGGATGAAGCCCAGGTTGTGGTGCGCCGCGGCGTACCCGTCATCGAGCGCGACGGCTCGACGTAGAGAGCTCTCGGCCTCCTCCCAGGCGCCCCGGGAGAGAAGCGCGATCCCCAGATTGGCGTGGGCCCGGGGGTATTCCGGATCGAGTTCGATCGCTCGCCGGTAGCGCGCCTCGGCGGCGTCGAGGTCGCCTGCCTCGCGATAGGCGAATCCCAGGTTGTGGTGGAACTCGGCGCTCCCCGGCGCGATGGCCGTCAGGTTCTCGTAACGCTCGCGCATTGGTGGCGCCTCCGCCCGGCTCTCCAGCGAAAACAGCAGCCCGAGCGGCAGGACGAAGAGCCCGGCCCATTTCGCGGCGTGCGGCGTCAGGAGCGCGCCGCGAACCGCCGAAGTCGAAGGCGCGGGCGTTGCCGCGCCGGCCATGCGGATGCCGAGCGCCCCGCCGGTTTCCTTCTCCCGGAGCTTCCAGATGAAGCCGTCGAAATAGAAGTGCAGCATCGTCGAAGCGGCCACGAGCGAAAAGACGAAACGCTCCATCGCGATCCCGGGGGCGGCTTCGGGGACGTATCGCAGGAGTCCGTACCCGAAGACGAGCCCCACATAGGCGCAGAGCATCGCCTTGCCTCCCCCGAACAGCGCCCGGGTGAAGCGCCCGGCGCCGGGATCGCGGGCGCGCCGGCGGTTGAAGACCCAAACGATGGAGAGGTACTGGACGTCGTGGAAGATCTCGAAGAGCGCCACTCCGAGGACCGCCCAGGGAACGTGAACGGAGCACCACCACCAGAAGGCGAAGGACATCGCCGCCGCCACCAGCTTGATCGGATGCTGCCCGCTGCCGCGCCAGAGATCGCGCCCGGTCCGGAAGAGGAAGACCGCGGTCAGCGCGGCCAGCCCCACATCGAAGGCGCTGCGAAAGCCCAGAAACCACGCGGGGTCGAGCATCGGGCCGCCCAGCGCGTACCAGAGCTCGAGGAGTTCTCCCAGCCGCCCTGATGAATGGAGCACGCCGGCGCCGAACCAGCCAAGGCACATCCAGAAATCGAGCCGGGCGTTCCAACGCGAGACGGCCCCCGCCCGCCCGTCGTAGATCCGGAGAAAGCCGTAGACCTGCAGCGCGCCGTGCCAGATGCCCCAGACAAGCACCACCAGCGAAACGCCGTTGAGGCCGTTCATCCCAAAGCCCAGCGCCGCGGCGGCAAAGACCAGCGGGGCGGCGATGAACCGGGTCCGGAACCGCCGGAAGAGCGCCCGATCGCCGTAGGCCCGGAGCATGCCCGGAAGGTGATGGCCGAGCGCGCCGAAGCCGGCCACCAGCAGGCCGACGGTCATCGCCGTCTCCCTCCCCCCGACCAGGAAGGCCAGCGGGAAGATCAGAACCGGGGTGGCGGCCAGCAGCACGAGGTCGCGGACCGGCCCGAACACAAACACCCCGCGGGCAGGCGCGGGGCGGGTCACAACGTACTTCCTTCGGATCGCCCGAGAGGAAGGGTCCCCGGCCGGGGGACCGAAGGGGTCCCGATCAGGCGCTGGCCTTGCGGCGGCCGCTTCCCCAGTTGGTCCGCGTGGATGCGATGAGGATCCGGCCGTCGCTGTTCATGAGCCCGACGGTCTTGCCTCGGGTGAGCTCGGCAACCGCGGGCACGTCCGCATCGTCGGTCGCCGCGAAATAGACCGGGCCGCGCCGGCCGCGCAACTGCTTCGAGGCGTCGCTCACCGAAGTCGCATTGACGACCCATATCTGGACCTTCTCCGTGCGAATGTCCGGGCCTCCCGTGGAGCGATCGTAGGTTCCGCCGTACAGCGACGCGATCCTCTTGGCTACGGAGTGCTTGTTGGCCATGTTTGTTTCGCTCCCTGCGGGCTTCGCAGCACGGGGGTGTCCTCGCGGCGCAACTCGCGAGTATACGCCCGCCTGGAGCCCCGGCGTCCCATGGAGCGCCGGTGTCCTCACCGGCCCGCGCACCGGGAGCGCCGGCGTCCTCGCCGGCCACCACACCGGGAGCGCCGGTGTCCTCACCGGCCACCACACCGGGAGCGCCGGCGTCCTCGCCGGCCACCACACCGGGAGCGCCGGTGTCCTCGCCGGCCACCACACCGGGAGCGCCGGTGTCCTCACCGGCCACCGCCGCCGGCGGGCATGGACCGTGTGCCTCCCGGCCCACGGTGGGTCGGCGCGGTGGCGCGGTCGACACGAGCCTGCCTGAGGAACGGAAGGTGCTGCGTAGGCCGGCGAGGACGCCGGCGCTCCATGGGTCGGCGCTCCATGGGGCCGACGCTCCGTACGTCAGGGCGCGCCATTCGTGGAGCGCCGGTGTCCTCACCGGCCACGGCCGCAGGCGGGCATGGTCCGTGTGCCTCCCGGCCCACGGTGGGTCGGACGGTGGCGCGGTCGACACGAGCCTGCCTGAGGAACGGAAGGTGCTGCGTAGGCCGGCGAGGACGCCGGCGCTCCATGGGTCGGCGCTCCATGGGGTCGACGCGCCCTACGTCAGGGTGCGCCATTCATGGAGCGCCGGTGTCCTCACCGGCCACCGCCGGAGGCGGGCATGGACCGTGGGCCTCCCGGCCCGCGGTGGGTCGGCAGGGTGGCGCGGTCGACACGAGCCTGCCTGAGGAACGGAAGGTGCTGCGTAGGCCGGCGAGGACGCCGGCGCTCCATGGGGCGGCGCTCCCAACGTCAGGGCGCGCCATTCATGGAGCGCCGGTGTCCTCACCGGCCCCCGCCGGAGGCGGGCATGGACCGTGTGCCTCCCGGCCCACGGTGGGTCGGCACGGCGGCGCGGTCGACACGAGACTGCCTGAGGAACGGAAGGTGCTGCGTAGGCCGGCGAGGACGCCGGCGCTCCATGGGGTCGGCGCTCCACGGGGCCGACGCTTCCTACGTCAGGGTGCGCCATTCATGGAGCGCCGGTGTCCTCACCGGCGCCCGCCGGAGGCGGGCATGGACCGTGTGCCTCCCGGCCCACGGTCGGTCGGCGCGGTGGCGCGGTCGACACGAGACTGCCTGAGGAACGGAAGGTGCTGCGTAGGCCGGCGAGGACACCGGCGCTCCATGGGGCGGCGGTCCATGGGGCCGACGCTTCCTACGTCAGGGCGCGCGCGATTCATGGAGCGCCGGTGTCCTGACCGGCCACCGCCGCAGGCGGGCATGGTCCGTGGGCCGCCCGGCTCACGGTGGGTCGGCACGGCGGCGCGGTCGGCAGGGGCTGCCCGAGGGACCGAAGGTGCTGCTTAGGCCGGCGAGGACGCCGGCGCTCCATGGGGCGGCGCTCCATGGGGGCGGCGCGGTCGGCACGAGACTGACGTTCCGCTTGCAGAACCCGGGGAATCCCGGCCGGATCGGGCGCGGCAGCGATGCCGACCAGGCCCGCCTCGGCGAGGATCTTCCGGGCGCTGTCCTGCTGTCCGAAGCCGATTTCCACCGCCAGCCGGCCGCCGGGGGCGAGGGTCCGCGCCGCCATCGGCGCCAGCCGCCGGAGCGGCGCGAGGCCGTCCGGGCCCCCGGCGAGCGCCAGCCGAGGCTCGTGATCCCGCACTTCCGGCTCCAGGCCTTCGAACTCGGTGTCGGGGATGTAGGGGAGGTTCGCGACGACGAAGTCGAGCGTCTCCGAGGCGAAGCCGCTCAGGAGATCCCCTCGGACGAGGGTGACCCGTTCCGAGAGGCCGACGCGGCGCACGTTGCGCGCAGTGAGGCGAAGCGCCGCCGCCGAGATGTCCACGGCGAAGACGTGGCTCCGGGGCAGGCTCCGGGCCAGCGCGAGCGCCACGCAGCCGGTCCCGCACCCGACGTCCGCGAACCGCACGATGTCCGGCTTGCCCCGAAGGGCGCGAAGCGTCACCTCGACGAGAATCTCCGTGTCCGGCCTCGGGATGAGCGCCTCCGGTCCGACTTCGAGATGGATCCCCCAGAACTCGACGCTCCCGGTCAGGTGCTGCAGCGGGATGCGCTCCGCCCGCGCCGCGACCAGGCGACCAAAGCGCTGCTCTGCCGCGCCCGGGAGCGGATCACCCAGCCTCGCCACCAGGTCCGCTTCGGTCCAGCCTGCCGCGAAGCGAAGCAGGAGCCGCACATCGACATCGGGAGAGGGCGCCCCGGCCGCGCGCAGCCGGGCCGCCCCCCTCCGGAGCGCCGAAGCGACGGCGGGCGCCGTCACGAGGCGCGACTCAGCCCTCGACGGCCTGGAGGCGGCGGGCCTGCTCGTCGGCCGCCAGCGGCTCGATCAAGCGGTCCAGCTCCCCGTCGAGCACGCTGGGCAGGGCGTGGAGGGTGAGGGCGATGCGGTGGTCGGTGACGCGGCTTTCCTTGAAGTTGTAGGTACGGATCTTCTCGCTGCGATCGCCGCGCCCCACCTGACCGCGCCGGGTCCGGGCCAGTTCCGCCTCCTGCTCGGCGCGCGCCAGGTCGAAGAGGCGCGACCGGAGCACCCGCAGCGCCTTCGCCTTGTTCTTGATCTGGGATTTTTCATCCTGGCAGCTCACCACCAGGCCCGAGGGCAGGTGGGTGATGCGGACCGCCGAATACGTCGTGTTCACGCTTTGCCCGCCTGGACCGGAGGAGCAGAACGTGTCGATCCGCAGATCCTTCGCATCGACCTGCACGTCGACTTCCTCCGCCTCCGGCAGGACGGCTACGGTGACGGCCGAGGTGTGGATGCGCCCGGAGGCTTCGGTCGCGGGCACCCGCTGCACCCGATGGACGCCGCTCTCGAACTTCAGCCGGCTGAAAGCACCTTTTCCTTCCACGACGGCGACGACCTCCCGGACGCCTCCCACCGGGGTTTCCTGGGTCGAGACCACATCCACCCGGAAGCCGCGGGCCCGGGCGTAGTGCTCGTACATCCGGAAGATCTCGCGGGCGAAGAGGGCCGCCTCCTCCCCTCCGGTCCCGGCCCGGATCTCGAGCAGCACGTTCCGCTCGTCGTTCGGATCCTTCGGGACCAGCCGGCGGCGGATCTCGGCGTCGAGCCGGGCAAGCCCGGCACGGATCTCCGCGGCCTCCTCGGCGGCCAGCTCGGCGATTTCCTCGTCAGGGTCGTCCGCGAAGGCTTCGGCGTCGGCGAGGCGAGCGGTCAGCTGGCGTTTCTCCTCGCCGGCCTCGACGAGCGGCTCCAGCTCGCGGTGAGCGGCGGAGAGTTCCCGGAGGCGGGCGGGCTGACGCAGCACGTCCGGCGTCGCGAGCAGTTCACTGACTTCACGAAGCCGCCGCTCGGCGGCGTCGAGCGAGGCGTCGAGCCGCGACTCCGGGAGAGGCCTCGCGGTCATGGTTCGGTCGGGGGCGTCTTCAGCAAAGGTTCGGGCGCGCCGGAGCAGGGCATTGTGCCCCTGCCGGCACCGGGAAGACCCGGCTGAAGACGGCCGCGCTCAGGAACGTCCGGCGCGCGCCAGCCGGGCGGTGCGTCGGGACGTCACTTCGCCGTACTTCTGGCGGAAACGTTCCACCCGGCCGGTGGAGTCCACGATCCGCTGCTTCCCGGTGAAGAAGGGGTGGCAGGCGGAGCAGATCTCCAGCCGCAGGTCCTTGCAGCGGGTCGAACGTGTCTCGAACCGGAACCCGCAGGCGCAGCTCACCCGGATCGGCTTGTAGTCGGGATGGATGCCGGGCCGCATGAGGGGCGGGCATGCTAGCACGCAGGAGCACCTCTCTCTTCCTCACGGGTCAGCCGCCGCGGACGATGGCTTCGAGGAAGTCGCGGTTCGTCTTCGTCGTCTTGATCTTCTCGATGACGAGGGCCATCGCCTCGACCGGATCGAGCCCGTGCAGCACCCGCCGGAGGACGGCCATGCGCTGCTGTTCCATCGGTGTGAGCAGCAGTTCCTCGCGCCGGGTCCCGGTCTGGTGAAAGTCGATCGCTGGGAACAGCCGCTGCTCGAGCAGACGCTGGTCGAGGTGGATCTCCATGTTGCCCGTGCCCTTGAACTCCTCGTAGACCAGGTCGTCCAGCCGGCTGCCGGTGTCCACCAGAGCGGTGGCGAGGATGGTGAGCGATCCGCCGTCCTCGATGTTCCGGGCCGCCCCGAAGAACCGCTTGGGAAACTGGATCGCCTGGGCGTCCATGCCTCCGGAGAGCAGCCGGCCGTGCGCCGACCCCTTGGTGCGGTTGTAGGCGCGGGCGAGCCGGGTCAGCGAGTCGAGCAGGACCACCACATCGTGGCCGAGTTCCACCCGCCGTCGGGCGCGGTCGAGCGCCGCCTCGGCGACCTGAATGTGACGGATGGCGCGCTCGTCGAATGTCGAACTCAGGACCTCCCCCCGGCAGTGCTTCACCATGTCGGTGACTTCTTCCGGGCGCTCGTCCACGAGCAGGACCAGGAGCTCGATCCGGGGGTGGTTCTCGCGGATGGCATTGGCGATCCGCTGCAGCAGGACCGTCTTGCCGGCGCGGGGCGGCGCCACGATCAGACCGCGCTGCCCGGCGCCGATCGGCGCCACCAGGTCCACGATCCGGGAGGACAGCTCATCCGATGCGTGTTCCAGCCGAATCATCCGGTCCGGATGGATCGGGGTGAGCCGTTCGAAGACCGGGCGCTCCGGATTCTCGACGGCCGGCTCCTCGTTCACCGTTTGCAGGTCGAGGAGCCCGAAGTAGCGCTCGCCGCGGCGCGGCCGGCGGATCTCGCCGAAGAGCATGTCGCCGTTCCGCAGGTTGAACCGGCGGATCTGACCCGGCGACACGTAGACGTCGTTCGGACCGGGCAGGTAGGAATTGATCGGACACCGCAGGAAGCCGAATCCCTCGACCAGGCGGTGCAGCGTTCCCCGAGCCATCAGCCGGCCGCCCCGGCCGGTGTGAGCGCCGAGGATCCGGTAGAGCAGATCCTGCCGGGCGAGCGCGTCCGGGGCCTCGATGTCCAGTCCGGCGGCGACCTCCTGCAGCTCGACCGGCGTCATGTGGGCCAGGTCGGCGGTGTTCAGGATCGGGCCGGCCGGGGTCTGTGACGCCTCCAGCACCCGAGGCCCGGCCCGGAACACCTTGCGGGAACGCCGACGGATCGTGCCAGCGCCGGAGCTCAACGCCATGCGCGCACCTTCTCCGCGATGAGCCGCTGAACGATCCCGACGCCCGATGCTCCTGGCGGCGGCCGCCTCGGCCCCTTGCGGACGACGGTCGAGCAGGAGATGACCGGGATGGCGCCCTCTTCGCCGTAGGCGTCCCGAAGCGCCCGAAGGCTGGCTCCCGCTGCAGAGCGGGTCAGCTTGTCGGCCTTGGTCGCGATCACCGCCGTGGGCGATCCGCTCCTCCGCAGGAGCGTGAAGGCTTCGAGGTCGAGAGCCAGCGGATCGCGGCGCGAGTCCACCAGCAGCAGGTTGAGCACCAGGCTCGCCCGACCGATGAGATAGGAAAGAACCATGCCCTCCCAGGCCGACCGTTCCGCGCGCGACACCCGGGCGAACCCGTAGCCGGGGAGATCCACCAGCCGGTGGACCCCGCCGATTTCGAAGAAGTTCACCATGCGCGTCCGTCCGGGAGAGCGGGAGACGCGCGCCAGGCGCATTCCCGCCAGCCGGTTCAGAAGGCTCGACTTCCCGACGTTGGAGCGCCCGACGAAGGCCACCTCGGGCAGCGAGGGTTCGGGAAAGCCGCCCTGGTCGGTGGCGCTGCCCAGGAAAACGGCTGGCGCGGAAGGCCGGTTGGGCATGGCTGATGTGGGTAGGGAGACGGGCGAAACGCCCGGCGCGGGTTTCAGCCCGCCTTGCGGGACACGACCGTGACCGGAGACGCGTTCCCGAGAGCGAATTCGGGCGTGATGACGACTTCCCGGACCTGCTTGTCCGACGGCAGCCGGTACATCAGGTCCAGCATCAGGTCCTCGAGGATCATGCGCAGGCCTCGGGCGCCGAGTTCGCGCTCCACGGCCTGCTTCGCAACGGCCCGGAGCGCTTCGTCGGTGAAGGAACACTCCACCCCCTCGTCCGCGAGCAGGGCCTGGTACTGCTTCACGATGGCGTTCTTCGGCTCGGTCATGATGCGTACCAGTTCGTCCTCGCCAAGCCGATGCAGGGTCGCGACGACCGGAAGCCGCCCCACGAATTCGGGAATCAGGCCGTAGCGGATCAGGTCGCCGGGCTGCTGTTCCCCGAGCACCGCCGCCCGCCGGTCGGCGGCGGTTTCCGGGACCTCCGCCCCGAATCCGAGCGCGCGGCTTCCCATCCGGCGCTCGATGATCTTTTCGAGGCCGACGAAGGCGCCGCCGCAGATGAAGAGGATGTCCGTCGTGTCGACCTGGTGGAACTGCTGGTGTGGATGCTTCCGCCCGCCCTGCGGGGGCACGCTGGCCACGGCGCCCTCGACGATCTTCAGGAGCGCCTGCTGCACCCCCTCCCCGGAGACGTCCCGGGTGATCGACGGGTTCTCGTCCTTGCGGCAGATCTTGTCGATCTCATCGACGTAGATGATGCCCTTCTGGGCGCGCCCGATGTCGCCGTCCGCGGTCTGGAGAAGCTTGAGGATGATGTTCTCGACGTCCTCGCCGACATAGCCTGCTTCGGTGAGTGTCGTTGCGTCCACGATCGTGAACGGCACATCGAGAATCCGCGCGAGGGTCTGCGCCAGCAACGTCTTGCCGGTCCCCGTCTCGCCGAGGAGCAGGACGTTGCTCTTCGCAAGCTCCACCTCGTCGGCCGCGCGGCTCCCGGACCGGGTGAGCCGGATGCGCTTGTAGTGGTTGTAGACGGCTACGGCGAGCTTCTTCTTCGCCTCCTCCTGTCCGATCACGTATTCGTCGAGCCGGGCCTTGATCTGCTCCGGGATGAGCTGCGTGGCGCGGCGGGCCGGAGCCGAACGGGCCGTCGGCGCCCCAGGGTGGGAGTCCTTGATCTTGTCGGCGATGATGTCGTTGCAGATCGCAACGCACTCGTTGCAGATGAAGATCCGGTCCGGTCCGGCGATCAGGACGACGGCGCCGCCCTGGCTCTTGTTGCAGAACGAACAGGTCAGCGGGGGACCGCCCCCCCTCTTCTTCGTGGATGGCACGCGCTGCCCTTCTAACAGCCTGTGGATGGGGTGGCGTGAGCGCCGGGAGTGGCGAGGCCCAGTGCTCCCGGTGGGGGTGTGGCTGACAAGGCGCGTAAGGGAGGAATACCTGGCGTATTTCGACCGCAGCGCAACGCAGAAGGCCGCTTTGCGGCCTGGTTCAGCCGCGATGGATCGCCGCTCGAATGCCGCGTCACTTCGTCCACAGGCTGTTCGCCGCTCCGGAGCGCTTTTCTCACGCTGGATGCCTCGTTGGGAGCCGTCGGTCGGCCCTGCGCGACCCACCACGCTCCCGGTTGCTGCCGGATGCGTCCTATTCTAGCCATGAGGCGTATCCGCCTTCAGCGGTGCCGGATGACGGTGTCGATGATGCCGAATTCACGCGCCTCGTCGGCGGTCATGAAGTTGTCCCGGTCGATGTCCTTCGCGATCTGCTCGGTCGCGCGTCCGGTGTGCTGGGCAAGGATCCGCGTCAGGCGCTCCCGGACGCGCCGGATCTCCTTCGCCCGGATCTCGATGTCGCTCGCCACTCCCTCGAACCCGCCCGAGGGCTGGTGGATCATCACGCTGGCGTTCGGCAGGGCAAAGCGCCGACCCGGGGACCCGGCGGCGAGCAGCACGGCCCCCATGCTCGCGGCCTGGCCGAGACAGTAGGTCGTGACCTTGGGGCGGACGAACTGCAGCGTGTCGTAGATGGCGAGGCCGGCGCTCACCGATCCGCCCGGGCAGTTGATGTAGAGCGAGATTTCCTTCTCCGCGTCCTCGGACTCGAGGAAGAGGAGCTGCGCGACGACCGAATTCGCGAGGGCGTCCGTGACGGGCTGTCCGATGAAGATGATGTTGTCCTTCAGCAGCCGCGAGTAGATGTCGTAGGCCCGCTCGGCGCGGCCGTCGCGCTCGACGACGATGGGCACGTACTGGGCCGTGACCGGGTTCGCCGCGGTGGTCTGATTGCGGTTGGTCATGGTGGCGGTTTCCTCCCGTTCGGTTTTCGTGGACGCCGGCAGCCCGGCGCGAAGGGGCAGAGGGAAATGTCCATGTCGTGCCGCGGCCGCGCGCGACGCGGTCGGTTCAGGAATTCCTACGGCCCGTCCGGCAGAGCGCCCTCCGGCTCGGCGTCCTTCCGACCGACCTGCCCGAGCAGGAAGGCAGCCGCGGCCCGCCGGCGTTCATGCTCTTCGAGCTGCGCGAGTCCACCGTGCTTCTGGAGCGTGGCCCGCATCGCCGGAAGGGTCTTGCCATTGTCCTCCGCCAGCTTCGCGATCCGGCCATCCACAATGTCCATCGGCGCTTCGATCGCGTGCTCGCGGGCGGCCGCGTCGAGCAGGAGCGCGTCGGCGAGGCTCTGTTCGGCCCGCTTCCGGATCGCTGGCAGGTTTTCCCGCACCGACTGTTCCATCACCCGCTGCCGGTCGGCCTCCGACATCTCCTCCGCTGCAAGCTGCTGTTCGGCGGTCCGCACCTGCCGGCGCATTTCCTGTTCGATCAGCGCTTCGGGGACCTCGACGGGATTCCGCTCGCGCACGGCGTCCATCATCTCGCGGTGCATGGCGTCCTGATCCTCCTGCTCGGCGCGTTCCCGGAGGCGGTCGCGGATGTCGCCTCGGAGGGCCAGCAACGAATCCGCGCCCACCTTCCGGGCGAGGGCGTCGTCCGCGGGCGGAAGCACCGGACTCCGACCGTCCTTGATGGTGAACATCGCGCGCAGCGTGCGGCCGGCGCGGTCCGCGTCGGGAGAATGCCGGCCGAAGCGGACCGTCGTCACGACGGTGTCTCCGGCCCGCGCCCCCTGAAGCGCCTCGTGGAGGGCGGGGTGGTAGTCGCCGCTGCCGACACGGATGGGCACGTCCTCCGTCTTGCGCGCGGGCGCCCCCGGCGGCGGCCGGGCCTGCGCGTCGCTGACCTCGATCTCCTCGAGGTCGCCGACGACCACGTCATGGTCCCGGACCCCCGAAGGGCGGAGCGGTCCGGGCTCGGCCGCACCGCGGCGGACCTGGTCGAGAGTGTCCTGGATGTGCTCTTCCGTGACCTCCGTCCGGCGCGGCGTCAGCTCGATGCCGGAGAGATCGAGCGTGCCGATCTCCGGGTGGACCTCGAAGCGGAGTTCCGCCTTGAGATCGGCCCGGGCAAACGGCCTGGGAAGCTGCGGCACCCGGACCTCGGGAGGCGCGATCGGCTCCAGGTCCGTTTCCTGCAGAATCAGACGGCTGGCGCGGCGGAGAAGCCGGTTGGCGACTGCCTTGGCAGCCTGCTCGCCAAACGAATGAGCGATGCGGTTGATCGGGACCCGTCCGCGGCGGAAGCCGGGCACCCGGGCGCTCCGCCGGATGCGCTTCAACTCCTCCTGCATGGCCTCGGCGACGACGCCGCCTGGAATCACCACATCGATCCTGCGGCGCACGCTGCTTTCCTCGAACAGGCGGTGGCGCACGCCGGGAATCGGTTCGGCGCTCGGCGCGCGGTTCGTGTTCGGGCTCATCGGGGCTCGCGGCCGCCTTCCCGGTGGATGGGTTTCACGTGGCGCAACGGGTGCGAAAGGGGGGACTCGAACCCCCACGGGTTGCCCCACTGGATCCTAAATCCAGCGCGTCTGCCAGTTCCGCCACTTCCGCAGTCGGATCGGGCGGGAGTCTACCCGTGGCCTTCCCGGGTTCCCCGTCCCCCGTCCTGCTCCCCGGAGCAGGTCCGCCGATGTCCCCGGAGGGAGGAGAACGCCACCTTTCCGTCGGTGCGGAGGACGCCTGCTTCCGTCGGTGCCGAAGCAGGGATTTGAACCCTGACACCCGCAAGGAGTACTGCGCCCTGAACGCAGCGCGTCTACCGTTCCGCCACTTCGGCCCGCGGTGAGCGCGGGATATTAACAATGAGGCCTTCCACCCACCGGCGCCGCCGCCCGCCCGCCCGGGCCCCTTCGCGCTCTGCCGTCCGGAGGGTTCGCGGCCGCTTCACCGGCGCGCCGCGCGGCGACGGATGGGTCATCCCCGGGCCGGGCAGCCGCCTCGGCGAGGACGTCCACATCACCCGGAGCCGGGTCGGCGCCGCCCTCCCCGGCGACGAGGTGGAGGTCGAGGTCGCGTTCCGGACACGGCGCGGCCGGCTCGAAGGGGAGGTCCGGAGGGTTCTCGATCCGGCCCGGCGCCAGGTTGTGGGCGAGGTCACCAGGGATCGGACGGTCGTGGTGTGGAGCCGGGAGTGGTCCCGGGAGATCCACCTGGCGCCGGGGAAATCCGCCGGGGCGCGGCCGGGCCAACTGTGCGCCATCCGGATCCGCCGCCCTCGCCGCCCGGGGCGGCGCCTTCTCGGCGAGGTCGCGGTCGTCTTCGGTCCGGCGACGGATCCGGCCGCCGAGCTCCGAGCCATCCTCGTGCGGCACCGGATCGGGGAGCGCTTCTCCCGCGCCGCGCTCGCCGCAGCGGAAGCGGTTCCGGAGACGGTTGGCCCGGATGCCCGGAAAGGGCGCGTGGACCTGACCCGCCGCCTCATCCTGACCATGGATCCGGCCGACGCCCGCGATCACGACGACGCCATCGAAGCGGCGCCCCTTCCCGGCGGCGGCTTCGAGATCGGGATCCACATCGCCGACGTGAGCCACTACGTTCCGGCGGGCGGCGCGCTCGACCGCGAGGCCGCCCGCCGAGGCACGTCCGTCTATTTCCCCGAGCGGGCCGTCCCGATGCTTCCGGAGCGCCTTTCGGGCGGGATCTGCTCGCTCCTTCCGGAGGTGGACCGGCTGACCCGCTCGGTGTTCCTGCGGCTCGGCACGGACGGCCGCATCGTCTCGGCGCGCGTGCGGAAGAGCGTCATCCGGAGCGCCGCCGCGCTCAGCTACGAGGAGGGCGCCCACCTGCTCGCCCGCCCCGAGCCGGAAGCCGGTCCGATCCCGGCGGCCATGTCGACCCTGGGCCGGGCGGCGGCGCTTCTGGCCCGGGCCCGCCGGGCGCGCGGCGCAGTGGACCTGGATCTTCCGGAGCCCGAGCTGGAGACCGATGCCCGGGGCAACGTCACCGCCGCCCGCTACGCCGAGCGCACCGAGGCGCATCGCCTCGTCGAGGACTTCATGCTTGCCGCGAACCAGGCGGTGGCGGAGCGCCTCCGCGAGCGCGGCCTTCCGGCGCTCCACCGCGTCCACGGCGCCCCCGCGGAGGACAGGATCCGACGCTTCGAGGATCTCCTCGCCGGCTTCGGCGAGCGGCTCCGGCCGCCCTCCTTCTCCCTTCGCCCCGCCCATTGCGCCCGCCTGCTGGCCCGGATCGCCGGGCGACCCGAGGCGCCGTTTCTCCGCCGGCGGCTGCTGAGGGCAATGCAGCGGGCGGTGTACTCCGAACGCCCGGACGGGCACTTCGCGCTCGCCCTCAGCGACTACGCCCATTTCACCTCGCCCATCCGCCGCTATCCCGATCTCCTCGTCCACAGGGCGCTGGAGGCATCCGACCCGGATCGGTCCCGCGCCGCTCGGGAGACCCTGAAGCGGCTGGCCGTCTCGTGTTCCCGGCAGGAGCGGAATGCCGAGGCTGCCGAGCGGGCTCTGGTGAAGCGGCGGTTGGCGCGTTTCCTCGCCTCCCGACTCGGGGACGCGTTTCCCGCGCGGGTCGCCGCCACCGGACGCTTCGGTCTCCGCGTCGAGCTCGAGGAGGTCCCCGCGGTGGGTCTGATTCCGATGGAGCTCCTGCCTGGCGGGCGCTTCCGCTACAACCGGAACGACCACTCCGTCTCCTGCCGCAACACCGGTGTGCGCTACCGGATCGGCGACCGGCTCCGCGCGCAGCTGATCCGGGTCAGTCCGCTCCAGGGAGATCTGGAGTTCCGGCCCTCCCGCTCACGGCGGAACCGCGTCGTCTCGATCGGTTAGGGAGGTGGGGCGGTGACCGTCAGACTGGCGGCATCGTCATGACGGCGAAGGAGCCCTATGGAGCGCCGACCCCATGGAGCGCCGGCGTCCTCGCCGGCCTGCGCCGCCCCGTTTGGTCCCTCAGGTGGTCTTCGTGCCGACCGCGCCGCCGTGCCGACAAACCGTGGCCGGTGAGGACACCGGCGCTCCATGACTGGCGCGCCCTGACGGATGGAGCGCCGGCCCCATGGAGCGCCGGCGTCCTCGCCGGCCTGCGCCGCCCCGTTTGGTCCCTCAGGTGGTCTTCGTGCC
>JAAXGQ010000111.1 GCA_012271265.1 Vicinamibacteraceae bacterium
GGCTTGAGCACGAAGAGCAGCTTCACGATCTCGCGCTCGATCCGGTCCCACATCTCCTCGAAGAGGGCGAAGGACTCCTTCTTGTATTCGATCAGCGGGTTCCGCTGCCCGTAGCCACGGAGGCCGATTCCCTGCTTCAGGTGGTCCATCGCGTGGAGATGGTCCTTCCACTGCCCGTCGACGACGTGGAGCATGATGTAACGCTCCTGCATCCGCATCAGGTCGGCGCCGATCTCCCCCTCCCGCTCTTCGTACCGCTGCGGGATCCCGGCGTGGAGGAGTTCCTCCATCTCCCCCCGCCCGAGGCGGTCGAACGCGTACCCCGTGTCCGGCTCGGGGACGAAACCGAACTGCGAGCGGATCGCGGCTTCGAGCGCGGCGTAGTCCCACCCGTCGGGATCGACTTCCTTCGAGAGCGACCGGTCGAGCAGCAGGTCGATCCGGTCACCCGCGAGCTGCAGGACGTACTCGCGCTGGTCCTCGCCCTCGAGGATGCGGCGGCGCAGCCCGTAGATGGCCACCCGCTGCTTGTTCATCACATCGTCGTATTCGAGCAGGTGCTTGCGGTGGGAGAAGTTCTGGGCCTCCACCTGTTTCTGGGCCCGCTCGATGGCTCGGGTGACCATGCCCGCCTCGACCGGCACGCCCTCCTCCATCCCGAGCCGCTGCATGAGGCCGCTCATCCGGTCGCTCCCGAAGATGCGCATCAGGTCGTCTTCGAGGGAAAGGAAGAACCGGGAGCTGCCCGGGTCGCCCTGACGGCCGGCGCGTCCGCGCAACTGGTTGTCAATGCGGCGCGCTTCGTGGCGCTCGGTTCCGACGATGTGGAGTCCGCCCAGCTCCACCACCCTCTCGTGGGCGGCGCGGGTCTGCTCCTTCGCCTCGGCGACCGCGGCGTCCCACTCTCCTCCCGACGCCTCGGTCCAGTCCACGCCCTGACGGCGCAGCCGTTTGCGGGCGATCTCGTCCGGGTTCCCTCCAAGCAGGATGTCGGTGCCCCGGCCGGCCATGTTCGTGGCGATGGTCACCGACCCGATCGCCCCGGCCTGGGCCACGATCTCGGCTTCACGCTGGTGGTACTTCGCGTTGAGCACCACGTGCCTGACCTTCTGGCGTTTCAGCAGCCGGGAAAGGCGCTCGCTCTTCTCGATCGAGGTGGTCCCCACCAGGACCGGCCGGCCCCGCGCCTGCTCGTCCCGGATCTCGGCGGTGATCGCATTGAGCTTTTCCCGCTCGGTCCGGTAGACCACGTCCGGGTGCTCGTCCCGGATGAGATCGCGGTTCGTGGGTATCGGGACGACTTCGAGGTCGTAGATCTTCTCGAACTCCGCGGCCTCGGTCTCCGCGGTCCCGGTCATGCCCGCGAGCTTCTGGTACATCCGGAAGTAGTTCTGGAAGGTGACCGTGGCGAGCGTCTGGTTCTCGCGCTCGATCGTCAGGTTTTCCTTGGCTTCGACGGCCTGGTGGAGCCCGTCCGACCACCGGCGGCCCGGCATGAGCCGCCCCGTGAATTCGTCCACGATGACGACCTTGCCGTCCTTGACCGTGTAGTCCTTTTCCCGCTTGTAGAGGGCGTGGGCGCGGAGCGCCTGCAACAGATGGTGGAGCAGGGTCATCTGCCCCGGGTCGTAGAGGTTCTTGACCCGCAGCATCCCCTCGGCCTTGGGGACTCCCTCCTCGGTGAGGGTGACCGTGCGGGACTTCTCGTCCACCGTGTAGTCCACGTCGCGGCGGAGCCGGGGGATGATCCGGTCCACCGTGTAGTAGAGATCGGCGGATGCCTCGGCCGGTCCGCTGATGATGAGCGGGGTCCGCGCTTCGTCGATGAGGATCGAGTCCACCTCGTCCACGATTGCGTAGTGGAAGAGCCGTTCGATTTCCTTGCCGTCCCGGTCGCGTTCGATGCGGGGGAACATGCGGTGGACGAAGGTCTCGGCGCGGAACTTCATGTTGTCCCGCAGATAGTCGAACCCGAACTCGTTGTTCGTCCCGTAGGTGATGTCCGCGGCGTAGGCCTCCCGGCGGGCGTCGTCGCTCAGGTCGTTCTGGATCACGCCCACCCCGAGCCCGAGGAAGCGGTAGACCCGGCCCATCCAGTCGGCGTCGCGGCGGGCGAGGTAGTCGTTCACCGTGACAACGTGGACGCCTTTGCCGGACAACGAATTCAGCACCGCGGGGAGGGTCGCCACGAGGGTCTTCCCCTCGCCGGTCTTCATTTCCGCGATCCGGCCCCTGTGCAGGATCGCCCCGCCCAGGATCTGGACGTCGTAGTGACGCATGCCGACGGTGCGTCGCGCGGCCTCGCGGCAGAGCGCGAAGGTTTCCGGCATGAGCTCGTCGAGGCTCTCGCCGGCGGCCGCGCGCCCCTTCAGCGCGTGGATCGCTTCCGGAAACGCCGCGTCCGGGAGGTCGGTGAAGCGGGGTTCGAGGGCGCCGACCGCCTGGATCAGCGGCCGGAGGCGCTTCAGCTCACGATCGGATTTCTTTCCGACGATCTTCGTGAAGAGGTTCTGGAACAAGGGGGGAACCCGGGAGCGGGAGAAGGCCCGCCTTTCGCGGAGGCGGCCCGGGGCGGATCGCGGTTGAGGAACGGACGGGCGCGAGTGTCAGGGCGTGTAATCGATGATGTGATCGAGCGGATTGCGGGGGCGTCCGTTCACCCGGACTTCGTAGTGAAGATGCGGGGCCTGACTGCGCCCGGTGTTGCCGACCAGCCCCACGATGTGGCCGCGCCGGATGCGCTGGCCAGGGCGCACGTCGATGCGGGACAAGTGGGCGTACCGGGTCTCGACGCCGAAGCCGTGGCTCACGCTGACCTGCTTGCCGTATGTCGATGAGGTGCTCGCCCCGGTCACCACGCCGTCTGCGGTGGAACGGACCGGGGCCCCGCGGTTCGTCGAGATGTCGAGGCCGGCGTGCCATTCGATGGCCTCGGTGAACGGATCCGGCCGGCGTCCGAACCGGGAGGAGACATACCCGCGCACCGGCCAGATCGACGGCGTGCGGGAGATGAGTTCACTCTTCTCGCGGGCGGCCCGTTCCAGCGCCAGGCCCTGGCGGTCCAGCAGCGCGATCCGGGTCGAGAGGCGTTCGAGCCGGGCGTCCACGTAGTCGTAGCCGGCCCCCGAATCGCTGGAGCCGCCGAGGCCGCCGATCCGCTCCGCGATCGGCTCTTCCCCGGCGAGAACCGCCAGCCGCCGCATGCGGGTCTCCACGGCCTCGACCCGGCCGGCCATCCGCTCGGTGTCCACGGCGTAGCCTCGGGCGAGTTCCCGGAGCGCGTCCCGCTCTTCGCGCAGCGCCGTCGGATCGTCCCCTCCTCCGAAGAGCAGGAAGCTGTAGTGGCCGGCGCCGCCGAGGAGGACGAGCCCCGCGACCACGACCACGCGCCGGAGCCGCCCGTCGAGGCGGAACTCCCTCGGTCGCGGCCGGCCGGCCTCGAAGACGATGACGTGGGTGGGCGTTCCCGGCCCCGTGAGCCCGCGCCACAACCTGCCCAGGGTGGAGAGGAGTCTCCTCATCGTCCCGACCCGCTGCGCATCCGACGCCTCCTGTCGCCGGAACCGGCGCGCGCGTGTCCAGGACGAAATCCTGCCGAAAGCATGAGCCGCGGAATTTATCGCAGGTCGCCGTGATTTCGCGGGGGAGCGTCCGTTGCCCGGTCGGGAAGGGGATCGAGCCGGGGCAGATCGGCGGGTTCCCACCGGACCGGCGTTCCTTCGCGGAGCGCACGGACCTTTTCGAGACAGCGGGCAACCGGTCCCGCAACCGGCGCGAACGCCACCAGGCGGTCGGCTGCCGGCAGGTTGCGGAGGAGGGCAAGGCCGCTCGAGAGAAGGTGCTCGGCCCCGGCGTACCCGGATGTCTGCAGGTGGTACATGCCGGCCGCGACCTGGACCATGGCCTTGAGCGCGGTGCGGCGGGGTCCCCGGGCTGCGGCCCACTCGTCCTCGAAGACGTCGTGGGCTTCGTAATAGGCCCGCTCGTTGAAGAGACGCACCCCCTCCGCGATCCCGTCCCCACCCTCTCCCCCCGCTCCCGCCACGCCGGCAACCCTACGCCGCCCGGCGCGGGCTGGCGCCAGAGCCAGCCGGGACGGCTTCCAGGAAGGGGCCGGCGTGGAACGGTCACCGGGTGGTGTCCTGGGCGCGGAACTGGAGGGCTTCCTCGAAGTGGGGAGGCTGGATCTCTTCGGACCCCGCGAGGTCGGCGATGGTGCTGGCGACGCGGAAGGCGCGGGTCACGCCGCGCGCCGACATGCCGAGCCCATCCATGGCCCAGGAAACGAGCGAGCGGAAGGTTCCCTGGTCCCGAAGCACTTTCCCGACGCCGGCGACGGTGCTCCAGCCCACCCCCGCCGTCTCCCGCAGCCGGGCCTCCCGCAGTTTCCGCGCCGCCAGAACCCGCTGGTGGACCGTCGCCGTGGATTCCGCGACCGTGCCGGCGAGAACATCCGTCGAGGTGACCGGACGCACGGTCAGGTGGAGGTCGAGCCGGTCCAGCAGCGGACCCGAGATCCGTGACCGGTAGCGCGCGACCGCCGCCGGCGCGCACTGGCACGGCCGTCCCCCGTCGCCGTAGTGGCCGCAGGGGCAGGGGTTCATCGCTCCGACGAGCTGGAACCGGGCCGGGAACCGGAGCGAACGCCGCACCCGGCCGATGTGGATCGAGCCACTCTCGAGCGGCTGCCGAAGGCACTCCAGGACCGGCCGCCGGAACTCGGGAAGCTCGTCGAGGAAGAGCACCCCCCGGTGCGCGAGGGTGATTTCCCCGGGACTCGGGCCGGGCCCGCCGCCCGCCATGGCTGCGTAGGAGATGGTGTGGTGCGGGGCCCGGAACGGCGGGCGGGTGAAGGCGGCGCCGGGATGCTGCCCCACGGCGGACCGGATCCGCGCCACTTCCATGGCGGCCTCGCGGGACAACGGCGGCGTCAGATCCGGGAGGATGCTGGCGAGGAGGGTCTTCCCGCTCCCCGGGGGGCCTGTGAGCAGCATGTTGTGACCCCCTGCCGCGGCGATCTCCAGGGCCCGGCGGGCGCGCGGCTGGCCACGCACCTCGGCCAGGTCGACCCCATTCGGAGCGGTTCGGGCAGGCGGCGGAGCCGGTGGGTCCGGGGCGGGAAGGGAGTCGCCCGCCATCAGGTCGAGCGCCTCCCGCAGGTGGCGGACGGGATGGACGGCGAGCCCTTCTACAAGCCCTGCCTCCGCGGCGTTGTCCCGGGGCACGACGGCTCGCGCGAAGCCCCGGGCGCCCGCCTCCCAGGCAATGGGCAGGGCGCCCCGCACCGGACGGAGGCCGCCGTCGAGGGCCAGCTCCCCGAGAAGGAGGGTCTCGGCGAGCCGCCGCCGCGACGCCTGACCGGTGGCGGCGAGTATGCCGACGGCCACCGCCAGGTCGAACCCGGCCCCTTCCTTGCGGACGCCCGCCGGGGCCAGGTTCACCGTGATTGCCGACGGCTCGACCACGAAGCCGCCGTTGCGGAGCGCGGCCTGCACCCGCTGCTGGGATTCGCGCACGACCGCGTCGGGCAGCCCGACCATGCGTACGGTGGAACTGTTCCTGTTGATCCGGGGCACCACGTCGACCTCGACCCGGACAAGGAGCCCGTTCACACCGTAGACGGCGCCGGTGCGCGTGATCGCGAGTCGGCGGCCGCCGGCAAGCGCGGATTTGCGGTCCCCGTCGTCCGGGGAGGCCGGGGGTTCGTTGAGGGCAACATGGGAGCTCACACTTTCCCCAGACGCGCGAAAGGTCGATTCCTTCCCGCCTTTTTCGGCACGGGTTTCGAACCCGGCCTTCCGTCGTCAGGACGGGGGCGAAGGCCCCCGGCGCCGGCCGGGGAACCTGGTCTCGCCGCCGCCGTTGTCAAGGGGAAGTACGATTCCCCGTCGCCCGGCGTCGTCGCCGCCCGTGGACCCGGAGGTCCGCGGACCATGCCCGCCCCGGAGGCCGCTCCTTTTCCCGAACCCGCCCCATGGATCTCCTCAGTCTTGTCACCGCCACCGGCGCTGGCGTGCTTTCCTTCCTGTCGCCCTGCGTGCTGCCGTTGGTGCCGGGCTACATCTCGTTCATCTCCGGCTCCTCGCTGAGCGAGCTCGCCGAGGGCGGCGGGGGGGACGTGGCGCACCGGCGCCGCCGGGTGCTGCTGAGCACCGCGGCCTTCGTCCTCGGCTTTTCCCTGGTCTTCGTTGCGATGGGCGCCTCGGCGACCTATGCCGGACAGTGGCTGGCCGGCAACCGGGTGATCCTGGCGCGGATCGCCGGAACGGTGATCGTCATCTTCGGTCTCCATGTGATGGGCGTGTTCAAGCTGCCCTTCCTGAACCTGGAGAAGCGCTTCCACACGGAGCGGGAGCCGGTCGGCCTGCTCGGTTCCTTCGGGATCGGGCTGGCGTTCGCGTTCGGCTGGTCTCCCTGCATCGGACCGATCCTCGCCGGCGTGCTCGTTCTCGCGGCCGACCGGGAAACGGTCGGTCAGGGCATCGTCCTGCTCAGCGCCTATTCCGCCGGACTCGGCGTGCCGTTCCTGCTGACCGGTCTCGCGGTGAACCGCTTCTTCCGGGTCGCTGCCCGGGTCAAGCGCAGCATGCGCGTCGTCGAGATCGTCGCCGGGGCGCTGCTCGTCGTGATCGGGGTGCTCGTCTTCACCGACGCGCTCCAGTCCCTGGCCCGCTACCTCACCTTCCTCCCGGTGCTCGGCTGAGCGCCGATCCGGCCGTTTCGCCATGACCGTGCTTTCCCTCGCTGCGCTGTTCGCTCTTGCCGGGCTCTTCCAGGAGCCGTGGGTGGTGCCCGAGGAAGCTCGGGCCATGGAGAATCCGGTGGCCCGGAGCGACGAGGCGATCGCGCTCGGCAAGACGGCTTACGACGCCCGCTGCGCCTCCTGCCACGGCGATACCGGCAAGGGCGATGGACGGGCGACCCGCTTCATCCGCCCTGCGCCGGCGGACATCTCGACCGCGGAGGCCCGGGACCGGATGACCGACGGCGAGATGTTCTACAAGATCACCGAGGGCAGGAAGCCCATGCCGGGCATGGCCCGAACGCTCGAGGAAGAGGAGCGCTGGCAGGTGGTGCTCTACCTCCGCACCCTGCAGCCTCCCCGTTGACCGCCGATTCCCGCCGCACTTTCCCCGTCACCCCCCCTTCCGCCCCATGAACCTTCTCCCTCACTTCCCCGCGCGCCGTTTCGATTCCCGGCCTCGTGCCGCCGCCTTGGCGGCGGCTGCGGCGGTCCTCCTCGCCGCCGGGTGCGGCGCCCCGCCGCCGGACGAGCCGATCGACGCCCCCGACCTGAACCTGCCGGAGATCCCCGGCGGAGCGCCGTTCTCGTTGCGGGACGCCCTCCAGACCGATGCCGACGGCCAGGGCCGGGTGATGCTGGTGGATCTCTGGGCGACATGGTGCGTCCCGTGCGTCGCCGAACTCCCACACCTCCAGGAACTCTCCACGAGCCTTCCCGACGACGACTTCCTGATGGTGGGGATCGTGCTCGAATCGGGTGACGCCGAGGACGTGGCGCCCTTCCTCACCGAGCACGGCCTGACGTATCCGAACGTGATGGGCTCGGACGAGGCCCGGGATTCCTTTGGTCCCTTCCTCGGTTATCCCACGAAGTACCTCATCGACCAGAACGGCAAGGTGATCAAGCGCTACTTCGGCGCGGTCGGCGAGGTTCTGAACGAGGAAATCGACCGGCTGCTGGAGACCGGGACGCTGGACTGATCGCGGCCCTGTCGGGCCGTGATCGTCGGGACGGACCGCCCGCCGAAGGGGCGGCGATTTCAATAGAATGGCCGCGAACCCGAGCGGCAACCCGTGTTCCGGCTAATGGAACCGATCGGGAGTCACCACTGACAGGCGGGAGAGCAGCCCGGAGCCAGTCCAAACGGGGACAGGGCGCGGGACGCCCGGGCCTGACACGCGACACCCACCTACGCAGCCGTAGGACGGAACCGGAAACGCCGTCGGGTTCGCCGCGCCGGCGGCGGGCATCGATGGGGGCCGGCGTTCCATTCCGGCGCGGTGCCGGGAGCGGGGCTCGAACCCGCACGCCCTCGTGAGGGCAGGAGGTTTTAAGCCTCCCGCGTCTGCCAGTTCCGCCATCCCGGCGATGGCCCGAAGGGAGACGGAGTTCGTCCCGGGCGCGGGACGGGGTGGAGGCGGCGGGCGGATTCGAACCGCCGAATAGAGGTTTTGCAGACCTCCGCCTTGGCCACTTGGCTACGCCGCCCCGGAGATCGGCGCCCCCGCGACCCGCCCGAAAGCGTCCGGACTGTCCAGCTCAAATTGTCCAACTCAATTCGCCGACTCGACCGGTCGGATCAGGCTGCCCTGGAGCGGGACACGGGATTCGAACCCGCGACTTCAACCTTGGCAAGGTTGCACTCTACCACTGAGTTAGTCCCGCCCGGCGGGCGGCGGAGTATAGCGATGAGCCCCCCTTGGAGCGCCGGCGTCCTCGCCGGCCTAGCCCCCACCTTTTCGGGGTGTTACAGGGCCCGTGCCCGCCCGCTGCCGGGTGGGATAGGCTGAAATCCATGGCGCGCCTTTTCCCTCGGTGTTTCTCTCTCGGGGCCCGCTGCTCGTGGCTCCTGCTTGCCGGTCTGGCGGTCGGCTGCGGCGCCCGCACCGCGCCCCTGCCCACTCCGGCCCCGGCCGCCCCGGCGCCGGCCCCCGCGCCGGACCCGGAACCGGCGCCGGAGCCGGGGCCCCCGGTGCACGACGAGCCGGCCCCCCCGCCGCGCCCGCTGCCGACGGCTTCGGACGGCGCCTGCGTCGTCACCCACGACGGGGCCTGTGTTCCCGCCGACGAATTCAACGCGATGGCGACCGAGCGCGCTTCGGCGTACGAGACGGATCCCGGCTTCGAGGCCCAGTGGGGACTCGAGGCGATCAACGCGCACCTCGCCTACGGGCAACTGGAGTTGCTCGAAGGGCCTTCCGTCGCCCCGGGCGAGGGGGTCACGATCGGCCTGATTGATACCGGGATCGACGAGGACCACTCGTCGTTCCGGGGCCGGACCCTGCACGAGGAAATGCTTTTCGGGGCGACGCAGGAAACCGGGGACGGCTTCTCCCATGGGACTGCGGTCGCGAGCATCGCCGCGGGCAACCGGCTTGGCAGCGACGGGGCGGCGCACGGGGTCGCATGGGGCGCCGACCTCGCCGTGTTCGCCATCCCGCTCGGCAGCGGGGACGGCGTATACCGGCCCATTGACATCGAGGACCTTGGCGAGGGAGATGCCTCCTGGGCGGGACTCTTCGGGGATGTGCTCGGGTGGCGGGACGGCGAGCGCCGCCTCGACGTCCTGAATCTGAGCTTCGGATACCAGGGGCTCATTTCGGGATACAGCGAAGCCGACCTGCGCCAGTACTTCAGCGAGACGATCGCGAGCCTGGCCCAGGCGGAAAGCCCCGATCCGACGATCCTCGTCTGGGCGGCGGGGAACTCTTGGGGTGACAGCTGCGAGGCGGGGACCGCAGACTGCCCCACCGGAACCCTCGAGGCAACGAACGTGAGCGTCATGCCCGGTCTCGTCGCGCGGATCCCCGAGCTCCAGGGCCACTCCATCGCCGTGGTCGCCCTCGAGCCCGAAAACGGCTGGATCGCCGATTTCTCGAACCGATGCGGCCTCGCCGCCGACTTCTGCATCGCGGCGCCGGGGTCCGGAGTGAGAGTGGCCTACTGGGGACCGGACGGCGACGACCTCCCGGTTCGCGGATTCGGGACCGGCGGCGGGACGTCCTTCGCCGCTCCGATGGTGAGCGGCGGCCTGGCGCTGATGAAGCAGCTCTTCCGCGGCCAGCTCTCCAACCGGGAGCTGGTCAGTCGGCTGTTTCAAACGGCGGACCGCCGTGGGATCTACGCCGATCGCGAGATCTACGGCAACGGGCGGCTGGATCTGGGCGCCGCCACCTCGCCGTTTGGTCTGCTCGATGTTCCTTCCGTCACCGGCGTTCGCGGCGGCGCGCCCGGCGCGACCGGACTGCGGCTGGGAATGGCCTTCGGCGCGCAGCTTCCCCAGGTGCTCGGAGAAGCCGAGGTCATGGCGCTCGACGACCTGGGCGCGCCGTTCTGGTTCTCCCTCGGCGACTTCGCCGTCCGTGCCGACGGGCCTTCGCTCTCGCACCGCTTCCGCTCGTTTCTTGCGGCGGATCCGCGCGCCGGGTCCCGGTTCGAGGCGGGCGTGGGGCAGATCACCATGCCTGCCCTGGGCGGGACCGGCCACTTCGCGCTTGCCGAGGGAGCCGTCGCCGTCACCACCTTCGAACGCGGCGGCCTCTCGGCAACGGCGTTCGCCACCGGCGCTCTCCGCGCTCACCGACCGGCGAGCGGAGCGACGGTTCGTTTCCGCCCGGACAGTCTTCCGCTCGGGGTTGCCGCCGGGTGGGTGAGCGAACCCGATTCCCTGCTCGGGACCGTCGGGCAGGGCGCCTTTGGCCGTCTCTCCGCCGGAACCGGATTTCTCGGCGTGGACGGCGACGCCGCCATCGGGCGCTGGAGCCTGGCCGCGCAGGGCGAGGTGGGGATCACCCACCCGGGGGCCGGGAGCGGGATGGTCGGCAGCATCTCCCGGCTGACGACCAGCGCCTTCACTGTCGAGGCGGGGGCGGCGCTCCCCGGCGGCAGTTCGCTCCGCCTTTCGCTTTCCCAGCCGCTCCGGGTGGAAGCTGGCAGTCTGCAACTCATCGTGCCGGCGGCCCGCACTCCCGACCGACGGATCCTGCACCGCCCCCTGGTGGTCGACCTCGCGGCCCCGGGACGGCAACTGGATCTCGCCGCCCGCTGGCTCGCGCCCCTGCCTCTCGGCGAACTGCGGCTCGGGGCGGTCTGGACGCGCCGTCCCGAAGGCCTCCGCCTCCCCGGTCCCGACGTCGCTCTCCTCTCCGGCTGGGTATGGACCTTCTGACCTGATTCAGAAAGCGCCCCGGTGGATCCGCACCACCGGGCGCCCAAACCCCGGCCGCCGCCGGGGCGAGTCGGGGAACCACACCTCGACGACGTCCATCCGCAGGCGCGAGCCGGGCGGAATCCGGCGGCGTTCCGACTCCCGCCGCCACATCCGGGAGGCGGCGCGGCGCAGGCGGAGACGTTTTTCCGCGTCCACCCGCTCCCCCGGAGCGCCGAGACCGCCCCGCCGGGTCTTCACCTCGACCACGGCAAGCGTCCTGGCTTCCCACGCCACGATGTCGATCTCGCCGTGGCTGCCGCCGGGTCCGGGCCGGTAGTTCCTGGCCACGATCCGGTAGCCGGCGCGGCGGAGCGCCCGGGCGGCGATCCGCTCGCCCCGGATGCCGAGGCGCAGATGCGGAGCCCGCTGTCGCAGCCGTCCCCGGAGCGCGCGCCATCCCCGCCGGAGGGCGCCGGCCCGCGGTCCGCTGCGGGTCAGAGCCCCGTTCACGGGCGGCGCCAGGTGGTCCCGCGCGGCCCGTCCTCGAGCAGGATGCCTTCCTGAGCGAGCTCGTCGCGGATGGCGTCGGCCCGGGCGAAATCGCGTCGGCGCCGCGCCTCCGCGCGCTCCTCGATCCTGGACAGCAACTCGGGAGCGAGCCCGGAGGGCGCCTCCTGCTCGTCGCGTTCGCCCCCGACTGCCCGATCGGAGGTCTCCTTCCCGAGTTCGAAGCTTCCGATGACTTCGTTCATCCGCCGGATCGCCGCGGCCCAGGGAGCGGCCCCCGTCCCTCCCGCTGCGCCCTGCTGGTGGAGCGCCCGGTTGCCCTGCTTCAGGGCGAAGAAGACCTCCGCCAGCGCCCGGGACGTGTTCAGATCGTCGTCCAGAGCGGCCTCGAACCGGTCGAGGGCGCCCGCGACCTCGGCGTCTTCCGCCGTCCCGTCCCCAGCCTCCGCGCCGCCTCCTGCCCGGTCGGAGCGGGCGAGAAAGGCATTCACCCGCCCGATCGCCACCTGGGCCTGCCGCAGTCCGGCACGGGTGAAGTTCAGTTGCTGGCGGTAGTGGACGCCGGCGAGCAGGTGGCGCATCGCCGCCGCGGAAAACCCCTCGTCGAGCAGATCGCGCACGGTGAACTGGTTCCCGAGCGACTTGGACATCTTCCGGCCCTCGACGAGAAGGTGCTCACAGTGGAACCAGTGCCGCACGAACGGTTTTCCGGTGGCCGCCTCGCTTTGGGCGATCTCGTTTTCGTGGTGCGGGAACACCAGGTCGACGCCGCCGCAATGCAGATCGAAGTCGGAGCCGAGGAGCTCCAGCCCCATGGCCGAGCACTCCAGGTGCCATCCGGGGCGGCCTCGGCCGAAGGACGCCGGCCATGACGGCTCGTCCGGTTTCGCCGCCTTCCAGAGGGCGAAGTCGTGGGCGTGCTCCTTGTCGTACTCGTCCGAGTCCACCCGGGCCCCGGCGATCCGGTCCGAGGCGCCGGCCCCGGACAGGCGGCCGTAGGCGGGGAACGCGGCCACACGGAAATACACCGAGCCGTCGGCGCGGTAGGCGATCCCCTTCTCCAGGAGGCGCTCCACCAGCGCCGCCATCGCCTTGATGTAGCGGGGATCGGTTGCTCTGGGGTTGTGCTCGGCCCGCTCGATGCCGAGCGCGTCGGCGTCATCGAAGAACTGTCCGATGAAGCGGTCGGTGTACTGGCGCAGCGGCAACCCTGCCTCGTTCGCCCCGCGGATCGTCTTGTCGTCCACGTCGGTGAAGTTCATGGCCTGGACGACCCGATAGCCCTTGAACCGCAGGAACCGCCGCAGCACGTCCTGGGCGACGAAGGTGCGGAAGTTCCCGATGTGGCCCCGGGCGTACACCGTGAGGCCGCAGGTGTACATCCGCACCTCGCGCGGCCGGGCCGGGGAGAACGGCTCGACCCTTCCGGTGAGGGTGTTGCGAAGCCGGAACGGACGGGAGCCGGTGCTCATGAGGGAAGGACGCCCTTCCGCTTGACGACGATCAGGGTGAGATCGTCGTGCAGCCGGTTCGCTCCGGCAAAGGCCCGGGCCAGGGTGAGCAGTTCACCGCAGATCTCCGAGGCGCTCCGTTCCCGGGACCGGGAAAGGACATCCACGATGCGCCATTCGTCAAAAACGTCGCCGGCGGGATTCTCGGCTTCGGTAAGGCCGTCGGTGAACATCGCGAGCACATCGCCCCGGGCGAGGCGCAAGCGCCCGATCTCTATGGAGATGCGGGGGAAGAGCCCGAGGACGGTAGAGCCTGCCGCGAGGCGTTCCACGCCGCCGTCCTCCCGGACCAGGACCGGGTGGACGTGGCCGGCGTTCACGTAGTCGAAACGACCGTTCGCGGGTTCGAGCCGGGACAGGATCCCGGTCATGTAGCGGCTGTCCTCGGTGTGTGCATGAAGAAAGTCGTTCAGTGCGGAAACGGCCTCGTCCAGGCGTTGGTGGCCGTAGCCGTAGCAGGCGCGGAGCGACGCCTGCACCGACGCCATGATGAGCGCCGGCCCCGCGCCCTTCCCGGAAACGTCGGCGATGGTAAGGAAGAGCCCGTCGTCCACAGCAAGGTAATCGAAGGCATCCCCGCCCACCTCGAGGCACGGGATGTTGATCCCGGCGATGTCCCATCCCTCCGGCTGAGGCGATTCCCGGGGCAGCAGCCGCGCCTGAATGCTGCGGGCGGCCGCGAGTTCCTGCTCCTTGGCGATCGAGGCGCGGGTGAGCCGCAGGCCCTCGGCGGCGGCGGCCGCCTGCCCGGCCAGGGAGTCGAGGAACTCGCGTTCCGCCTCGGCCAGCTCGCGCCCGGTCCCTGCGGTTCCGAGAAACAGGGTGGCGCGGAGCGCGCCGGAGGCAACCGGAACCGTCCAGCCCATCTGCAGACCTTCCAGGTCGCGGACGAGGTCCGCATCCGCCAGCTCGTCCACGGCCGTGGCCCGCGAAAGCTTCCCCAGGCTGGCCGCCGTTCGCGCGAGCCTGGACCAGTCTTCGTCGGGACGCCTCGGACCCCGAGCGGCGATCACCCGGCCTTCGGCGATCACCACCCCGCGCGTCGCGAGAACGTGGCCCATGGCCCCGTTCAGCAGGAGGTCCCACACCGCTCCTTCATCCCGGGCGCGGTGGAGGCCGGCGGCGAGATCCATCAGCGAACGCAACTGGTAGACGTTCAGGGAGAGGCTCCGGTTGGTGGCGTGGAGTTCCTCGTCCCGCCGGCACCGCTCGAGCGCCGCGGCCGCGTACACCGCGAGCGCCTCCAGGAAGTCGCTTCGCGACCCGGCGAAGCCCGGGTGGGGCGGTCCGAGGAGGAGGATCCCCCGGAGCTCCTCGCCGGAGCGCAGCAGGACCGAGGCGGCGGCCCCGGTCCGGCGCATGAACGCCCCGAGCCGGGCCTCGTTCGCATTCGCCTTCGCGTCCGCTTCGTCGCCGGCGCCGCCTGCGAGCCGGATCACCGTTGCCTCGGGCAGGGGGCCGGCGAGCCGGAAAGGTGGATGCCCGTCGCTGCTCCCCGAGGCGGCCCCCGAGGTCGGGCGGCGGGCGGCGGAGGTGAACGTCCCGCTCCCGTCGGCAAGGAGCAGCTCCGCCCACCGCGCCCCGGTTTCTCCCATGGCGACGAGCACGATCAGGGACGCGGTCTCCGGTCCCGACAACGGCTCGGTCAGCGCGACGCCGAAATCCGTAAGGGCGAGGAGTTCGGAGACGCGCCGTTCGACCCTCGGGTCCATGCTCGTCCCGAGCGTTCCGAAGAGGCGTTGGTACCGGGTTGCCGGCAACGCCCTCCCCTCCGGGGCGCCGGAGACGCCGGGGGTCACGGCGACGGGTCGGGGCCCTTCCGGTCGGCGTCCTTCGGCTCCCGGCGCCGGCGCTCGAGAATCCAGCAGCCGACTCCCGGCGCCACCTCCTCGTGCGCCACCCGGTCCATCAGTCGCCGCATCAGATGGACCCCGAGTCCGCCGCGCCTTCGTTCCGCGACGAGTTTCGCGAGGTCGATGCCGGCCGGAAGGCGGTCCGGGTACTCGCCCGAATGCTCGAGCTCGATGCGCAGCCCCGAGGCATCCGCCGCGTAGCGCACGACGATGTCGTGGCCCTCCTCCCGGCGGTAGGCATGAACCACCACGTTCGTCATGGCCTCGCCCACCGCGACGGCGATTTCCCCGGCGGCATCCGATGCGAAGCCGGCTGTCGTCGCGACCCGCACCGTGGCCTCGTGGACGAGTTCGAGCGACTCGCAGGTCGCCGGGATTTCGAGCCGGAGAGACGCCCCGGAGGGACCGGCTCCGGACACCTCGCTCTGCCCCCCTCGGGAGCGACGGACCGGAACGGATCGCAGCCGGGTCAAGGGTCCCCGCTTTTCCCGCCTGCCTCCGCCGTGCTGAAGCTCTCCACGGCCTCCGCCTCTGTCGGGAAGGTCTGGCACAGCCGGTCGAACCCCAGAACCTCGAAGATGTGCGCGACCGTGGCGTTCAGATCGGAGATCCGGATGTCGCCGCCGGAGGCGCGGACCTCCTCGAGAATGCCCATGATGGCGCCGAATCCGGCGCTCGCCACGTAGGAGAGGCTTCTGCCGCTGATCACGATGCGGGCGTCCCCGTCCGCAGCCAGGCGATTCAGAACCTCCTCGAAGCGGTGCACCGTGTGGGCGTTGATGAAACCGCGCGGTTCCACCACGACGACGGCGCCCCGGCGTCGGGTCGCGACCTCGAGATCGGGCATCGGTCTGACAGCTCCGGGTCAGGAACTCACGGTCGCGGCGTTCACCGCGAGTTCGAGGAGGGGGGCGCCGGTCGCCTCGGAGACGTCCCGCGCGAGCTGGCGGCGAAGGGCGTCGGGGCCCGGGAAGGCGCGCACCGGACGAAGGAAGCGGTCGGGGGTCAGGCGGAGCGCGGAAATCTCCCCGGAAAAGCCGACGAGATGCGCTTCGAGCGACTCGTGGTCCTCGAAGGTCGGGCGGGGTCCGTGGTGTACGACCGCGCGATACCGGCGCGGCCCCGGGGTGGAGAGGATCTCGGCGTCGGCCGCGTAGACGCCGTGGGGCAGGAGAACGTCCCCGGCGGGGATCAGATTCGCGGTGGGGAAACCCAGCCCGCGGCCGCGCCCGCGCCCGGCCACAACGACGCCTTCGACCTGGTAGGGCCGGCCCAGCATGGCCCGGGCCAACTCCAGGTCCCGGTCCGCCACCGCCCGCCGGATCCGGGTGGAAGAGACGACTTCGCCGGCCACGATCTCCGTAGGCGCTTCGATCACATCGAAGCCGCTCTCCGCTCCGAGTCGGCGGAGACAGGCAAGATCCCCGCTCCGGCCATGGCCGAACCGGAAGTTCCGTCCCTGGACCATCGCCCGGACCCGGAGGCGGCGGACCAGGAGGCGTTCGACGAACGCTCTCGGGCTGATCCGGGCGAGTTCCTCGTTGAACTCGAGCACGAGGAGTCGATCCACGCCGGCTGAGGCGAGCTGCTCCGCCTTCTGCTCGAGGGTCTGGATCGCGAGCGGCGCCGCTCCCGGGCGCAGGAGGCGCGCCGGGTGCGGGTCGAAGGTGACGGCGACGAGGTCGGCGCCTCGGGCGGCGGCCTCGCTGCCGGCGAGGAACAGGCCGCCCCGGTGACCCCGATGCACCCCGTCGAAGTTGCCGACGGTGACGACCGCCCCGTGCCCGCGGGTCCCGAAATCCGGTCCGGTCGAGAGCCCGGCGATCCGTTCAATCCTCACGCGTCGCCCTTGCGAATGGCGAGGAACTTCATGCGCAACTGGAACAGCACCTGCTCCAGAAAGCGGGAGTCCGCAGCCGCCAACCGGCCCCCGGTCTTCTCCTCGAGCATCTCGAGAAACCCGATCATTTCCTGAAGCCCGTCGAGCCTCCGCTTGCGGTGAGCCTCCGGGTCCTTCGACTCGCGCGCTGCCGCCGCGCCGGCGTCGGCCATCGCGAGCGCCTGCGAAAAGAGCAGGTTCACGAGAGTCGCAAAGCGCACGTCGGCGACGGGCTCGCGCTCGGATGGTCCCGATTCTGGAGCGGGTTCCGGCTCGGAGGCTCCCGACTCGGGAGCGGGTTCCGGCTCCGATGTTCCCGACTCGGGAGCGGGCTCCGGCTCAGGCCCCGCCGCGTCGGCGCCCGGTGTCTCCGGAGCCGCGTCGTCCGTCTGGCGGCGGGTTCCATCGTCGCGAAATGCCCGCCGATCGCGGACGCGGAACTCGTCGGAACCACGCTTTTCCGTCATGTCTTGTAACGCCGGGAAGCCCTGAATTCCGCTCTCACCGGCCGTTCGGGAATCCTAATCCGTGGCGCCCGGCCAGCTCGGATTGCGACCGGGAACCGCTGGCGGCGGGGAGGCACAATTCCCCGCATGACGCGCGAGGAGCGGTCCGGGGTTGCGGCCGCCGCCGGAGAGGTGGGCCGGCTGATCGAGGTCATGGCGCGGCTGCGCGGCGAAGGCGGCTGTCCGTGGGATCGGGAGCAGACGTGGGCAACGCTGCGCCGCTACATCCTTGAAGAGGCCTACGAACTGGTCGAGGCGGTGGATCGGGGAGACGAGGCGGCGGTCCTGGAGGAGTGCGGGGACCTTCTCCTCGAAGTCGTCTTCATGGCCTCGATCGCCGAAGAAGATGGGCGTTTCGGCATGGCGGAGGTCGCGCGGGGCATCCGCGAGAAGCTGGTCCGCCGCCACCCGCACGTCTTCGACGGGGAGGGAGCCGCGCGGGACTCCGGCG
Organism: Vicinamibacteraceae bacterium; assembly: GCA_012271265.1. GTDB lineage: Bacteria > Acidobacteriota > Vicinamibacteria > Marinacidobacterales > Marinacidobacteraceae > JAAXGQ01. The sequence continues at coordinate 17,603 of JAAXGQ010000111.1, forward strand.
AGGCGCTCGAGAGCTGGGAGGCGGTGAAGGCGCGCGAGAAAGAGGAGCGGGGTCCGGCCTCCGCGCCCGGCGGCCCGCCTTCCGCGCTGCCGGCGCTGCTGCTCGCCGGCAAGGTCTTTGCCCGGCTGGGAACTCCGCCCGCGGACGACTCGGTCCTCGGGCGCCTCGCCCGCGATCCGGAAGCCGGGGAACGGGCGCTCGGCCGTCTCCTGCTGCAGGCCGCCGGCTGGGCTCACCGGAGAGGACTTGATCCGGAGGCGGCGCTCCGCGGCGCGGTCCGGGAGTTCGGGGACGGGGTCCGGAAGGTCTCGACGCCGAGCGAGCCGTCTCCCCCTACGAGCACGGTGACCGCGCCTACCTCGTCGGTGCGGTAGACGGGAACGCCGGCGCCGGCGAGCCGCTCGAGGACCCCGGGGTCGGGAAGCCGCCGCCGCTCGTCGGCGCGGGTGGAGACGACGGCGAGCGCCGGCCGCACCGCCTCGAGGAAATCGGGATAGGTGGAGGTGCGGCTGCCGTGGTGCCCGACCTTGAGCACGTCGGCGCGGAGGTCGGCCCGGCAGCAGTCGAGGAGGAGCGTTTCCGGGAGCCGTCCCGCATCCCCGGTCAGAAGGAGCCTCCGCCCTCCGTAGTCCACGGCGAGGACCAGCGAGCGGTCGTTGGGACGCTCCTCCCGGCGCCCCTCGAGATCCCCCGCGAAGAGGACGGAGAACGCCGCTCCCCCGAGTTCGAACCGATCTCCCGCTGCGAGCCGACGCACGGGGATCCCCTGCCGTCTCCGTTCCGCGTGGAGCGCGAGCACTGCCCGCCGATCGTCGGTCGCGGTGGACGGGCCTTCCCACAGCTCGTCCACCGGGACCTCGCGGAAGACCGCGGGGAATCCGCCTACGTGGTCGAGATCGCCGTGGGTCGCGGCGGCGGCGCGGAGCCGACGGTACCCCGTCTCCGCCAGAAACGGAACGATGACCCGCTCTCCGGCGCTGTTGCCCGCGAAAGCCGTTCCGGCGTCCACGAGGACCGCGCCGCCTTCGGGCAGGCCGATCACGAGGGCGTCACCCATGCCCACGTCGAGCGCGGTGAAGCGGAGCGTTCCGTCGGCGGGGCCGCCCCGGGGCAGGGTCAGCAGCGAGAGCGCGACGAGGCAAGCGGCGCATCCGGCCCGCTTCCGCCCCCGGAAAGAGAGGAGAAGCACCGCAAGGAGAGCCCAGGCGACGATCCAGAGAGCGGAAGGCCGGGCGATCGCGAAGGCGCCAAACGGAGGGGACGCGCCCCAGCGGCTGAGACCGATGAGGGCTTCGGCCGTCCCTTCGAGGAGGTGCGTGAGAAGCGGTCCGGCGCCCGGAACGGTCCCGAGGGCCAGCCAGCCGAACCCGAGGCCGAGCACCGGCCCGGCGAGAAACCCGGCGGGGACGCTGGCGAGCACGCCGCCGAACACCACGCGGGCGAAGTGCCACGCCACGATGGGAAACGTCGCAGCCTGGGCGGCCAGGGTGACCACCACCGGGCCAAGCAGCCAGGTTCCTGGGCGCGGTGGCGGATCCCAGGAAATCGTCGCCGGATCCGGTGGCCGGAGCGCCGCCACGATCGCCAGCGTCGCCGCGAAACTCAGCTGGAAACCGACGTCGAGGGCGTTCCCCGGCGACCAGGCGAGAAGGGCGATGGCGGCCGCGCCCAGCCCGTTCAGGGCGCCCGAGGAGAGCCCGCGCCAGGAGCCCACGATCACGGCGCTGGCCATGATCACGGCGCGGAGCACCGAGGGATTGCCGCCGCACAGAGCGGCGTAGCCGGGAAGGACCACCAGGACCGCGGCGAGCGCGACCCGGCGCCGAGGCGTGACCAGCATCACCAGCCCGTAGACCAGGAGGCCCAGAAGACCGGTGTGGAGTCCGCTGACGGCCATGAGATGCAGGGTCCCGGCGTCGCGGAAGGCGCGCTCGACTTCTGGCGGCGCAAGGGTCCGGTCGCCGATTAGGACCGCGGCCACCACGCCGACGACCTCCGGAGACATCCCGGAAGTGACCAGTCGTTCGCGAATGCGCCCCCGCATCCCCTCCACGGCCTGCGCGATGCGGGGCCCGGCCTCGATCTCCTCGACCAGGAGGCCGCTCTTGGTGTTCCCGAAGAGCGCCAGCGGGCCCGTCAGGGCGCGCCCGCCCGGATTCGCCGGCGGGCGCGGCTCGCTGACCCGCGCCCAGAGCGAGAGGCGGGCGCCAGGCGCGAGGCCCTCGATCGGCTCCCGGGTCCCGGCGACGGTGATGCGCGCCTCGCCCGGGGCCGCGACGATCTGCCGCGAGGCCTCGAGCACCTCCACCCGAAGCGGGAGGGCGGTGTTCTCCCGCCCGGTCCGGGGCGCCTCCAGCAGGACGCCCTCGAGCCGCACCGGACGCTTCAGCCGCTCTTCGCCGAGACTGCGGGCGGCGGCGGCGAGCGGGGTGTCGGCTCCCGCGCGGGGCCGGCCGAGCGCGCCGATCGAAGCGGCGGCGACGAGGCAGAGGATGGTCGCCGCGACCGGCCGCGAGCGCCCCGCGAACCCGGCCCCCACGACCGAGAGAGCGCCCAGCAGCGCGAGCGCGGCGGCCACCGCCGCGGGCGGAGCCGGAAGGGCCGCCGCCACCGCGGTTCCGCCCCAGAGGGCCGCCGCCAGGCCGAGCAGCGGCGCCCGCGCGAGGCCCTCCGGCGCCCCCCCTTCCGGTCGGGGGGCGGCCACGGTTCAGGGCCCCTGAAGAGGTCCGGGAGGTTCGGGGCCGGGGCCGGAGCCAGGCGATTCGGTCGCTCCCGAAGCCGCGCCGGCCCCGCGGCGACGATGGTTGCGGAAGGCCGCCTCGACGGCCGGAGCGCAGCGCGCGAGTGGCATCCGGGGCGCGCGGCGCGGCAGCCGGGCAAAGACGCCGCCGATCGCTGCGAGAACGATGTCCAGCGGGATGCCCCGCTCCTGCCAGCCGGTGGCCACGTCCCAGTCTCCCGGGGTCAGAAACGGGACTCCGCCCCGCAGTGAGGTGAACCGTTGCTCGACAGCCCGGAAATAGTCCGGAGATGCATCCTTCACGACGCCGGCGTTCCATCCCGCGGTGGCCGGCGGGCACGGCCGGCCCTCCCCGGTGGAACGGGCCCACCGGTAGAACGCGCCCACCGGGAGAGCGGGCGCGCTCCGTGCCGGCTGTGGATGATGCGGATGGTCTCCGAGACGAAGACCACCCGCCTCCCGCCGCTGTCGAGGGCGACCGTGAGCCCGCCGCCGGGGCCCAGTCCGTCGGTGCGGCCGGTGAGTTCGGATCCGTCCTCCAGCCGCAGTTGGCAAGGCTGCCCGAACGAACTCGGGCTCAGGCGCTCCCAGCGCTCCAGAAGCCCTGCCGGGGACCGGCAGGCAAGATCGAACGCCTTGTGGAATGCCGCGACCAGGGCCCCGGCGAGCCGGGCGCGGTCTGTCTCGGGGGGAAGCCAGCCGGGATCGGGCCTCCCCGGTTCCCGTTCCTCGGGAGGGACCTCCACCGGCGCGCAGTTGATCCCGAAGCCGACGACGGCCAGCGGAGCGCCCCCTTGCCGGAAGCCGGCCTCCACCAGCACTCCCGCCACCTTCCGGCCTTCGAGGTCGACGTCATTCGGCCAGCGGATGACAACCCCGAGACCGGTCTCCCGCCGCACCGCCTCGGCGAGGGCGACGCCGGCCACGAAGGGCAGGATCGCCGGGCTGCCCGCGTCCCGCTCGCCGTCGGCTGGCGGCGGTGTCAGGAGACTCAGGTAGAGGCCGCCGGGAGGCGAGATCCAGGACCGCCCGTGGCGGCCGCGTCCGGCCGTTTGCCGTTCCGCGACGAAGACACTCCGCCGCGCGACGGAGCCTCCCGGGCCTCGCGCGGCCTCCTTTGCCAGGTCGTTGGTCGAAGGCGCCGCGGACCAGACCCCCACCAGCGGGGGCGGAGCGTCGGGCGCCGAGCGCAGGACAGCCTTCGCGAGGCGCCCGACGAACCGGGATCGCGGGGCGCCGGTCATGCCTCAGCGGCGGTTCCGCTCGCGACGGCCCGCGAGGTGGGCGGCGAGCGCCTCGCCGATTTCCGAGGTCGGCGTTCCCGGACCGTAGACGCCGGCCACTCCCATCCCCCGGAGCGCTTCCACGTCGCGGTCGGGAATGACGCCGCCGACGAAGACCGGAAGATCCCCGAGCCCGCGGGCGCGAAGCCCGTCGAGGACCCGCTCCACGAGCGGCTGGTGGGCGCCGGACAGAATGGAGACGCCGACCGCTTCGACGTCCTCTTGGAGCGCTGCCTCGGCGATCTCCTCCGGGGTGCGCCGAAGCCCGGTGTAAATCACCTCGAAGCCGGCGTCGCGAAGACCCCTGGCCACGACGAGCGCGCCCCGGTCGTGGCCGTCGAGCCCCGGCTTGGCGATCAGGATCCGATAGGGGACCCGGCTTTCGCTCACGCCTTCGCTGCCTGGCCTGGGCCCGCCCGGAGCGGCTGACCGCCCCCGGTGAGGGTCACGACCCGGAACGCTGGTCCTCGTCCGCCGCCGGTTCGTTGAGCCGGCGGCGCAGCGCGATCCCGGGGCGGAAGAACGGCACCCGCTTCGGCGGCACCACGACCGGCTCCCCGGTGCGGGGGTTGCGGCTGAGGCGCTGCTTGCGCTCGCGCAGGCGGAAGCTGCCAAAGCCGCGGAGTTCCACCTCGTCCCCGTGCTGGAGGGCTTCCTTGATCGCGTTGAACAGCGTGTCCACCACGATCTCCGCCCGGTTCCGGCTGAGGTCCTCGTTCGAAGAGGCGATGGCCTTCGCGAGCCGGGCCCGGGTCACCGCCAGGGCCCGCGACGACTCCGTCATTTCCGGCGCCAGAAGTCTCCCATCTTGACCGTGCCCAACTGACCGGTGCTTCCCCGGCGGGTCCGAGGCGGCCGGGGGGTGAACTTGTCACCCACTGCCTTGAGCGAGAGACCGACCTTCCGGTCGTCCCGGCTCAGGCGCACGATCCGCACGCTCAGCGGTTGGCCCAGCTTCAGCACCGCCTCGGCCTTGCGCGGCGGCGGCTCGGAGATCTCGTTGAGCCGCAGCAGGCCCTCGATTCCCTCCTCGATCTCGCAGAACGCGCCGAAGTCGGCGAACCGCACGATCCGGCAGTCGACCACGTCACCCTCCTGGGTGCGGGCGAAGAAGCTCTCCCACGAGTCGTTCGAGAGCTGCTTCACGCCGAGCGACAGCCGGCGGTGTTCCGGATCGATGCTGAGCACGACGCATTCCACCTCCTGTCCGAGTTTCAGCACCTCGGAGGGATGGTGGACGCGCTTGTTCCAGCTCAGGTCGGAGATGTGGATCAGGCCGTCGATGGCGGGATCCACCTCGATGAACGCTCCGAAGTCGGTGAATTTGCGGACGGTGCCGGTCAGCCGCGACCCGATCGGGTACTTCTCGGCGAGCTTCGGCCAGGGGTTGGGCTCGACCTGCTTCAGCCCGAGGCTGATGCGCCGCGCCCGGAAGTCTGTCCGGAGGATCATCGCCTCCACGTAGTCGCCCTTGGAAAGGATCTTCGAGGGGTGCTTCGTGCGGCTGCTCCAGCTCATCTCGCTGATGTGGATGAGCCCTTCGATGCCGGGCTCCATCTCCACGAAGGCGCCGTAGTCGGTGATGCTGACGACCTTGCCCCGGACCCGGCCGCCCACGCTGTAGCGCTCGTGCGCCGTGGTCCACGGGTCCACGTTGAGCTGCTTGTAGCCCAGAGAAACCCGTTCGGCTTCGGTGTCGAAGCGGAGGATGACCACTTCGATCTGGTCGCCCACCTTCATCAGCTCGGAGGGGTGCTCCAGCCGGCGGAAGGACATTTCCCGGATGTGGAGGAGGCCGCAGATGCCGCCGATGTCGACGAAGGCGCCGTACTCGGTGAGGTCGCGCACCTCGCCCCGGAACACGCGTCCGACCTCGAGCGCGGCCAACGTCTTCTGTTTCTCTTCCTCGAGCACGACCCGGCGCGAGAGCACGATGTTGCCGCGCCGCTTGTTCAGCTTGATCACCCGAAGGTCGAGCTCGCGCCCCTTGTAACTGGCGAGGTTGCGCACCGGCCGCAGGTCGACCTGGGACCCCGGCAGGAAGCCCCGGACGCCGATCTCGCCGATGTCCACTTCGAGCCCGCCCCGGATGCGGTCCACCACGCGGCCCCGGACGGCGGTCTGGGATTCGTAGGCGTCCTCGATCTGGTTCCACACCTTCATCTTCTCCGCCTTGCGGTGGGAGAGGATGAGGCGGCCCCGGCGGTTGTCGGTCCGCTGGACGAGGACGTCGATCTCGTCGCCCTCGCGGACCTGAACGTTGCCCTCGACATCGCGGAATTCATCGACCGAGATGATCCCCTCGGCCTTGTAGCCGACATCCACGATCACGTCGGCGTCCGTCATGTGGAGCACCGTTCCGGTCGCGATGTCGCCCTCGACCAGGTGGGTGTCGTAGCGCTCGAGGAACGCCTCGAACTCGGCCCGATCGTCGCTCGCGCTCGACTCCACGCCAGCGCCGTTCGCCGCGTCGGCGCCGTTCGCCGCGGTCTCCTCATCCGGAAGGGCGGGAAGCCCCGCGGCAGAGAAATCCTCGGCGCCAGCCTCTGTGGCCGCGCCCTGTTCGGTGTCGGGCATACCGTCTCCCTTGAGCCTTGAACGAATCCTGCGATCGAAACGGGGTCGGAAACCTGGCGCTGACGCGCGCCGGCCCAATCGCCGGACCGACCCCACTCTCCCGCCCCGGCGCACTTCCCACGGGCGTCGGCGACATGACCGACGCGGATGCAGACACCGCCGGGCTGCGGGGGAACGGCGGATGATAGCAGTGCGCCGAGGCGGCGCCGCGGGAGGAAAGCGGGAGGGGGAAGGAGGCGCCCGGATGCTAGAATTCGATGCTTCGCACGATCGCTCCAGCATCCCGGCCCCGAACGAAACCTCCGCCCTGTCAGCGCAGCGCATCCCCCGGGCACGCGATCGGAACCCCCCCGAAAACCGCGTCGGGATTTCTCCGGAAGGGCGCGCACGCTTCACGAACTCCACGCATGTCACAAGGTTTTGATTTCACGATCGTCATCGGGGGGGCCGCCGGACAGGGAATTGCCACCCCCGGCAACATCCTCGCGCGCATCTTCGTGCGCCGCGGACTCCACCTGCACGCCTACAACGCCTACCAGTCGATCATCCGCGGCGGCCACATCCTGCTGACCATGCGGGTCCGCGATCAGGAGGCCCTTTCGCACGGGGACCGGATGGACCTCCTGCTGTGTCTGAACCAGGACACGATGACGCGGCACCTGCGCCACCTCGGTCCTGGCTCCTACGCCGTTTACAACACGGACACGATCACCCCGGTGGATCACCAGGAAGGCGTGAACCTGTGCGGACTTCCGGTCATCGAGGTCACCGGCGAACGCCGGAACCGCCTCGCGCAGAACACCGCCGCGCTGGGCGTCATCGTGCACATCCTCGGGCTCGACTTCGAGGTTCTCGAGTCGGCGCTCACCCTCCAGTTCCAGCGGAAGGGAGACGCGGTCGTTTCGTCGAACGTCTCCGTCGCGCGGAAGGCCTTTGACTACGCGCAGGAGAATTTCCCCGCGCTCGCCTCTCCCATGCCCCGGAGCCCCTCCCCGCTCGCGGTCTGGACCGGGAACGAGGCGCTCGCCATGGGCGGCGCCGCCGCCGGGGTGAAGTTCTACTGCGCCTACCCCATGAGCCCTTCCACCGGGGTCCTCCACTGGATGGCCAGGAACGCCCGGGAACTCGGGATCATGGTCCGCCAGGTCGAAGACGAGATCGGGGTCGCGAACATGGCCATCGGGGCCGCGCACACGGGCGCCCGCGCCATGTGCGCCACGTCCGGCGGCGGCTTCGCCCTGATGACGGAAGCCATCGGCTCGGCGTCCATGATGGAAATCCCGGTCGTCTTCATCAACGTCATGCGGGCCGGCCCTTCGACCGGCGTCCCGACGAAGACGGAACAGGGTGACCTCTGGCAGGTGCTCGGGGCCAGCCAGGGCGACTTCGAGCGGATCGTGGTGGCTCCCCGCGATGCGCACGACGCGTTCGCCACGATTCCCGAGGTGTTCAACCTGGCGGACCGCTACCAGTGCCCGGGCATCGTCGTTTCGGACCTCCTCATCTCCGAGGGCACCTTCAGCGTGCCGCCGGAGAAGATCGACATGACCCCGCCGATCGAGCGGGGCAAGCTGATCCGCGACGCGAACGGGACCCCGAGCGCCTACCAGCGCTATCTGGACACGCCCGACGGCATTTCCCCCCGGGCGGTTCCGGGCGTCCCCGGCCATGTGCACGTGGTCGCGACCGACGAGCACGACGAAGACGGCGTCCTCATCTCGGACGAGTTCACGAATCCGCTCAAGCGACGGCAGATGGTCGAAAAGCGCGCCCGCAAGATGGAGGACTACCTGACCCGCGTGCCGCCGCCGGTCCTCGAGGGTGACACCGGCGCCGACGTGACCCTGGTCGGGTGGGGTTCGACCGCGGGGGTCATCGCGGAGGCGATGGAGCAGCTCCGCGAGGACGGCCTGCGGGTGAACCGGGTTGCGGTGAAGTGGATCCTCCCCTTCCACGGCGAAGCGATGGTGGCCGCCCTGTCCGGGGCGAAGCAGACCCTCATCGTGGAAAACAACCACTCCGGCCAGTTCGCCCGCTTCCTCCGAGGGGAGACCGGGATTGCCGCGGACGGCCACATCCGCAAGTACGACGGCGAGCCGTTCATGCCCCACCACGTCGCGGATGGGGTCCGCGCCCACGTGAACGGGCTGGTTCCCGGCGGCGTCTTCGTGCCAGAGCAGGAGATCATCGTGTGAGGGCTGCCGCCACCCCCGGCGACGTCGCGCCTCAGGAGACTTCATGACCATCGACCTCAGGGAAAAGCCACTCACCGCCAAGGACTTCAAGGGAAAGGTCGATCCCGACTGGTGTCCCGGCTGCGGTGATTTCGGCCTCCTCCGCGCGACCCAGACGGCCGTCGCCCAACTCGGCCTGCAGCCCCACGACATCGTCTGCGTGAGCGGTATCGGCTGCTCGTCGAACTTTCCCGGCTACTTCAACGCCTACGGCATGCACACCCTGCACGGGAGGGCGCTCGCAGTGGCCACGGGCGTCAAGATGGCGAACCACGACCTCACGGTGCTGGTCACCGGCGGGGACGGGGACGGCTACGGGATCGGCGGGAACCACTTCACCCACACGGCGCGGAGGAACGTGGACCTGACGTATCTGGTGATGAACAACCAGATCTACGGGCTCACGACCGGTCAGGTGTCACCGAGCAGCAGCGTCGGGATGAAGACGAAGAGCACGCCGTTCGGCAACATCGAGCGTCCGGTGAACCCGATCACCTCGGCGATCATGAACGGCGCCACCTACGTGGCCCGGGGCTTCTCCGGGAACCTGAAGCAGCTCGTCACCCTCATCAAGGGGGCGATCAACCACCCCGGCTTCGCGGTCATCGACACGTTCAGCCCCTGCGTGACGTTCAACCGCGACAACACCTACCAGTTCTTCAAGCAGCGGATCCAGACCCTCGAGAGCGAAGGGCACGATCCCACGGACTGGAAGGCCGCCTGCGAGAAGGCCATGGAGTGGGAAGACCGGATCTACACGGGGTTGTTCTTCGAGAACCCGGTGGAGAAGCCCCTGCACGCGCTGGAGCCGATCCTGGACGACGCTCCGCCGGTGGCCCGGGTCCCCGAGCCCATCACCCGGGAACAGCGGGACCGCATTGTCGCCCGGATGATGTAGGCGCCGTTCGGCGCCCTCCGCGCGCCGCCGCTTCGCACCCGTCCGGGGTGGGGTTCATGGCCTTCCGCGCCGCGCTCCGGCCCCGCTCTGGCCATGGCCTGGGCGAGGCTGCGGTTCTGGTCGTGGTGCTGGCGTGGGCGTCGAACTTCAGCCTGGTCAAGTTCGCCGTGGACCAGGGGAATGCCCCGGGGTTCATCCTGGTCCGGGTGCTGGCGGCGCTGGTCGCCCTGCTCCCGGTGTGGGCGTTCAGTGCCCGCCGGCAGCCGTTCGAGTGGCGGGATCTGCCCGCGTTCGGTCTCCTGGCCGCGACCGGACATGCGGGATTCCAGCTGGGTTACATCTTCGGCACCGAGGCCTCGTCGGCCACCAGCGCCACCCTGATCCTCGCGCTCACCCCCGCAGCGATCGCGGTGATGTCGTGGACGACGAAGCAGGAGCCCTTTCACCGGCTGACCGCCGTGGGCCTCGGCCTCTCGCTGGTGGGCATCACCCTGGTCGCGGGGGCGCAATCGGACTTCTCCGCCCGGATCGGCAATGCCGGGCTGTTCGCCGCGATGCTCGGCTGGGCGGTCTACACCGTGTGGAGCGGGCGGCTGGTGCGGAAGTACGGGGCGGTGCGGGTCACGCTCTGGAGCATGTCGATCGGGCTCGTCTTCCTGGTGTTGCCCGTGGGACTCCTGACGACGCCGGAGGACTTTCGCGGGCTCTCCGTGACGTGGTGGGCCGCGGCCGTGGTTTCAGGGGCCGGATCCATCACCCTGGCCCACCTCCTCTGGGGGTACGCCACGGTGCGGCTCGGGCCCACCTACACCGGAGTCTGCTCGAATCTGGTTCCGATTCCGGCGCTGCTGATCACGTGGCTCTGGCTGGCGGAGCCGCTCGGCGGCATGCGCTTCGTGGGCGCGGTGCTCATCGTCGGCGGGGTGGCGCTGGCGCGGGTGCGCCGGGTTGGGCCGGGCGGTAAAATCGGCCGACGCGTTCCCGCCTGAGGAGCGCCGGAAGGGGCAGACGGATGACTCAGGGAATGAACGGCAGCTTCCAGCTGAAGACCGGCCTCGCCGACATGCTCCGGGGCGGGGTGATCATGGACGTCACCAACGCGGAGCAGGCGAAGATCGCCGAGGACGCCGGCGCGGTGAGCGTCATGGCGCTCGAGCGTGTCCCCGCCGACATCCGCAAGGACGGCGGCGTGGCCCGGATGTCCCTGCCTCAGAAGATCGAAGAGATCATGAAGGCGGTGAGCATCCCGGTCATGGCCAAGGTCCGCATCGGCCACTTCGTCGAGGCGCAGATCCTCCAGGCGATGGGGGTCGACTACATCGACGAGAGCGAGGTGCTCACCCCCGCCGACGAGGAAAACCACATCGACAAGCACGCATTCGCCGTCCCCTTTGTGTGCGGCTGCCGGAACCTCGGCGAGGCCCTGCGGCGGATCGGTGAGGGCGCGGCGCTGATCCGCACCAAGGGCGAAGCCGGTTCCGGCGACATCGTCGAGGCGGTGCGCCACCTGCGCAGCGTGCACAACGCGATCCGTCGGCTCACGGTGCTCAGCGACGACGAGTTGATGAGCGAGTCGAAGAACCTGCAGGCGCCCTTCGAACTCGTCCGCATGGTGGCGCGGAGCGGCAAGCTCCCGGTTCCCAACTTCGCCGCGGGGGGCATCGCGACGCCGGCCGACGCCGCGCTCTGCATGCAGCTCGGCGCCGAATCGGTCTTCGTGGGATCCGGCATCTTCAAGTCCACGGACCCGCCGCCTCGGGCCCGGGCGATCGTGAAGGCGGTGACGCACTGCGAGGATCCCGAGGCGCTGGTGGAGATCTCGCGCGGTCTCGGCGATGCGATGCCCGGGCTCGACACCGCCACGCTCCCCGAAGACCAGTTGATGCAGTATCGCGGCAACTGACGCGGCGCCGCCGGCTCTCTGCCGACCGGGACCGCTTTCTGACGTGATGCTCCCGACGGTGCAGCCGCGCATCGGCGTGCTGGCCCTCCAGGGCGACTTCGCGCTGCATCGCAAGACCCTGGCGCGGCTCGGCGCGCCATCGGTGGAGGTCCGGAAAGCCTCCGGTCTTCCCGGTCTGGACGGACTCATCATCCCGGGCGGCGAGAGTTCCACCATGCTCAAGCTCCTCAAGGAAGAGGACTTCTTCGACCCGATCCTGGACTTCCACCGGGCGGGCGGGGCGCTCTACGGCACCTGCGCCGGAGCGATTCTCCTGGCTTCCGAAGTGGAGAACCCGGCCCAGGATTCCTTCGGGCTGCTCGACGTCCGGATTCGCCGGAACGGGTACGGGCGGCAGATCGACAGCCACCTGGGCGAGATCCCCTGTCCGGCGCTCGGAGAGCCGCCTCTTCCCCTGGTCATGATCCGAGGCCCGGTGATCACCGCCGTGGGCCCGGACGTTCGGGTGCTGGCCTCCTGGCGCGGCCACGCGGCGCTGGTGCAGCAGGGAAGGGTGTTGGCTTCGACGTTCCACCCGGAGCTCACCGAGGACACGCGGGTGCATGCGTGGTTCCTTCGTGAAGTCGCCGGAAGCGGAACGAATTCGCGCGGGAATCGTTAGTCCGGGGCAGAGTCCCGTACCTCCGGTCGTGGGGGTCGGATCGGGCGGGGCGCTTCCGGTGTCCCGTTTCCGTATCTCCTGACGCCTTGTTGCCGTTACCGGCGCCCGGTGCAGACCGGGAGACTGTCGCCGTCATCGGCGCCGGGCAGCCCGCAGAGGCGGGGGCCCGCTTTCTCGTGGAGGACGGGTGGCAGGTGGTGCGGCTGGACCGGCTCGCCCCCGGCGAGGCGACCGATCAGCTCGCGGGCGCGTCCGTGATTGTCGTGGACCTCGCCGCCCTTCCGGAAGAAACCGGGACGGACGGACTGGCTGCCCTCGCCGAGGCCTGCCCGGACGCTGCGCTCCTGGCCCTCGCGCGTCCCGGCGCCCCGCCCCGGCGCTTCCATGGACGCACCTCCATCCGTCCGAGGTTCGTCGCCGCGCCCGTCACCCGCGAACGGCTGCTGCGCGGGCTCGAATCCGCGATCAGCACCCGGAACCTGCTGCTGGAGAACCGGACGCTCCGGCAGGAGCTGCGGGCCGCCACCCGGCTCGAGGACTGGGTGGGCTGTTCCGGCGCCTCTGCCGGCATCCGCAGCGCAATCACGACGGCGGCGTTCTCTACCGGGCCGGTCTTCATCCTGGGGGAGCCGGGGACGGGGCGAAAGCTGGCGGCGGAGCTGATCCACCGCCTTGGGCGCCAGTCGTCGATGGCCTTCCTGCCGCTGAAGGCGGGGAGTCTGCCGGCCGGGGAACTCGGAGCGGTCCTGGCCGCCCTGCGGCGGGCAGTCGGAGATCCGGGGGCAGCCATCCGGCGCGCCCGGCCGGGGAGCGTCTACCTGAGCGGGGCGGAGCGCCTCGGGGGCCCGGACCAGGCGGTCCTCCATGACGCGGTCCGCCGCGCGCCGCCGTTTCGTCTGCTCGTCTCAGCCGACCCGGGGGTCTCCGGCCAGGTCCGCGCCCGGGCCTTCCGCGGGCGGTTGTTGCGGCGGCTGTCCGGGCTGACCATCCGGATACCGCCGCTCCGGGAACGACGGGAAGACGTGCCGGCGCTCGCCCTCCATTTCCTGTCCCGCGCCTGCCGGTCGGCGGGCGTGGGGCCGTACGGCATTTCCCCGACCACGGTCGAGGCCTACAGCGCGCATGACTGGCCTGGAAACACCGCCGAGTTGCGGATGTGGATCGAACGGGCGGTGGCGACGGCGGCGGTGAGCCGATTCGCCGGATCGGTGCTTCCGGATGCGGTCTGTTCGCCGCCCGATGCGCCCCCGGCGGCTCCGGCCCGGCTCGATCACCGTCCGCTCAAGCAGATCCTGGCCGGCATCGAGCGCTCGCTGATCCAGCGGGCCCTCCGCCGCACCGGAGGCAACCAGAAGCGGGCGGCGGCGCGACTCCAGGTGAATCCCACGACGCTTCACGAAAAGATGAAGCGCCACGGACTGCTGCGCCGGCGCCCGGTTTCGTCGGGCTCCGGGAGTGCGTCCCCAGGCGGCCACCAGACCTAGGAGTCTGCGCCGCAGG
>JAAXGQ010000002.1 GCA_012271265.1 Vicinamibacteraceae bacterium
AAGGGGGGGCGCATCGGCCGCGACACGAAAGGCTGGTTCTCGTTGGACCGGAAGAACGACCTGCATCGAATCAAGGATCCGGGGAGGCAGGCGCAAACCGGCATCCACGCGCTGGCCCGGTACTGGGAGGACTCCCCGAGGTTCGGCCACAAGGGCTTCGAGTGCCATTACTGCTGGGGGGTCGTGTTCCCGGACATGGAATGTCAGGGCGACATGGGGCCCGGTCTTCGGCGGGAGATCATCGTGGATCGCGCCGATCTTGGCCGACGCCGGTGCGGGGTGGATCGCGTCTTCCGATTCTTCGGCCGGCGGGGAAAGGCCCCGGGCCCGAACGGGGTGAAGGCGCTCGTTGCCGCGCTGCGGGAGCGGCGGCCGCCGGCTTCGGACCTGGCCGTTCAGTTCAGTGATGAGAACGAACGGCTCCAGCGGCTCACCGAAGAGCAGAAGCGGGTGCTGGAGAGTCTGGCCGCGCACAACCGCGTGGCGATCGAGGGCGCCGCCGGAACCGGAAAGACGGTGCTGGCGATGGAGAAGGCCCGGCGTCTGGCGCTGATCGGCAAGCGGGTGCTCCTGCTGTGCTTCAACGTCCCGCTGGCGCAGGAACTCCAGCGGCGGGCCGACGGATTCGAGGTCGAGACGTTCCACGGCCTCTGCTGGCGGCTGACGAAAATGGCCGGGGTCTCGAACGACGTCCCCGCGGGGTCGGCGGCGCGGCAGCGCTTCTTCCAGGACGACCTGCCGCTCCAACTCCTGGAGGCGCTGGAACAGCTGCCCGGCGAGCGCTACGACGCCATCGTGGTGGACGAGGGGCAGGACTTCTTCCCCGGGTGGTGGGACTGCCTCGACGATGCGCTGCGGAAGGGCCGGGAGGGCACGCTGTATGCCTTCTACGACCCCAACCAGTGCATCTACGGCGGCGGGCCGCCGGCGGCGATGCAGGTGCTCCCTTTCCGCCTCCTGCGCAACTGCCGCAACACGAAACAGATCACCCGCTACGCGGCTGCGATCGTCGAGGACGAAGCGGAGCTGTGGGAGCACGCGCCCGAAGGGGAGAAGGTGCGGCAGATCGTCTGCCGGAGCGAGGCGCAGGTGGTCGCAAAGGTTGCCAGCCGGCTGCGGAGCCTGGTGCGCCGCGGGGTGGATCCCGGCGACATCGTCATCGTCTCGACCCACACGTTCGCGCGCTCTCCGTTCCGGGCCGACAGACGGGTGGGC
This sequence comes from Vicinamibacteraceae bacterium, assembly GCA_012271265.1. Taxonomy (GTDB): domain Bacteria; phylum Acidobacteriota; class Vicinamibacteria; order Marinacidobacterales; family Marinacidobacteraceae; genus JAAXGQ01. Next base: position 1,216 of record JAAXGQ010000002.1, read on the forward strand.
GGTTTCGAGCTGGTCGGCCTGGAAGAGCGGGACGGCCCGGGATCCGGTCGGTCCCGGAGGCGTCGGGTCGTGTTCGAGACCCTCCACCGCTTCAAGGGACTCGAAAGCGACGTCGTCATCCTGCTCCTGCTGCCTGGCGGGGAGCACATCACCCCGCAGCACCGCTACGTGGCGGCGTCCCGGCCCCGCAACCTGTTGATCGTGGTCACCCTCGCCGGATGACCGCAGCGCCAACCGACGCTGCCGGGAGCGCCCCCGCCGGCGCTCCCGGTGAGTGAGGTCAGCTCGCGTCGCGGACCAGGTCGTCCCGGGTCTTGCGGATGTTCTCGAAGCTCTCCTGCGAGATCACGTAGTACCAGCCAGCGAAGCGCCGCGTCAGCGTCTCCTCGAGCTCGCGGCCCCGCTCCACGTTGTCCTGCCACGCATCCCAGTCGCGCGCCAGGTCGCGGTTGTTCCGGTCCTCGTCGGTCAGTTCGTCAGACCCTTTTTCGAGGTAGTCCCGGTTCGGAGGGGCGGGCGGCTCGGGAAACCGTGACGGCAGGAACTCCGCGGTGACGAACAGGTAGCGATTCTCCGCCGGCTCGCCGGCCCCGGCCCCGGCGGGACCGGCGCCCGCGTCCGGCGTCCCGGCGCTCACCGCTTCCCCGCGTCCGTAGAGGACCTCGCCGAACCGCAGGGTGTAGCGGATCCCCTGATCGGTCTCGAGTTGCACCTCGCCCTCATTCGAGAGCAGGCTGCCGCCCTGGGTCAGGTAGTAGCCCCGGGTCTGCAGGGAGAGAATGTCGGAGTTCGAGATGGCGGCGACATCCCCGGTCAGCGTGCCGGCGATTCCGGCCGGTTTGGGGCGCACTCCGACGATCTCCAGTTCGGAGGCGGCGCGGATCATCTCGCGGACCTCGAAGGAGTCCGGTTCCTCGCCGGCGCCGAGCCCCTCGATGGTCCACTCCCCATCCTCCTGACCGAGGGCCAGCCGGCCCCGACGGTCGACGCGCAGCGTCCGCTCGTTGATCGAGTAGTCCTCGAGAACCGCCCGATCCACCCGGTCCTGGTCCATGAGCAGCAGGTCCCGCTCGATCCAGTCGGCGAAGTTCGTCGAGACCTCGACGCCGAGCCGGGAGACGTAGACCCGTTTCTGTTCGGGGATGCGGACGAAATACGAGCCCTCGCGGCCCTCCACCGCGTTCCCGATGATCAGATCGGCGAGCACGCGGTCTCCCGACGCCTTGACCGTGACCCGCCGGCCCCGGCCGACGAGCGATACGGCCGCGTCATCGAGGGGGTCGACGACGCCCAGCGCCGCGTGGTCGGCGACATTCTCGGAGCGGAAGTCGTCCTTCTCCAGCAGCAGGATCCCGGCGGCCGTCTGCGCCAGGCGGTCCGCTCCGTCGGCGGGATAGTCGTGATGGCTGGGAATGGTCCAGATGCCGGCCGCGTTCTGCACCCGGAACGGAATCGCCTCGGCGGTTTCGGGGTCGTACTCGATGACTTCGAGCGACATGGCCTCGGCAGGGTCCTCGAAGTTCGGAAAGAACCGCTCGCCCACGTCCACGAAGTCGCCGGGCTCGGGGTTTCGCGGAGCGCTCACCGCCGCCACCACCACGAGAAGCAGCGCGGCGCCCGCGATCGTCTGCGTGCGCCGCAGTTCCGGCCGGTCGGGCGCGGCGGCGGTCGGCTCGGTCACGTTCGCCATGGTCTTGTCGTCCTCCTTGGTCCGGGTCGGGCCGGCGCTCATTGCTGGCGGAGCCGGCGGGCGGCCGCAGCCCCTTCGGCTTCGGCCCGGCGGCGGCGCAGGAAGGTCCAGACGCCCAGCAGGAACACCGGGATGGGTGGCAGCAGCACCGCCGCAGATCGGATGCCGCTCTGGATCCGCCGCACCTGCGCCTCCATCCGTTCCTCGCTGGCCCGGATCTCCTGGTCCTTTCCGGCGTTGATGTTCGCCTCGAGCACCTGGAACCGCCGGTTCTCCACTTCTTCGAGGTTGCGGGCCATGATCTGCTTGGCCTGCTCGTCGAGATCATCGCGTTCGCGGACGGCGGCCACCCGGCGGTCGAGCCGCTCCTGGGCCTGTCGCAGGGCTTCATCCGCGCTGCGCTCGGCGTCATCTTCCTCCGCAGCGCGCTGCTCCTGGAACTCCCGCACCCGGGACTCGACCGCCTCGAGCGTCCGGTGCCTTACCCGCCGGTTGCGGAGCGCCACGAACGACTCGTCGCCGACGAGGGTGTCCATCGCGTTCAGGAAGAAGGACACGTTGTCGAAGTTCATGTTCGGCGGCCCGATGCGCCGCAACTCGAAGAACTGCTCCGAGATGAAGTCCAGGTCCGCCACCGCGATGACGCGGGTCTCGTCCGCCCACCCCGCGGCCTCCGGCGGCGGCTCCTCGCCTTCCACCGGCTCCGGACGGAAGGTGCGCGCCTCCGCAGCGACAACGTACTGGGCCGGATCGGGGCGATGCGGCAGGTTGGGGTTCAGCGACGTTCCGAGGAAGTTGCGCTGGACCAGGTCGAAGTAGGAGAACACCCCGGAGAGGTCCCCGCTGCGGAGGAGCGGCGTGAATTCGGCGGGGGACCCCGCGAGCGGATCGAGCATCCCCGGATAGATCAGCACGACCTGCTGGAGTCCGGAACTCACCGGCGATCCGTCGTA
>JAAXGQ010000112.1 GCA_012271265.1 Vicinamibacteraceae bacterium
GGTCGGGGCGCGCTTCCCGGCGGGTCCGGACTCCCTGGCCGCGAGCAACACGCGGCCTGCCAGGCGATTTCCGTAGCGCTGGCGATCAGGGAACTTCATCAGCGACCACCCTCCCCGGAAACCCCGCTGTGGTGTTCGTGAATGGCGAGGCGCATGTTGTTGTCGTCCGGATTCGCCCGCCGGTAGGGCCCGGTGACCGCCTGAGCCGATTCGTCTGCCTTGAAGCGCAGGTACAGCTCGCGGTGGCGGGCGGCGCGCTCGCTGTCGCGGAGACCCTGGAAGGCCAGCATCAGGTTGTAGTGCGCTTCGAGGTCCTCGGGATCGATCCGCAGGGTCTTCTCGAGGACCTGCGTTGCCTCCGCGTACTCCCGCTGCAGGAACAGCAGCCGGCCCACCTGGTTGTTCACCACCCGGTCGCGGGGATAGGAGTCCTGCACCCGGTGGAGGTCGTCGAGGGCCGATTCGTACTCTCCGAGCGCCTTCTTCGCCATCGCCCGAAAGAAAAGGGCGCGGGGCAGGGCGGGGGACAGTTCGAGAGCCGTTTCCAGGGCCGCGAGGGCGCCGTCGGGGTCCCCTTCGGCCAGGCGCACCCGGGCCACGTTCACCGGACCGTCCGCGAAGTCGGGATCGAGCCGCGACACCTCGGCAAAGGCGGACTCGGCGGCGCGGAGGTCGCCGGCGAGAAAGAGTCCGATGCCGTAGTCGTTGAAACGGAGCGCCTGGATCTCATCGGTCCCGGTCGAGGCGGGCGGCGGGGAGCCATCGGGGGAGGAGCGGGCCTGGACCGGCAGGGAGACGGTGGCGTCCGCCATGACCACGATCGGAATCGCGGGCGCCTCGATTGCGGGGTCGAAGGAGACCTGACGGTCATCGAAGTCCGGGCTGACTTCGCCCTCCGCCGCCACCCGGCCCCGGAACGTCCACTGGGTATGCCACCAGTCGAACTTGCGGTAGTTCAGGCGGGCCGTCAGGCGCACCGGCCCGCGGGCATCCTCGGGCACCCGGACCCGATAGCGCACGGTGTGGGCGGCGCCGGGCGGAATCTGGGAGATGTAGAGCGCGCTGCGCGCCGCCCACGCGTTGCGCCGGTTGATCCGGTTCCCCCGGCCGTCGAGGAGCAGCGAGCGGAAGAAATGGGCGGAAGGATCGACGGCCGCGTCCCCGGGCCCGCGGTCCGGGCCGCCGTGGCCGTCGCCGGTGAAGCCGCTCCAGAAGAAGGTGCGGCCGTCCGCGTCCTCCGCGTGGAATTCAAGCCAGGCCTCCTGCGCGTCCACCGTCCCGCTGGGGAAGAAGTGCCCGACGCCGCGAGTGCGGACCACCACGTCGAACCGCACGGTCTCGCCCGGGACGAGTGCCGGCAGCGCGTCGTCGAGAGGGGCGTGGAGTTCGCCGGGAGGTCCGGCCGGGCCCCGGCGGCCCGGCGTCACCGCGGCTTCCTCTCCCACGGCGAAGGTCGAGGCGAGGGCCAGGGCATCCGCAGCGCGTCCTTCGGTCTCCTCCATGCCCGCTCCCGGGCCGCCCCGGACCAGACCGAAGATGTCGACCGTGACCTGGCCGGCGCGCAGAAAGTCACGTACCGCCTGGAGTTGCTCGTCGCGTCCGAAATGGGTCGGAAGGGCCGTGTTTGCGGCCGCGAACCGGTGGGAACGGACCAGACCGCCGGGAGCGGCGGGATCCTCGCCGGCCACCTTGGGCATGTGGCAATCGGCGCAGGTGCGGGGCTCCTCGGGGTAGTAGAAGGAACGGGCGCCCGCGCCGGAGACCCCGCTCGCCTGCCAGTTGTCGTAGCTGTTGAAACCGCGCAGCCAGCGGTAGTGATTCACCGGCTCGTCGAGGTGCACCTTGTGGCAACTCGAACAGAACGCCGAACTGTCGCCGGTGTGAAGCGGCTTCAGGAAGGCGCGCCGGTGCGGCTCGGGATCGAGATGGATCACGAGGTCGTGCAGCCAGCGCACGATCGGCTCCTCGGAGGCGGCAAGATCGTGCATTGCCGGATACTCGATCTCGAACCCCGCGTTTCCCATCGTGTCAGCCACGCGGGTCACGGAATGGCAGGAGACGCACGCGAGCCCCGCCGAGGCGGAGGGTCGGTCCACGATCTCCGCCACCGGGAAATCCATGAGCCCGCTGAAGAGGAGGGCGTGATCGTGGCAGCCGGCGCACCACTTCGAGGGGGTGACGCCGACCACATCCTGCATGTACTCCACGGACCGCCGGTACCAGGGATTGTTGAACGACGCGAACCGATGGGCCGAGTCCTCCCACTGTGCGGTGATGTCGCCGTGACAGCGCCCGCACTGGTCGCTGCCCAGGAAGAACTCCTCCGGGATCAGCCCGCCGTGAGCCGTTCGCGCTGCCGAGGGGAAGAACGGACCGGTCGAGCCGCCCATCGCCTCTCCGGACATCGTCGCCGGGGGCAGCGACGCGTTCAGAGGGGCGTCCCGGGAGGGCATGAGCGGCCTCGCGAGGCCTCCGACGGCGATGGCGGCGGCGAGCAGGAGGGGCGCGGCCAGCAGGCGGCGCCACGCGAGAAGCACGCCGAGGAGCGCCGCGGCGGCGAGGTGCAGGGTGAGCAGGAACCCGGTCGCCGGGGTGGCGCCGAGGAAGAGGAGAGCGATCCCGGTCAGCGCAAGCCCGGCCCCCGAGGCGAGGAACCAGGGTCCCAGCGGATCCCCGGCGAGGGTGACGGCGAGCCGTTTCCGGAAGAAAAGAGCCAGCTTGAGCGCGGCGATTCCGAGCAGCGGATGCAGCAGGATCTGCGAAGCGTTGAGAAGCGTGGCCTCCCGCGCGGCGAGCAGATAGCCGGCGTTCACCAGAAGGGCGGCGAGGACCGCCCCGAAGAGGCGCAAGGCGGTGTTCGTCATTCCCTGGATCGCTCGTCTCCGGAGGCGACCCCGGCTTCTCGAAGCGCGCGCCGCGCGATTCGGGTAATCAGCACCGTGACCAGAATCGCCGCGGCCAGCCCGAGCGTGCGGAAGGCCAGTTCGAGTCGGTCCGCCTGGCCGGCCACCGTCTCGGCGACGCTGCTGCCGAGATAGATGTAGAGCAGGGAACCGGGCAGGATGCCGATCGCCGAGGCGATCAGGTAGGCCGGGAAGCCCACGCCGGTCAACCCGTAGCTGTAGTTGAGGACGGTGAAGGGAAGGACCGGAGTGAGCCGCGTCAGGAAGACGATCTTCCAGCCCTCCCTCGCGACGGCACGGTCCACGGCGGCGAACGAGGGCTTCCCGGCAAGCCACTTTGCGACCCGATCGCGGGCGATCCGGCGTGCCGCGAGAAAGGCGAGAGCCAGGCCGGTCGTGGCGCCGAGCCAGACGGCCAACGTGCCGGCAGCGACCCCGAAGGCGCCGCCGGCGATCAGGCTGAGCGCCGAGCCGGGCACAGCGAACACCGTGGCGACTGCATACAGAGCGGCGAACACCAGGATGCCGGCCGCGCCCATGCCCCGGGCCTGTTCTGCACCCGCCCGGATCCAGTCTCCGATCGGGAAAACCACCAGCAGAGCGGCGAGCAGTGCCACGACGGCGCCGACCTGCAGGGCCCGCTTCATCGCCGCTTCCGGTAGAGCCACGAGAAGATGGCCTTCGCCCGGGGCGTCAGCCGCGTCCGCTGGTAAGCGTCGGCGGTGCGCTGGGCGGCCTGTGCCCAGGTGGGATACCCGTGAATCGTTCCCGAGAGGGAAGCCAGCCCGACCTTGTGGCGCGCCGCCACCATGATCTCGTGGAGGATCTCTCCGGCTCGGGGGGCCACCACGGTCGCTCCCACGATGCGGTCCCTGCCGCTTTCGGTGAGCACCTTCACGAAACCGCGCGGCGCGGATTCCGTGATGGCGCGATCGAGTTCCGCGTTGTCGTGGCGGTGCACGTCCACCGCGATGCCTTCGGCCTCGGCGTCCCGTTCGCGCAGACCGAAGTGCGCCACCTCGGGATCCACATAGGTCACCCAGGGGACATGGGAGTAGTCGGCGCGCGCCCGGGGCGCCGGCGGCGGCAGCAGAATGTTCCGCACCACCAGCCGCGCCTGGTAGTCGGCGGTGTGGGTAAAGCGGTAGGGGCCGGCGACATCGCCGCAGGCGTAGATGTGACGCACGTTCGTTCGCATGGCGGCGTCCACCGGCACCCCGCGCTTCGGGGAGAACGTCACTCCCGCCTCCTCCAGCCCGAGGTCCTCGACGTTGGGCTGGCGCCCGGTGGCGATCAGGAGGCGCTCGCCCTCGAACGTCCGTGTTCCGTCCGGCGTCGCGACTTCGGCGCGGACCCCTCCCGACGCGGAGCGGGTGAAGGACTCCACCCGGCATCCGGCGACGACATCGACGCCGTCCTCGCGGAAGACCTCCTCCACGACGGCGGAGGCTTCGTGATCGTCCCGGGGCAGGAGACGCTTCACGTCGGTGATGATCGTCACCTCGACCCCGAGCCGCCCCATCACCTGGCCCATCTCGCAGCCGATCGGTCCGCCGCCGAGGACGAGGAGGGATTCCGGCGCGGTGTCCTGGGTGTCGAAGAAGGTCTCGTTGGTGAGATACGGCACCGACCCGACGCCCGGAATCGGGGGAATCCAGGGACGGGTTCCGGTGGCGATGACGAAATGGCGGCCGGAAAGCCGGGTCCCGTCGTCGAGCTCCACTTCGTCGGGGCTGACGAAGCGGGCGCGCGCCTCGAACACGTCCACGCCGAGGCCGGTGAAACGCTCGACCGAGTCGTTCGGCGCGATCGCGGCGCGCCGTTCGCGCATGTGTTCGAAGACCCGTTCAAAGCGGAATTGCGGGGTCATCGCGTCGAGGCCGTGGTGTTCGGCGCGCCGGATCTTCTGAATCAGCTTTGACGTCGAGACGAGGGCCTTGGATGGCACGCAGCCGTAGTTGAGGCAGTCTCCGCCCATCTCCCGCGCCTCGATCAGCGCAACCCGGCCGCCGAGGCCCGCCGTGCCGGCGGCCGTCACCAGGCCGGCCGTGCCGGCTCCGATGACGACCGCGTTGTAGCGTCCGGCGCCGCGGGCTTCTGGTCCCATACGCGGGGTTAACTCTAATTCCTGCCGTGCCTTCCTCCCTCCCCCCGGTGCGAACGGTGCTGGGTCTCGACGAGGCCGGGCGCGGCGCGGCGATCGGACCCCTCGTGGTGGCGGGGGTCGCGCTCGACGTGCGGAAGGCCGGGGCGTTGACCCGTCGCGGCGTCCGTGACTCAAAGTGCTACGGAGCCGGCAAGCGGGCCCGAGGCCGGCGCCGGGAGCTGGCCGGACACGTTCGCCGGCTGGCGGCCGGGGTGGCCGTCAGGATCGCGCACGCCGGCGAGGTGGATCATCACGTCGAAGGCGGCCTGCTGAACGCCCTGGAGCGGCGGATGGCGGGCGAGATCCTGGAGGAATTGGGGGCTGTGGACCGGATCGTGGCCGACGGAGAGCGGATCTTCGGGCCGCTCGCGAACCGGTTTCCCGGTCTCGAAGCAGTCAACGACGGCGAGTCGGTGCACGTGGCGGTCGCCGCCGCCAGCGTTGTGGCCAAGGATGTTCGCGATGAGCTCTTTGCCCGCCTCGCCGCGGCGTGGGGGGAAGGCGAGGAGGCGCTCGCCGGGGGAGGCTACGTGAATGCGAAGACCGCAGCGCTGCTGCGGCGCTGGTTTCGCCGCACCGGCAGCCTCCCCCCCGAAACCCGCAGGTCCTGGGACTGGCGCGTCCTCCGCGACCTCCGGCGCCCCCGCCTCTTCGACTCACGATCTCCCCTATGCCGTTCCCGTGGGGTTGCGGACGGAGTCGGCGAGGGCGCGGAAGTGGCGTTCGGCGGCGGGACGGAGGGAGGCGTTGTAAAGGAGCGCCGCCGGGTGGTAGAGGATGAGGAACCGGCGTCCGGGGTAGTCCGGCAAACAGAAGGAACCTCCGACCTGGGGGCCGAGGGGCCTTCGCGCCCGGGCCGGGTCCAGGCGACGGAGCGCGGTGGCCCCGAGCACGAGGATCGTTTCGGCCGGTGACAGCGCGAGCTGCCGGCGAAGTAATGGCCGGCACGCCTCGACTTCGTCCCATCGGGGTGTCCGGTTGGCCGGCGGCCGGCACTTGACCACGTTCACGATGAGGAGGTCACGGTCCGGAGAAAGCCCGGCTCCCCGGAGCAGGCCGTCGAGCACCTGCCCCGCCCGGCCACGGAACGCCACGCCGGAAGCATCCTCGGCCGCACCCGGCGCCTCACCGACGGCCAGCACCGGGGCGTCCGGATTTCCCCGATCCACCACGATCCGGGTCCGGCCCCGAGCCAGGCGGCAGCGCCGGCAACCGCTCTCCCGGAGCCTTGCCCGGAACTCCGGATAACCGGGGGCCGCCAGGGCAGCGTCGACCGGGTCCACGAAAGACCGGCTCAGCCGCCGCGGTGTTCGCCGAAGACTTCGCGCAGGACGTCGCTGATCTCTCCCACGGTGGCATGGACGAGGACGGCGTCGAGGATCGGCGGCATCAGGTTGCCGCCTCCGACGGCAGCCCGTCGCACCGCGCCGAGCGCGATCGCAACCGCCTCCGCGTCCCGGCTCTCCCGCACCCGCCGCACCGAAGCCACCTGTTCCCGCTCCGCGCGAGGATCCAGGCGGAAAGGCTCGGCGCGGCTCGCGTTGTCCTTCCGGAAACCATTCACTCCGACCACGATCTCGCGGCCGGCTTCCAGGTCCTGCTGGTAGTCGTAGGCGGCTTCCTCGATGCGCGCCTTCACGAAGCCGGTTTCCGTGGCTGCCACCGCCCCTCCCAGCCGGTCCACCTGCTCGATCCAGGACAGTGCGTCCACCTCGATCCGGTCGGTCAGCGCTTCGATGGCCCATGCGCCGCCGAGAGGATCCACGGTCGCGGCCACACCGCTCTCGAAAGCGATGACCTGTTGGGTGCGTAGAGCGAGCTCCGCGGTCTCCTCGGTGGGCAGCCCGAGCGCCTCGTCCAGCGCGTTCGTGTGCAGGGACTGGGTTCCGCCGAGCACGGCGGCGAGCGCCT
>JAAXGQ010000113.1:0-319 GCA_012271265.1 Vicinamibacteraceae bacterium
GCGCCGGTGCTCCCGGTGCGGTGGCCGGCGAGGACGCCGGCGCTCCATGGGGCCGGCGCTCCATGGGTCAGGGCGGGCCAGTTCTGGAGCGCCGGTGTCCTCACCGGCCCACGGTGCGTCGGTCCGGTGCGGAACGGTCGGCAGGAGACTGCCCAAGGGGCCGACGGTGCGGCGCAGGCCGGCGAGGACGCCGGCGCTCCATGGGTCAGGGCGGGCCAGTTCTGGAGCGCCGGTGTCCTCACCGGCCCACGGTGCGTCGGTCCGTTGCGGCGCGGTCGGCGGGAGCGCCGGTGTCCTCACCGGCCCCATGGAGCGCCGG
>JAAXGQ010000113.1:407-38690 GCA_012271265.1 Vicinamibacteraceae bacterium
GCGCCGGTGCTCGCGGGGGGGTGGCGGGTCCAGCGTCAGACGCCTGCGGCCAGCGCTGCCTCGGCGGCGCTGGCTTCCGCCTTGCGCTTGCTCGGCCCCGAGCCCTTGCCGAGGCGCCGCCCCCCGACGAGGACCGCGACGACGAAGGTCTTGTCGTGTTCCGGACCGGACTCGGAGATCACCCGGTACACCGGCAGGCGGCGTTCCTTCTTGACCAGGAGTTCCTGAAGCGCTCCCTTCGGGTTGTCCGTGGGACCGGGGGCGGCTGGGCGCTTCTTCCCTTGCTTCGGCCTGGTCTGCGAAGCCGGCGGCGGCTTCTGCCGGGACGGCGGCGGGGCCGGACCTCGGGACCGCGCCCCTCGGCGGCGCCGCCGCTTCGGCGGCCGCTCATAGAGCCGGGCGAAGACCCGCCGGGCGGCGTTCTTCTCGGCTTCCTTGAGGCTGCGTCCGCGCCCGGTCTCGATGACGCGTCCATCGAGCCGGAGGTTGACCACAATCGCGCCCCGGTTCCGACCTCCCTTCCGCACCTCGTAGCGGGGAGGCTCCCGGCCTTGCTGAGCCAGCCGGTTCTGGAGACGGGTCTTGGGATCGAGGAGCTGCAGGTCGGGGTCCTTCAGATCCTCGAGGTCGAGGAACGCCCCGTCCAGCAGATCCGCGAGGGCCCTCCGGGCCGCCGGGAGCCGGCCATCCAGATAGAGAGAACCCAGGACCGCCTCGGCGACGCCGGCGGCTTCCTTCCCACCCCCCAGGGACCAGGCGTGACTGAGGCGCTCCATGAATGCGGGCTCCTTCAGCCGCATCCGCGCGAGGGTCATGCGGCCTTCATCCCACTCGGGAAACCGGTCATGCAGCGCTTCGGTCACGGCCAGATGGATGACGTCGCGGCCGAGAAACCGCAGGGCCTCGATCTCACGGCGATCGCCGGGGCGGAGGCCCCGGTTCCCGGCCCGGTGTCCCGCCGCCAGCGCCGCCCGGAGCAGGCCGGGGCGGGCAAACGTGTATCCGATTCCCCGTTCCTCCGGCCCACGCAGCAGCAGGAGGCGGCGCAGGGTCCGGGCGGCGGCGCCGCGGACCCGAGCCAGCACCCGCGCGAACGCCCCTCGCGTGCGCATCGACGCGGCGGCGGGGTCAAGCCCGCGCCGCCGCAGCGGAGCCGCGATAGCCGGGCCAATGACCATCCGCGCCGCCTGGACGCCACCGTCGAGGTAGGCCGCCCCCAGCACCGCCTCGAACACGTTGGCGAGAATCCGGTCGGAGGAGCGCAGGGCGGCGCCGACCTGGCGCCCGGCTCCCACCCGGATGCCCCGGTCCAGCGACAGCGCCCGGGCGGCCCGGGCCAGGGACTGGTTGCTGACCAGGTCCGACTTCGTCTCCTGCCGCTGCTGGCCGCTCCACCCGGGCCGCTGAAAGTGCATCGCCTCGGTGACGACCAGGCCCAGCGCCGCGTCCCCGAGGAACTCCAGGCGCTCGTAGTCGGCGCCTTCGCGGCCGTCGCTGTACGAGCCGTGCGTGAGGGCCTCCTCCAGGAGGTGAAGTTCCCGGAACCGGTAGCCCAGCGCCCCGGCGACCTCTTCGACCGGGCGGTGGGTGGGGGCGGCGGCCCGCCGCCTTCTTCTGCGGTGTCGGGCCACCTCAGGCCACCTTCACCAGGACCATGGTGAGGTCGTCGGCGTGGTTCCGGTTTCCGGTGAACCGGAGCACCTCGTCTTCCACGCGCCGCTGCAGGTCCGCGGGCGGCAGAAGGTGGTGGTCTTCGAGAAGCCGCATCAGCCGCTCCTCGCCAAACATGTCGGATTGTGCGTTCATTGCTTCGGATACGCCGTCCGTGAAGAACAGCCACACTTCGCCGGCGCCGAGGGGCCGGGACGCCTCTTCGATCGTGCTGTCGAAGACCGACCCACCGTCGAATGCCAGCCCGAGGCCCGGCGGGGCGAGCGCCTCGGAGCACACGCCGCCGGGAATCTGCCGCAGGCGGAGAGTCGGGCTGTGCCCGGCGCGGGCGAAGGTCACCGTTCCCGAATCGGAATCGAAAATGGCGTAGGTAATCGTGATGAAGGTCCGGGAATCGAGCGTCTCGTAGAGCACCCGATTCGCTTCGATGAGGACCCGTCGTGGTGAGTGGTGGATTCGGCTGAGCCCCAGAATGAGCCCCTTCAACTCCGCCATGGTGAAGGCGGCGCGGGCTCCGGTCCCGGAGACGTCGGCGATGACGACCCCCAGGCGGTGGGGTCCCAGCGGAATCAGGTCGTAATAGTCGCCCCCTACTTCGGCCGCCGGTCGACAGACCGCCGCGACGGAGAAGCCGGGGACGGACACGGCGCCCTCGGGGGGCAGGAGACGCGCCTGGGACTGGCGGGCGGTCTCCATTTCCTGTTCGAGACGCGTGGCCCGACGAAGCCGCTGCATGTCGTCCGCGATCTTGGCGGTCATGATGTTGAACGAGTGCGCCAGCTCCCCCAACTGGTCCTTCGACCGGACGCGGACGGCGTGACCGAAGTCGCCGCTGCGCACCCGATCGGTTCCCCGGCTCAACGTTTCCACGGAACGGGTGATCGAGCGCGCGATGCGAAAGCCCATCGTGAAGGCGCCGATCCAGAAACCCAGGAACACGATGCCGAGCACGGCCAGTGCGAGGAGCAGACTGCTCCCGAGGGACGGATTGATCGCGAACGGATCGGACAGCGTGGATGCGGCTCCTTCCAGCAGCCGGATGGGGTTGAACCCGAACCGAAGCAGAACGGTGCCGCCGCCGAGTCCAGGGTCCCAGGGCGCGGCCTCGAGCAGCAGCGTCTCGAGCCAGGGGATGGCGAAGGCGGGACGGTCCTGATCCGAAAACCCCCGGGGAGTCACCGGATCGGCGTCCTCACCGCCGACGTACAGCGTCCACAGATCGAGAACGGAGAGGCCCTCTTCCCGGGCCGCCGCCTGGAGCAGGGGGGTCAGGGGGGCCAGTACCACCGCCGCCCGTCTTCCGTCGGGATGGGGATAGACCGCTCCGAACCATTCCGTATCGACGGTCTGGACCACGCCTTCGCGAGGAAGCGCTGCCCATTCGGGAAGCGGATGCTCCCCGGTCAGCAGCCCTCCGGGGCTCGAGCCCACCACCCGGGTCAGGCGGAGACCTTCGCGTTCGAGGTACCAGGCGGCCGCGTCCGGGGTCAGGCCGGACACCTTCCCGACCGCCCGGGACAGGACGCGCTCCACCTCCACGTCGGACGGGACCTCCGAAAGCTCCAGCAGCGCCTCCCGAGCCACGGCGGCAAGGGCCGCGCCCCGGCCGCGCAGGTTCGTCTCGAGGGCGTAGAACCCGAATTGCCCGAGCGCCACGTAGAAGAGCAGCGTGACGAAGAGCCCGAGCAGGACCACGGGAATGAGCCCGACGAAGGTGTAGGAGACCCACAGCTTGCGCCGCACCGGAAAGAGCAGCCAGCGCAGCAGGTCGCGGCTGAAATAGATGGTGACCAGAACGAGCGTGGCCAGAAAGAGCAGGGCGAGGTCCGGAGCCCAGGAGGGAGGCAGCGCCCCGACCACGGCAAGAGCCCAGCCGAGCCCCACCACGAGCAGGCCTCGGCCCGGCCAGCTGCGGCTGAGCACCCTCACCGCGTGCCGAGAGCCCTCGGCCAGGGATGTTGGGTAGGAACGCGCGGTTGGATTCGCCGTGCTGCCGGCAGGCGTCCGGCGCCGCGGCGGCGTTCCTGACTGTTTCTTTCCGGGGATGTTCGGGATCTCGGTAGCGGGCGATGCCGCGTTGGGCGCCCGGGCCGTCCCCCGGGGCCGACTCTCTTCTCTGGTTGTGATCTGGAGCGGCTCTGCCAGCGCTTCCGTCCGGGAAGGAATGCCCTGCGGTCCCGAACCGTCAGCCGCTTCTGTACCGCGAACGCCGCGCCGGGTCACGGTCTCCCCGGTCCTGGCAGGTGGGGAGCACCGGCGGCGAAGGGCGCGCTACCGGAAGTCGGGTCGGAAGCGTGGGGCCGGCGCGAAGACCGCGCCCGGAGACTCCGAACCGAAGTATACGCTTCGGCAGACCCGTGCCGCGCCGCCTTCCTGTCGCTCGTCGCCTTGCCGGGCCGGGACTCGCCGTGCTGCTGTCCATGCTCGCCGGGGCGCCCGCCCGCCCGGCTCAGACGGTTGCGGCGCCGGAATTGCTTGGCCTGGTCCGGACCGCGAACGGAGGCGTCGCTCTGCTCCGCTTTGGAGCGGGGCGGGCCCGCCCGCTGCGCCTGCTCGAGACCCGGTCCGGATGGACTCTCATTGCGGTCGGGGCCGCGGAGGCGCGTCTTGAGGCGCCCGGCGGCGCGATCGTGGACGTCTCCTTCGCGGCTGCCCCGGTGGATTCCGCGCCCGGGGCGGCCGGTCAGGAACCGGGCGGGACCGTTCGTTCAGACCACGCCTTCATGGGGGGGGAAGAACCCGAGCCGTCGACCCCCGCGGAGCCGGATCCGGAGTGGACAGGTCCAGCGAGCGCGCCGAAGCCGGCGGCGGGGGGGCTCCGCCGATTCTCGCGGGACGACATCCGGCTCCGGCTCACCACGGAACTCCCGAGGATCCTCACGGGCGCGGCCGTTCAGCCTCGGGTGCGCGGACGGGAGATCGTCGGTCTCGAGCTGGTGGGTTTCCCGATGGACACCGTCCTGGGTGAGGCGGGACTCCTGCCCGGCGACGTACTGCTCGCGGTGAACGGTCGCGAAGTGCGCGGTGTCGAGTCGCTCGGACTGCTTCTTCAGCGGTTCCAGACGGCCCGCGAGGTGGAGGTCACCGTGGATCGGGCCGGGGACATCCTCGCGCTTCGCTACGAGATCGAGTAGCGCCTCGACAAGGGCTACTAGGGCGCTTCTGGAGAGGCCGGCTCCCGGCGGGGCGGGCCCACCGGTTCGGGAAACCGAAGCAGCACCACGGTCTCGCCGGGTTCGACCAGGTCATGGTGGATGCGGGCCCTCAGCTCCAGCGCAGCGGAGTCCGCGCGAAACGTGCCGATCGCGTCCTCCAGTTCCGAGGACTGCGCCTCCAGAATCCGCACATCCTCCGTCAGGGTCTGCCGGAGACTCTCCGCCTCCGCCAGGCCGCGAAAGCCGCGGATTCCGGTGGCGACGGCGACGACGCCTGCGAGGAGGAAGGCCACCACGGTCAGCGCGCCGCCGGGCCTTTCGGCCAGCGAGCGGCGGAACGCGGTCCACCGCCAGAACAGTCCGCTGCGCTGCGCGCGCACCGTGCGCTGCAGGTCTCCCGTCCGCGTGGGAGAAGCGGCTCTGGTCATCGTGAGGTTCCGAGGCAGCCGACGGCCGCCGGAGACGAACCCACCAGTATATGTCCGCCCCCTGAGGGCGCCGGTTTCGGGCCGGCGGGGGGATCGGCGCCATCTTCGACCGCTTTCCGCCTTCACAGCTGGGCGGCAAGGCGGTCGAGGCGGTCGAGTTGCCTTTCCAGGGATTCCAGCCGCTCCCGGGCAGCGGTGACCACGGCCGGGGCGGCGCGCTCGACGAAGCGCGCGTTTCCAAGCCGCTTCGCCGTGGCGTCCCGCTCCTTGCCGAGCTTTTTCCGTTGGGCCGCGAGACGCGCCCGGACCGACGCGGCCGGGACATCGCCGAGACGGGTCTCGGCCTCGAACGCCGGATCCACGATCGAGATCCGGACCCCGTCCCCTTCGGCCGGGCCGGAGACCGTGAGCGAGGAGAGCCGGCCGAGGCTGGCAAGGGGCGCGGCGCAGTCGGTCAGGAGCGCGCAAAACCCAGGAAGGGCCTCCGTTTCCCGGACAACCAGCGCCAGCGGTTGCTGTGGAGGAAGGCCCGTGTCCACCCGGATCCTGCGCACGCCGCTCACCAGGCGGCGGAGCGCCCGGAAGCGCTCCTCCAGTTCCAGGTCCCGCGTCCGTCCCCCGGCAGGGAAACGCCCTCGGGCGAGAAGTCCGGAGGCGGGGCGCCGGTCCTCCCAGAGCTGCCTTTCGTCCATCGCCGGCCGGAGCCGCTGGAACAGGTACTCCGTCAGGAAGGGCATGACCGGATGGAGCAGGTGGAGCGTCTCCGCCAGCACCGACCCCAGCGTGGCGGCCGTGCGGCGGGCGACGGCCGGATCGGCGCGGAGGCGCACTTTCGCGAACTCGACGTACCAGTCGCAGAAGTCGTTCCAGACGAACCGGTAGAGCAGCGAACCGACCGAAGCGAAGTCAAACCGGTCGAGGGCGCCCCGCACCCGGTCCGCGCAGGCTGCGGCGCGGGACCGGATCCAGCGGTCCTCGGCCTGCGGCGCCGCAAGGGGGCCGGGCCCCACCTCGTCGAGCGCGAGGAGAACGAATCGCGACGCGTTCCAGAACTTGGTCACGAAACGGCGGCCGAGCTCGTGAAAGCGGGTCAGGGAGAGCCGCATCTCCTGGCCCTCGGAGCACAACCGGATCAAGGTGAACCGAAGCGCGTCGGCTCCCACGCCCTCGAAGCCCCTGGGGAACCGCCGCTCGACCCGGCGCAGCATCTCCCGCATGTTCGTCGGCCGGGCTTCGCGCGCCGGCCGCTGCAGCTCCTCGAGCGTCGCGCCGGAGATCACCGCAAGGGGGTCGACACCGTTCCCCTTGCTCTTGCTCATCACCGCCCCCTTCTCGTCGAGGACGGTGGGATGGATGTAGACGTCGCGGTAGGGCAGCTTCCCGGTCATCGCAAGGGCGGCGAAGTTCATCCGGGCCACCCAGAAGAACAGGATGCCCTTGTCGGTGGAGAGGACCGAGGTGGGGAAGTAGCGCTCCAGGTCGGGAGTCGCCGCCGGCCAGCCAAGGGTGCTCATCGGCCAGAGCCACGAACTGAACCAGGTGTCCAGCACGTCTTCGTCCCGGCGCCAGGCGTCCGGTTCCCGCTGCACCGCTTCGGGAGTTTCGAGGTCCACCAGGACCTCCCCCGTACTTCGGTGATGCCATGCGGGAATCCGGTGCCCCCACCAGATCTGGCGGCTGATCGTCCAGTCGCGAATCCCGATCAGCCAGCGCGCGTACACCTTTTCCCAGCGGCGGGGATGAAAACGGAGTTCCCCCTCGCGAACCTTCTCCCAGACGCCGTCCCGCTTCTCATAGCCGCTGCGCCGCAGCGCCTGGTCGGCGAGCGGGCGCATCCGCACGAACCATTGGTCGGAGAGCCGGTGCTCGATGGGAACTCCGGAGCGCTGCGCCCTGCCCAGCGGCACCCGATGTCCGGTGATCCCCTCGAGCAGCCCCGCCTCTTCGAGCGCGGCGACCGCGGCCTGCCGCGCCTGACTGCGATCCAGGCCCCGGAACGCCGCGGGGACTTCATCGTTCAGGCTCGCGTCGTCGTGCATGACGTTGAGGGGCACCAGACCGTGTCGCTCGCCGATCTCGAAATCGAGGGGATCGTGGGCGGGGGTGATCTTGAGGCAGCCGGTGCCGAAATCGCGTTCCACCGCGGCATCGGCGATGACCGGAATCACCCGGCCGACGAGAGGCAGGCGCACCTGCCGCCCGATCAGGTCGCGGTGGCGGTCATCCTCGGGGTGCACCGCCACCGCCACGTCCCCGAACATGGTTTCCGGGCGGGTTGTGGCGACCACCAGTTTCCGCTCCGGATCGTCGGCCAGCGGGTAGGCGATCCGGTAGAGGTGGCCCGGCTCTCCTTCGGGGGCGGTCTCGACCTCGTCGTCGGAGAGCGCCGTGCGGTCGACCGGGCACCAGTTCACGACCCGCTTGCCGCGGTACACCAGTCCGCGGTCGTAGAGGGCCTTGAAGACCGTGCGGACGGCCAGCGACAGGCCTTCGTCCATGGTGAACCGCGTGCGGCGGAAGTCGCAGGAGCAGCCGATCTTCCGGAGCTGGTTGAGGATCAGCGACCCGTATTCGTGACGCCACTCCCACACCCTCTCGATGAACGCTTCGCGCCCGAGTTGGCGGTAATCCACCCCCCGGCTGTCGAGGTGCTTGCGCACCACCGTCTGCGTCGAGATCCCGGCGTGGTCCGTCCCCGGCACCCAGAGCGCGTCGCGGCCGTCCATCCGTCGGTAGCGGATCAACACGTCCTGAATCGTGTTGTTCAGGGCGTGGCCCATGTGGAGCCGCCCGGTGATGTTCGGCGGCGGAATGACGATCGTGAAGGGTTGCCGATCGGGTCGGCCGCCGGGGCGGGGGGCGCCGTCGGGGCCGACTTCGGTATCAAACGCTCTCGCGTCCTCCCACCGCTTCGCGGACTCGGCCTCGACGGCCTCGGCCCGGAAGCGGACGGGGAGCGGAGCGTTCGGGCTCATCGCGGGGCGCGGCGTGATGGCGGCGTTCAAGCGAGCGCAGCGCGAAGATCGTCCACCTGGTCGCTCTGCTCCCAGGGGAACTCCGGATTCCCGAAGTGGCCGGAGCGGGCTGTCGCCTGGAAGATCGGGCGGCGGAGATCCAGGCGCCGAATGATCTCGAGCGGCGTCAGCCGGAACACCTGCTTCACGGCCCGCTCGATCGCCGCATCGGGCGCCGTGCCGGTGCGGAAGGTGTCCACCCGCACCGAAACCGGTTCCGCACGGCCGATGGCGTAGGCAATCTGCGTCTCGGCCCGGGTGGCGAGGCCCGCCGCCACAAGGTTCTTCGCAACGTACCGGGCCATGTAGGTGGCCGACCGGTCCACCTTCGTCGCGTCCTTTCCGGAAAATGCTCCCCCGCCGTGGCGGGCGGCTCCCCCGTAGGTGTCAACGATAATCTTCCGGCCGGTCAGGCCGCAGTCCGCTGCTGGCCCACCCTTCACGAATTGCCCGGTGGGATTCACCAGTACCGTCACGTTGCCGTTCCGGAAAGTGGGCGGCAGGCAGGGGAGAGCCACCCGCTCGCGGATGTCCCCGGTCACCTGCCGGCCGCTGCCGGGGTCGTGCTGGGTGGAGACCACCACCGTGGGAATTCCGGTCGGCTTCCCGGCTGAGTCGTAGGCGACGGTGACCTGCGCCTTTCCGTCCGGCCCCAGATACGGAAGCTCGCCGCTCTTGCGCACGTGGGTCAGGCGGGCGGTGATCCGCCGCGCCAGGACGATCGGCAGCGGCATGAGCTCCGGGGTCTCGTCGCAGGCGAACCCGAACATCATGCCCTGGTCCCCGGCGCCGCCGTCGTCGACTCCCTGCCCGATATCCGGGGACTGCCTTCCCAGGTGGACCCGGACCGCCACCCGGTCCGCGTCGAAGTCGTCGTCCCGGCCGGTGTACCCGATCGCGCGCACCGTCTTGCGGACGATGCCGGTGATCTCCGCTTCGGATGGCGTCCACGTGGACGCGGTTTCTCCGGCGACCACGACGAGCCCGTGGGTGACCAGAGTCTCGCAGGCGACGCGCGCAAACCGGTCGCGACGGAGGAAGGCATCGAGGATCGCGTCCGAGATCTGGTCCGCGACCTTGTCCGGGTGCCCCTCGGTGACCGACTCCGAGGTGAAGAGCCGCGGGTCCCGGGCGGAATCCGGGTTCCCGTCGGCGCGTGGATTCAGCCTGCTCACGGAGCCTCCTGGCGCCTCCGCGCCCTGGCGGCGGAGAGGCGGCGCTCCGGACCCGCCCCGTCGGTTCCCGGATAGGAAAGACGCAATTTTACGCACGGCCGGGCCCGCCGCGTCGGGACTCGGGTCGGGAGTCGGGGCCCGGTGAAATCCCCTCTCGGGAGGCCGACGGCGGTCATCCTGCTGGCGGGAGAATCGCGCCGCACCTGGCCGCTGACCGCGAATTTCCCCAAGCCCCTCCTGCCGATGTGGGGACGGCCGCTCACCGAACGGGTCCTCGACGGTCTCCGCGGCGTCGTGGACACCGCGATCCTGGTCGTGGGCTACCGCAAGGAGCGGGTCCTCTCCCACTTCGGCGACTCCTACCGCGGGATCCGTCTCGTCCCGGTGGAGCAGGTCCAGGCGCGCGGAACAGCCGACGCCCTGCGAGCGGCGGCGGCCGTGCTCGATACCCGGGCGCTGGTGATCAACGGCGACGACTACTACCACGGAGACGACCTCGCCGCCGTGGCGTCCCACCCCACAGCGATCCTCTGCCAGAAGGCGTCCGACCCCTGGAACCGGGCGACGGTCGCGGTCGACGCGGACGGCTGGCTGCGGGATGTGGAGGAGAAGCCGGCCAATGCGCCGGCATGGGCCCTGAGCAGTATCGGGGCCTACTCGCTGCGCCAGGAGGACCTGAGCCACCTGGGGGAGGTCGGGGAGAGCGTGCGGGGGGAACTCGAGCTGCCCGACCTGATCCGCATCCTGATCCGCGTTCGCGGCGTCCGCGCCGTGCTCGCGAAGAAGCCCTGGATCCCGCTGACCTACCCGTGGGATCTGATCGGACGGATCGCGCCGCTGTTCCTGTCCGACCCGCCCGGTTCCGGGGCCAGCCTGATCGGGCTGGAAACCACCGGTCCGGGGACCGGCCGGAAGGCCCGACTTCTTGGGGATGGCGCCCAGGTCGCCCCGGGAGCTCAGCTCGAGGGCCCCGTCGAGCTGGGTCCCGGCGCCTCGATTGGCGCTGGAGCGCGGGTGGAACGGGCCGTCCTGCTGGCCGGGGCCCGGATCGGGCCCGGCGCCTTTGTCCAGGACACCGTCCTCGGAAACGGCGCGTCGGTGGGCCGGGGAGCGCAGGTGCTCTCCGGGCCGGTGCGGCGGATCCGGGTGCGGAGCCACGTGGCGCGGGTCGGCGTCCCGGCGGTGGGCGCCTGTCTCGGCGACGGGGCGCGGATCGCGCCCGGCGCCGTCACCGCGCCCGGATTTCTGCTCGGTCCGGGGAAGCGCTACCCCGACGGGGCCTGACCCGGCTCCGCCGGGGGGCGTCGGTCGAACGCAGCAGCAGGAATACGGCGGCCAGCGCAAACAGCAGGTTCGGCGACCAGGCGGCGAGTTCGGGGCGCAACAGCTCGGCTTCGCCCAGGAAGCCGAAGAACCGGGTCGCCACCAGAAACAGGATCCCGATTCCGATGGCGATCGCAGCGCTCGCGAGGCCGCTCCGATTCGCGCGGCGAAACGCGAAGGGGAGGGCGATCAAGACCATGACGAGCGCCGCGAACGGCCGGGCCCGGCGGTTCTCCCGCTCCGCTGCGAGGGCGGTCGTATCGTGACCGGCCGCCGCCACCGCCGTGATCCGCTCCTCGAGGTCGCGGAAGGCGAGGTGGCGGGGGGAAAGGTCGACGCCGAGGAACGCTTCCGGCGGCGGCACCCCGGGAATCTCCGACATCGAGAAGGCCCGGGCCCCTGTTTCTGACAAGGGCCTCCGGCGCCACCCGCCCACCCCGATCCAGGCCCCCTCGGCATCCGACCAGTGAGCGGACCCGGCGAAGGCACGACCGGCCAGGCGTCCGCTCGCGGCGTCGGGCTCGAAAACGGAGAGCCCGACCAGGACGGCGTTCGCGGGGTCGAAGGTCTCGTAGTGGATGATGCGGCCGTCGGGGCCTTCCCGCCAGTGGCGCTCCAGAGGGTCGAGGGTCCGGCGCCCCTCTCCCCGGATCCGGGTTTCGAGGTCCTCGGCCCCGGGTCCGGTCACCGGCAGCAGGACTTCCTGAACGCCGTGGCCGGCGGCCCCCACCAGGAGGCCGAGGAAGAGCGCCGGCAGCGTCATCCGGGCGAGACTCACGCCCCCGGCCACAAAGGCGGTCACCTCGCCGTGGCGCGCCAGGAAGCCGAACGCGATGAGGGTCCCGGCGAGCGCTGCGAGCGGCAGCACTTCCGTCGTGAAGCCCGGGAGCGAAAGCCAGAGGTAACGGACCAGCGGCGCTCCCGCCATCCCGTTGTCCACGGCTTCGCCGATCAGCGTGACCAGCCGGCCACTGGTCCACACCGAGAGAAGTCCCACCAGCACCAGCGCGGTGAACCGGACGAGTCCCGAGACCAGGTATCGGTCGAGCAGAGGCCCGAACCCGGCGAGCCGGCGGCGGCCCCGGGTGCGGCGTCGGCGTCCCAGCGCCGCGCCGAGAGAAGCGGCGGCCCTTCCCAGCCGGGCCCCGAGCCGGGCGACCGGCGCGAGGGGGTCGAGCTCCCGCGAAGCCAGCAGCAGCGCGGCGGCGCCCGCCGCAAAGGTGAGCGCGTTGGCGCCCCATGCTCCCAGCCAGGGGGCGACCGTTCCGCTGATGGCCATCTCTTCGCCGGACGAGAGGGGGATGGAGTACCCGACGATCACCAGCGCCGCGAGCGCGAAGGCGCCCGCCCGGGCGGGTTGCGGGGAGGGGCGCAGCCCCAGTCCGAGCCCGATCAGGCCGAACGCCAGGCAGGCAGCCGGCAGGGCGAACTTCTTGTGGATCTCCACCCGGTAGGCCGGGTGCTGTGTCTCTTCCCAGGCGGCCACGAGTTCGGGGAGCGGCATCGCCCGGGTGCTCTGGTAGGGGCTGACCTTCTCCGGGCCGAAGATGGTGTCCGCCGAAAGGGGCAGCCGGATCTCCGCCACGCGCTGGATCCCGTAGCGCCCGGGATGTTCGAGCACGGCGTCGTGAACCTCGACCTGCTCGAGTACGAGGAAGGCCTCGCGTTCGACCGCGTTCGCGACGAGCCGACCGCGCTCCGCCAGGAAGATCGTCGGCTCGCGCGCGGAGCCGACTTCGGCCAGAAAGACCTCGCGCCAGCCGTCCTCGCCGGGCGGCGTCTCGCGGACCAGGAGCACCCGATCCTCGAGCAGCTCGTCATAGAAGATGTCGGGCTCGATTTCCGTGCGCAGCCGGGCGCTCAGCAACTGCGCCGAGAGGTCCAGGAACCGCTGGTTCGCGTGGGGAACAACGTCCAGCATGAGCCAGACACAGAGCCCGCAGGCGAGCGCTGATGCGGCGCCGATCGGCCACAGAAGCCTCCACGGGGAGATGCCGCCGGCGCGCATCGCGATGAGTTCGCGCCCGGCCGAGAGGCCGTTCAGGGCGAGCAGGATGCCGAGCAGGAGCGCGCTCGGAATGACGACCGCGGAGACGCCGGGAACCAGCTGCAGCAGGGCGAGCCCGACGGTGACCGGGTTCGCTCCCTGGGTCAGGAAGAGCTGGATGTGCCGGACCAGTTCGTTGAGCAACAGGGCGAACAGGATGACCCCGGCGCCGAGTACGGCCCCGGGGGCGATCCCCCGCAGCAGGTAGCGATCGAGAAGGCCCACGCGAACAACCCTTCATTCTAGGATTTGCCGGCGGGTACAGTTCGCCTCGCGGGCGCCAGCGGACCGCATTCGTCATGTTTCCTTCGGCTGTCCCGCCTGCCGAAGACCGGGCCCCCATCCCGTCGCGCCCGGAGCAGGCCGCGCCCTCCACGATGAGGATCGAGCGCCTCGAGATCGTCGGTTTCAAGAGCTTTGCGGAGCCGGTGACGATCGAATTCCACGGCGGCGCCACCGCCATCGTCGGTCCCAACGGTTGCGGCAAGAGCAATCTCGTGGACGCGGTGGCCTGGGTGCTCGGGGAGCTGGGCGCGCGCACGATCCGCGCCCGGGGCCGGGACCTGCTCTTCAGCGGCAGCGCCGACCGAAGCCCGCACCAGGTGGCCGAAGTCCGGCTCGCGGTCAGCGGGGTTGCCTGGGACGGGATGCGGAGCGGAGCGGCGGGTCCGGGGGCTCCGGGGGAACTCGTCGTCTCCCGGCGCATGGATGCCGACGCGCACTCGGTGTATTCCATCGGCGGCCGCGTGACCACGCGCCGCGAGGTGCGGCGTCTCTTCGCCGGCACCGGGCTCGGGGCGGGCTCCTACGCCCTCATCGAACAGGGACGGACCAACCAGGTCCTGAACGCCCGGCCGGAAGACCTGCGGCTTCTCATCGAGGAGGCCGCCGGACTCGGGGCCTACCGCCTGAACCGCCGTGAGAGCGAGGGGAATCTCCGCTCCACCGAACGCTCCCTGGAGCAGGTGCGCACCCGACTGGCCGAACTGGACCGCCATCTCCGCCGGGTGCGCCGCGAGGCCGCGGCGGCCGGCCGGATGCGGCAGGCGTCAGAACGCTTCGACCTTCTCGGACTGACGCTCCAGGCGAAGCGCCGGGAAGAACTGCTCCTCGAACTCGGGGAAGGCCGGCCGAGGGCGTCGGCGTTCGAGGAGGAGCAGGCGCGGCGCACCCGGAGTCTGGCAGCCTTCGAGCGCTTCTTCGGCCATCTCCGCGGCAAACTGGAAGCGCTGGACACCGAGTTGCGGGAGGTGACCGGGAGAGCCGGGCGCGCGCGGGAACGGGCGGCGCGCTCCGAGGCGATCCTCGGCGAAGGCGCCCGGGCGGCGAAGGCCCGGGCCCGGCGGCGGGAGGCGCTCGAGCGCGAAGAGCGCGACCTCCGCGTCCGGGTTCGGCAGCGGGAGCGAGAGCAGGCCGCGCGCGACCAGCGGGTCCGCGAATTCGAGCCGGCGCTCGCCGCGCTTCGGAGCCGGCTGGAGCAGGCCGCGGCCGCCCGCGATGCCGCGCGGCAGAGCGAGTCAGCCGCGTCCGGGGCGGTCGCGGCCACGCGCAGCGAGGTGGCCCGGTTGCGAGAGGTCCGGCGGGCGGCGGAGAGGTCGGAGAAGCAGGAAAGGGATCGGGCAGCGCGTCTCGCAGATGCTGCGGCCCGGGTGGAGCGGACCCGCGAGGACCTCGAGGCGAGGAACGAGCGGGCCGCCCGGGAGGAGGCCCGCGCCGCCGGGCGGAGCGAGCAGCGCGAGACCGATCTTGCCGGGCGCCGCGCCGCACGGCGCGGCCTCGGCGCCGCGAAACGGACGGCCGACGAGGCGCGGGACGCGGCCAGGTCGGACTTTCGAAAGGCCTCGCGCAGTCTCGATCGGATTCGCGCCCGACTCGCCGCGGCCCGGGCGCGCGCCCGGTCCGGAAAGCACCTCGGCCGCGGGGCGGACACCCTGATGCGGGTGGGCCGGGAGCGCGGCCTCCCGGTTCATGGGCCGGTCGGCGAGGCGGTGGCGCCGGACCCCGGCTACGAGCGCGCGGCCGAGCGTCTCTTCCGGGTGCACCGGGTCCGGGTGGAGAGGACCCGCGACGTGACCAGGATCGTGGAGGAAATGGCCGGGACGGCTTCCGGCCCCTGTGAGCTGCTCGTGACCGAACTGGTTCAGGCCTCCGGTGTCAGGACTCCGGTCGCTGCCTCCGCGCCGCCCCCCGCCGCGGAACCGGCCTTCGATCGCATCCGGGTCTCCGACCCCGCGGTGTGGAACGCGCGCGGGGAGGCGTTTCTTGCCCCGGACATCGAGACCGCGCTTTCCTGCTACCTCGCGCGGCCGGCCTCCTACGTGACGCGGGCAGGCGTGCTCGTGACCCCGCCGGGCGTCGTGCGGTTCGGCGATGGGG
Organism: Vicinamibacteraceae bacterium; assembly: GCA_012271265.1. Classification (GTDB taxonomy): domain Bacteria; phylum Acidobacteriota; class Vicinamibacteria; order Marinacidobacterales; family Marinacidobacteraceae; genus JAAXGQ01. The sequence goes on from JAAXGQ010000113.1 coordinate 15,597, forward strand.
GCGCCGGGGAGGGTTACCTCATGACCCGCCGCGATGTCGAAGACCTCGAGGCGGCGGAAGGAACGGCGGCGCGTCGGAGGCAGGCCGCCGCAACGGCGCTCGAGCACGCGGAGGGGCGGGCGCGCCGGGCGGCCGCGGCGCTCGACGCCGGGGAGAAGGCGCTTCGCGAGGCAGCGATCGAAGCCGCGCGGGCCGCCCTCGCCCTGGAGCGGGCCGAGTCCGCCGTTTGCGACATCGAGCGGCGCCTCGAGGAAGCCGGCGCCGAGGCCGAACGCATCGGCGAGGCGCTGCGGGAGAGCGAGGCGGAGGCGCGGCGCGCGGCGCGAGAGCTTGCCCGGAGTCGGGCTGAGCGGCTGGCCGAGCAGGGTCGGCTGGGACGGCGGGAGGCGGCGCTGGCGGCGGCGCGGGAGAAAGCCGCAGCCACCGCGCGTGCGTGGCGCGGCCTCGACCGGGAACGCGCCCGCCTCGAGGCGGTCGCCGACGAGGTGCGGCGTCAGGCCCGGGCATGGGAGCGCGAGGCGGAGCGGGACGCGGCGCGTCCGGCCCGGATCGCCTCCGAGCGCGAAGGCCTCGCTGGCGAGGAAGCCCGCTGGCAGGCACGGCGCGGGACGGAGGTGGCGGAGCGGGCTGCCGCGACCGCCGCGGCGGCGGAGTGGGAAGCGGCCGAGCGGCGCCTCCTCGAGGCGCGCCGGACGCTGGATGGCCGTCTCGAAACCAGCCGGAAGACCCTTCGGCTCCGCCGGGCCGAGCTCGCCGCCGTCGGCGATCGGCTCGGTGAGCTGACTGCGGCCGCGTCCCGCGCTCGGGGGCGGCTCGAGGATCTCGAGGGCGCATTCCGCCGTCGCTCGGGGCGCGTTCTCGCCGAAGCGGCCGCCGCGCTGCCCGCGGAACTCCTGCGGCAGCCTCAGGAGTGGCTGGAGGCCGAACGGTCCCGGCTCGCAGGCCGCATGGACCGGATCGGACCGGTGAACGCGACGGCCGAAGACGGCGTGGCCGCGCTCGAGACGGAGCGCGGACAGCTCGCATCGCGGCTCGAGGACGTGGAGCGCGCCATGGCCGACGGGCTCAAGGCCCTGGAGCGCCAGGACCGGGAAGCCGGACGCATTTTCCGGGACTGTCACGCCGTGCTGCACGCCGGGTTCGACGAGGCATTTCGCCAGTTGTTCGGAGGCGGGAGCGCCGAGCTGCGCCTGGCTCGCGAGCCGGACGGAGAGGAGCCCGCGCCGCTTCGCCTCGGGCTTGAGATCGCCGCCCGGCCGCCGGGGAAGCGCCTCCAGAGCGTCCGGCTGCTCTCGGGCGGCGAGAAGGCAATGACCGCCATCGCCTTTCTGATCGCCCTGTTTCGTTACCGCCCGGCTCCGTTCTGCCTCCTCGACGAAGTGGACGCCCCGCTCGACGACGCGAACGTGCGCCGCTTCGCCCGGCTGCTGCGGGAACTGCGCCGCTCCGCCCAGCTCGTCGTGATCACCCACAACCGCCTCACCATGGACGCCTGCGAGCACCTCTACGGAGTCACCATGGAAGAGCCCGGCGTCTCGCGGGTCGTCTCGCTGCGCCTCAGTGCGGTGGGCGAGACGGGCTGAGCGGCCCGGAGAATGACGGCTTCCTCCACGGTTTCCCCGTCCCGCGCCATGCTGTTCGCCGCCGGACGCGGTGTACGGATGGGGCCGCTCACGCGGGCCGCCGCGAAGCCGGCCCTGCCGTTTTGCGGAACGCCGCTGATCACGCGCATCCTCGGGCGGCTGCGGAGCGCCGGAATCCGGGACATCGTGGTGAACCTGCACTACCTTCCGATGTCGCTGCATCCGCTGCTCGACGCCTTCGAAGCCGACCTCACCCCGGGCTGCAGCCTCCGGCGATCCGTTGAATCCGACCTCCTCGGAACCTCGGGCGGCCTGCATCGGGCGGTCACGGAAACGGGCGGGCCGGCCTTTGGTGAGGGGCCGCTGTTCGTGCTCAACGGGGATACGCTCGCGACGGTGGACCTCGGAGAGATGGCCGCGTTCCACCGGCAGGCCGGCGGCGAGGCCACGTTGCTCTGCGATGCCGATCCGGGGCCGGAGTTTGCCCGGGAGCGCCGGATCGAGACGGATCCGGAAGGCCGGATCACCGGGCTCTCCGCCCCCGGAGGCCCCGGGTACGGGTTCTCGGGGGTCTGGCTTCTCGAACCCTCCGCCCTGCGGCATCTCTCGGGCAAGCCCGTCGGGCTCTCCACCGATCTCCTGCCGGCGCTCATTCGGGCGGGCAGTGGCCGGGCCTTCCCGGTCCGCGCCCCATGGTTCGAGATCGGCTCGCCGCGGCGTTACCTGACCGCCTCGCTCCGGGCCCTCGCGAGCGGCGCCGTAAAGCCGATCCGACCGCCTGGCATCCATTTCGGGATCGGCGCTTCGGCCTCCCCGGCGTCTCTCGTGTCGCCGGGGTGCGAGCTGCGCGAAGGGGCCCGGGCCGAGCGGTCCATCCTGCTTCCGGGGGTCCGCGTCGGTGACGGCGCGGTGGTCCGAGGCTCGGTTGTGGCCGAGGGGGAGACCGTGCCGTCCGGCGCCCGGATTCGTGACGCTCTCTTCGCGGACGGAGCCCTGACGCCCCTCTCCTGAGAGGCGGGTACGGAACATGACCAGCGTTCAGGACGGTCCGGCTGGTTCGGCGGCGCCCCGATCCACGGTGGATCGGCTCGAAGCGTTCCTCGAGCGCGCCGGGCTCGGCGGCGCCCCCCTCGAGCGGCTCGTCCAGGATGCGGGGGAGCGGGTCTACTACCGGGTGCGCCCGGCCTCCGGCGCGGTCGTGGTGTGCGTCATGGCGCGCCCGTACGAGCCGGGGACCCTGCCGTTCACGAATTCCACCGCGCTGTACCGGGAGCTGGGCGTGGCGGCGCCGGCCATTCGGCGGGAAGTCCCCGATCTCGGGGTGATCGAGCTCCAGGACCTGGGAGACCGGCTGCTGCAGCGCGCGGCGCTCCAGGGGGATGCGACGACCCCGGCGCTCTACCGGGAGGCGTTGGAGATCCTGGGAAGGATCCAGCGGGAGGGAGCGCGGATCGGGTCGGCTCCGACCGCATCGAGGTATCAGGCCTTCCGGATGGCTCTCGACGCGCCGCTGTTCGCGAAGGAGCTGCGCTTCTTCGTCGAGCACTTCGTCGAGGGGTTCGCCGGAGCCCGCCCCGGCCCGGCAGCGGGCGCGCAGCTCGAAAGGCTCCTCGCCGCGCTCGCCGTGGAGGCCGCCTCGGGGCCCGCGGTTCTCTGTCACCGCGACTATCACGCGCGCAATCTCATGGCGCCGCCGGGCCCTCGGGAGGCCGGAGGCGCCGGCGGCCCGCGTCTCTACGTGATCGACCACCAGGATTCGCGGCTCGGCCCGCGCGGCTACGACCTGATGTCCCTGGCCCGGGACCCCTACGTCGCCACCCGGGCCGCGGAGGGAGGCTGGGGTCTCCCCTTCGACGAGGCCGAGCTCGCCGGCATTTTCTGCGAACGGGTCGGACTCCGGGAGAGTCGGGAGGCTCTCACCGAGGAATTCGACACGGTGGCGCTGCAACGGAACCTGAAGGCCCTCGGGACCTACGGCTACCAGGCGGGTCGGAGGCGGAACCCGGTCTACCGCCGCTTTGTCGCCCCGACGCTCGCGTTCGTGAGGGAGAACCTGGACCGGCGTCACGGCCGCCGCGAGCGCCGCGAGCTGTTCACGCTTCTCGGCGACCTGGTGGGGTTCGCCTGATCCGGCAGCGGGATTCCGGACGCGGAGCTGGAGACGACCGGGACGCGAACGCCGGCGCGGAGGGGCGCGCTTCCGCCGGGCGGTGAGCCTCGGCGGCAGCCGGGGGTGGAGTCGCGCCCGAGCACCTCGGGATCATCGGAGCCTTGCGCCGCAGGGCGCCGGTCGGCGAAACTCCGGGATTCCACGGCGCGCGAGCGTCGCCGCTCTTTCATGGCAGAACCCTCTCCGGCATCCGCGAGTTCCGACTCTTCCACGCTTTCGTGGAAGAAGCGCCGCCTCCCCACGGTGGCTTCGCTCCGTCGGGCGGCGCTTCAGGGGAAGGGGGAGGAGAGTGGGGCCCCGGCGACCGTGGCGGGGTGGCTCGCCGGCCGCCGTTCGAGCGGGCGGCTCCTGTTCCTGAACTTCCGCGACGGCTCCGGCTTCGCTCAGGTCGTGGTCTTCAGGAAGGCGGTCTCGAGCGAGGCCTTCGAGGCGGCGCGCCACTGTCCGCTGGAGAGCGCCGTGGAGATCCGGGGCGCCGCCTTCGCCGAGCCCCGCGCGCCCGGCGGGATGGAGCTACGGGCCACCGACTTCCGGGTGATCCACGCCGCGGAGCCGTACCCGATCACCCCGAAAGAGCACGGCGCCTCGTTCCTTCTGGACCGGCGTCACCTCTGGTTGCGCTCGCGACGCCAGCACGCCCTGCTCCGGATTCGCGACGAAGTGCTGTTCGCCTTCCGCGAGTACCTCCGGGACCAGGGCTTCATCTGCGGGGACACGCCCATCTTCACGCCGAACGCCTGCGAGGGGACGACGACCCTGTTCGAGACGCAGTACTTCGACCGGCATGCCTACCTGAGCCAGAGCGGTCAGCTCTACAACGAGGCGATCGCCATGTCGGTAGGCCGGACCTACTGTCTTGGTCCGACGTTCCGCGCCGAGAAGTCCAAGACGCGGCGCCATCTCATCGAGTTCTGGATGCTCGAACCCGAAGTCGCCTTCGCCGAGCTCGGCGAGATCGTCGAGCTCGCCGAGGGCCTCATCTGTCATGCCGTGGACCGCGTGCTGACGAACCGGGCGGCCGAACTCGCGACGCTGGACCGGGACCCCGAGCGCCTTCGGCGGATCCAGCCGCCGTTCCCGCGCATCACCTACGACCAGGCCGCGGCCCGGCTGGCGGAAAAGGGGACGGATTTCACTCTCGGCGACGACTTCGGAGCTCCGGACGAGACCGCGCTCACCGAAGGGATGGACCGCCCGCTGGTGGTCACCCATTTCCCCGCGGCGATCAAGGCGTTCTACATGGAACCGGCTCCAGGCCGGCCCGACCGGGTGCTCGGGATGGACATCCTGGCGCCGGAGGGATACGGCGAGATCGTGGGCGGCGGGCAGCGCATTCACGATCACGATCTGCTGCGCGAGCGCGTCCGGGAGCACGGCCTGCCCGAAGAGGCCTTCGGTTGGTACCTCGACCTGCGGCGGTTCGGCAGCGTGCCGCACTCCGGCTTCGGGCTCGGCATCGAGCGGTTCGTGGCCTGGATGTCGGGAATCTCTCATCTGCGGGAGGCGATCCCGTTCCCGCGGACCCTGTACCGCCTTTCGCCGTGATCGGCACCGGGGCGCCAGCTCGTCTGCCACTCACTTTGCGTCCCCTCGCGAGACCGCGCGCGTGAGTCCCGATCCCCGTCTCCGTCCGCACCCGGAACGGGTGGCGCTGGTGAGCCTCGGGTGCGCCAAGAACCTCGTGGACAGCGAGGTCATGGCCGGCGTGCTGAGCCGGCGCGGCTTCGAACTGGCAGGCAGCCCCGAGGAAGCGGACGCGGTCATCGTGAACACCTGCGGCTTCATCGGCCCGGCCAAGCAGGAAGGAGTCGAGACGATTCTCGAGATGGCCCGGCTGAAGACGCGCGGGCGTCCCCGGCGGCTCGTGGTGGCCGGATGCCTGGTCCAGCGCTATGCCGCCGAACTGGTTGCCGAGATTCCGGAGATCGACGCGATCGCCGGCCTCGACGAGGTGGAGCGGATCGCGGACATTCTCCTGACGCCGGGCCGGCGTACCGCCCCCCTCACGGCCGATCACTCGGTGACCTGGCTCTACGACGACACGTCGCCCAGGATCCGCTCCACTCCGGCGCACACCGCCTACCTGAAGGTCGCCGAGGGCTGTGACTACCCCTGCTCGTTTTGCGTCATTCCCCAGATTCGGGGCCGTTTTCGCAGTCGGACGCCGGACTCGATCCTGCGCGAGGCCGAGGCGCTGGCGAAGTCCGGCGCGCGTGAGGTCGTGCTTGTGGCCCAGGACACGACGGCCTACGGGACCGACCTGGGAATGCGCGGCGGTCTTGCGTCGATCCTCCGAGGCATCGCCGCGGTGCCGGGGATCGACTGGGTCCGGTTTCTCTACGCGTACCCGACGACGCTCGACGATGCGGTCCTCGGCGCGATGGCCGAGGTCCCCGAAGTCTGCCGCTACGTGGACATGCCGCTCCAGCACGCGAGCCGTCGAGTCCTGAAGGCGATGCGTCGGCCCGGGAATCGGGCAAGCAACGAGCGGCTCCTCGCGCGAATCCGCGATGCCGTCCCGGGCGTCGCTCTCCGGAGCACGTTCATCGTCGGCTACCCCGGCGAGACCGCCGACGATTTTCGCGAACTCCGTGATTTCGTGGAGGCGGCGGAGTTCGACGCGATGGGTGCCTTCGTGTACTCCAACGAGGAATCGGCGGCGTCCTTCGTCGAGGAGGAAAGCATCCGAGAAGGGGAGAAGGAAGAGCGCCGGGCCGTGCTGATGGATCTGCAGCGGGGTATCGCCCTTTCGCGGCACCGCAGCCTGGTGGGGTCCACCGTGCGCGTGCTCGTGGACGGTCCGCCCGAGGAGAGCGACCTGCTGCTCGCCGGGCGCACCGAAGGACAGGCCCCGGACGTGGATGCCCGCGTTCTCATCGTGGACGGAGAGGCCCCGACCGGGTCGTTCGTGGATGCCCGGATCACCGAGGCCCACCCCTCGGATCTCATCGCGGTCGTCGAACCCGGCGGATCGGAGCCAGGGGCCGGCTGAACGGGCGGGCCAGGGACCGGTCCGAGGGCCCGAAACCGTCCTCCGGGGTGGGATATACTGCGCCGCCCGAGCGAGGCCCCAAGGGGCCGGACCGTCGCTCCGCCGCCCTTTCGCGAAGCCCGCCGCACTTCGGTGCGGCGGGCTTCGACCATTATCAATCAAGTCCGGTCCTTCCGGCGAGGCACACCGCATTCCGCAGAACCCGCACGTATCGCGCCCGTCTGACGAGGGGTTTCACGCGCTTGCCGGGCGCGTGGAAGAGCTGGCGCGGCGCGCAGCTTCGGCTGCGGGAGTTCAACTGGCATGGACCGAGATCAAGGGCCTTCGCAGCGGGGGCCGGGTGCGCGTATTCATCGAGCGCCCGGACGACCCGGTGGGACTCTCGGACTGCGAACGGGTGAACGAGAGGTTGTCGGTTCTGCTCGATCTCGAAGACCCCATTCCGGGGCCCTACACCCTCGAAGTGAGCACGCCGGGGCTGGATCGTCCATTGCGGACGGTCTCCGACTGCGAGCGGTTTCGGGGACATCGGATCGAAGTCCGGTTCCGGACGGCGGAGGCGCGATCGAGGACGGTGACCGGAGTCCTGCGCCGCGTCGACGGCGGAAACCTCGAACTCGACGCCGGGAAGGGCCGGGAGCGGATCGCGTGGGACGCGGTCGCGCGCGCCCGGCTCGCCCCGGATTACGGCGCGCTGATGCGCGGCGCCGCCCGGCGCAACGGAACCGGCGGCCGCCGCCGCGCCGCAAGACCCGGGCGCGGGCGCGGAGAAAGGAAAAGACGCCGGCGCTGATGGATGTGATCAACGAACTCGCCGCCGAGGTGGACCTCGGGGAGATCATCGCCAGCGTGGAGCTGGCCGCGGGGCTCGCGGCGTCGCGCCACCTCGGGCGTCGCGTCAAGGCCCGCCTCGACCCATCGAACGGAGCGTTCTCCTTCGCCGAGCCCAAGGGTTCCCAGGAGGTTCCGGTTGCCCTGGAGTCCGCTGTGCCCGCGGGCGCTCGGAGCGGCGTGACCGACGGACGCGAAGCGGGCCGCCTTCTCCGGGCAAGCCGCGAAGCGGCGCGCTCTGCCCGCGAGGTGCTCCATCTGCGGCTCCACAACGCCCGGCTTCTGTCCCGCGCCGCCCGCTACCAGGACCGGATCGGGCGGCTCGAGACCGGCACCGTGGCGCGCCGGGAGGGTAAGGACCTGATCGTGAATCTGGGTCCGGTCGAGGGCCGCCTGCCCCTGGCCGCACAGAGTCGCCATGAGGTCTTCAACGAGGGAGACCTGATTCGGGTCGCCGTGACGGCGGTTCGGCCGGAAGAGCCGCCGGTGCTCCTTTCCCGCACCGCGCCAGAAGTTGTCGCCGGGGTGATGGAGCGGGAAACTCCCGCCATCCGCAGCGGCGAAGTCTCGGTGCGGGGGGTGGCCCGATTGCCGGGCATTCGCGCCAAGGCTGCGGTCTCGTCCAACGCGTCGTCGGTGGATCCCGTCGCGGCCTGCCTCGGTCCTCGAGGGGCGACGATCCGGGCCGTCACCAGGGAACTGCGCGGCGAGCGCGTCGATGTGCTTCGCTGGAGCGATTCCATGGAGACGTTCGTGAGAAACGCCCTTCGCCCGGCGCGGGTCCTCTCGGTCGAGCTGCCGGCGGACGGCAGCGGCGCCGTGGTGACCGTCATCGACTCGGAGTTGCCTCGCGCTCTGGGGAAGCGGGGGCAGAACGTGCGCCTCGCATCCGAGCTCACCGGTCAGCGGATCGAGGTCGAGGTCGACGGCCAGGCCCCCCGCCGGCGCCGCGAGTTCCGGCCCTCCCGCGGTAGACCGGCGGGACGCCCCGGGAGGCCTCCGCACCGGGGACGCCCGAGGCGGTTCCGCCCGCCTCGTCCCCGCCGGCCTCGTTCTCCGAAGTCGCGTGGCGGAGGGGGTGGCGCCTGATGCCGGGCACGATTCGGGTCAGTGAACTGGCCCGGGAGCTCAACATGGAGCCGAAGAAGCTCCTGGTGCTGCTCGTGTCCAAGCTGGGCTTGCGGGTCCGCACCGTCTCCTCCTCCATCCCGATCGCCCAGGCCGCGAAGATCAAGGCCAGGATTCTCCTGGCCAAACGCCGTCAGGCGCGTCCGAGGAACCGGCAGGCGCGGGCCAGGCAGCGGATCCTTCGCGCCGAGCAGCAGAAGAAGCTCCGGGAAGCGGCCGCGGCGAAGGCCCGGGCGGAAGCGGAGCAGCGCGAAAAGGAAGAGGCGGAACGGCGGGCCCGGGAGAAGGAGGAGGAAGCGGCCCGGCTGGAGGCTGAGCGGAAGGAGCAGGAAGCTGCGGCCCGCGCCGCCGCAAAGGAGGCGGCCGAGGTTGCGGCCCGCGCCGCCGAGGAGGCGAAGAAGGCGGCCCCATCCTCTCCGGCGTCCGCGGTGACCCCGGTGCCGGAACGGATGGTCGCGGCGTCCGCGACTGCGCCCGACACGCCGTCCGGGCCTCCCGAATCCAAAGCTCCCGCCCGACCGCCTGGCCGGCCTGCGGTGCTGCCGGAACGGCCGGGAACGGCCGCAGCCACGGGTGCTCCGACGCTGGCCAAGAAGCCCGGCGTCCGCCGGCTTCTCACCCGGGACATCACCGCCCCCGCCCGGACCAGCGGCTTCCGCCCCGGCGCGACGAGTCGGAAGATCGTGCCCACGGTCGTCCGTCCGGCCCGCCGCGCCACGCCGCCCCGCGTTCGGGCTACCCCGCCCCGGTTCCGCCGCCCGCCGGCTCTCTCGCAGAAGATGCGGCGGCCGCCTCCGGGGGGTCGGCGCGGTCGGCGCCGCCGCCCGGCGCCCGGCGAGACTCCGGAGTTGACCGATGGCTTCGACAGCCCGCTGCCTCCCGGTCTGCGGCAGATCGTTGGCCGCACCTTCACGACCTCGGCGGAGGTCGAGGTCGCGGAATCGATCACGGTGAGCGCCCTCGCCGATGCGATGAGCATTCCGGCGTCGGAGCTGATCAAGGCGCTGCTGCTCGACAACGGCGTGGCGGCCTCGATCAACCAGCCGCTCGATTCGGATACGGCGGCGAAACTCGTTCGTCGCTTCGGCGGCACGGTGATCGAAGCTCCGGAGGCCGCCGAAGCGATGGTGCCCGCGCTGCGCCCGCCAAGACCCGATGAGGAGCGTGCGCGGGACGAAGGTCTTGTCGATCGGGCGCCGGTCGTCACGGTCATGGGGCACGTGGACCACGGCAAGACCAGCATCCTCGACGCCGTTCGCCACTCGCGGGTGGTCGAGGGAGAAGCGGGGGGCATCACGCAGCACATGAGCGCCTACGCGATCGAGGTGAACGACCGCCCGATCGTCTTCCTCGACACCCCGGGGCACGAGGCGTTCACCAAGATGCGGGCCCGGGGCGCCGGCGTGACCGACGTGGTCATCCTGGTCGTCGCGGCGGATGATGGGGTCAAGGAGCAGACCATCGAGGCGTTGAACCACGCCCAGGCGGCTGCGGTGCCCATCGTTGTCGCGGTGAACAAGATGGACCTGCCGGCGGCGGACCCGGACCGGGTCATGCGCCAGCTCTCCGAACGCGGGGTGACCCCCGAGGAGTGGGGAGGCGACACGATCTTCTGCCCGGTCTCCGCCCGGACCAAAGAGGGGCTGCCGGAGCTGCTCGAGTCCGTGCTCGACGTGGCGGAACTCGAAGAACCTCTGGCCAACCCGGTGGGTCGCGCTGATGGCGTGGTGCTCGAGGCCAGGAAGGACCGGGGCCGCGGTCCGGTCGCCCAGGTTCTGGTGCAGAACGGCACCCTGAAGGTCGGAAACGCCTTCCGCGCCGGCGGCACGTGGGGCAAGGTGCGGGCGATGCTTTCGGAATCGGGCGAGCGGCTCAGGAAGGCGCCGCCATCGACCCCGGTGGAGGTGCTCGGGTTCGCCGATGTCCCCGTCGTCGGCGACCGGTTCCAGGTGGCGGCCAGTCCTGCCAAGGCCCGACGCGCCGCCGACGAGCGGCGTGCGGCGGAGCGCCTTGAAGTCATCGAAGGTCGCCGCCGTCTCAACCTGCAGAACCTGCACGCGCAGCTCACCGGCGGGCTCAAGGAGTTCTCGGTCATCGTCAAGGCCGACGTAGGGGGCACGGTGGAGGCCGTCCGGGACTCCCTCCTGCGACTTTCCAACGACGAGGTGTCGGTCCAGGTGGTCCACGCGGCCGCCGGCGCGATCTCCGAGAGCGACGTGGATCTCGCGGACACCACGAACTCGATCATCGTCGCCTTCGGGGTCCGGCCGGAGCCTTCGGCCGCCCGTCTGGCGCGCGAGCAGAACGTGGAGATCCGGCAGCACCGGGTCATCTATCACCTCGTCGAGGAGGTCGAAAAGGCCCTTGCCGGACTCCTCGAGCCGGAGATCGAAGTGGTCGAGCTCGGGCGCATCGAGGTGCGCCAGACCTTCTCCGTGCCCCGCGTTGGCGTGGTGGCCGGCTCCTACGTCCTCAGCGGCACCGTCGACCGCAGCGCCAAGGTGCGGCTCGTTCGGGACGGTCGGGTCGTTCACGAGGGCCGGATCGGAAGCCTCCGCCGCTTCAAGGAGGATGTCTCCCAGGTCCGCGAGGGGTTCGAATGCGGGCTCGGGATCGCCGGCTACAACGATGTGAAGATCGGGGACATCATCGAGGCGTTCCGTGAACAGGAGGTCCGGCCCGGAACAGACCAGGCGCGTTGAGCAGGCGCCCGCACGCACCATGGCCCGCACCCGCATTGGACTGCTGCGCCTGACCCTGGCGTTGCCGGGCGCGCGCTCCAGGAAGGACCGGCGCCGCGTTGTGCGCTCCCTCACCGACCGTTTGCGCGCGCGGTGCCTTGTGGCCGTTGCCGAGACCGGCGATCCGGAGCGGCTTCGCGAGGCCGAGGTATCGGTGGTCAGCGTGGCGCTCGGCGCTCCGACGGTCCGTGCCCGGCTCGAGGCGGCCCGGGACATCGCCGTCCGCGCCTTCCCCTCGGAGATCGTGGACTGGGAGATCGAGTGGGCCGAGACGGGCCACTAGCACCAGCGACCAGGAGCGCAGACCGGAGACCCTCATGCGGGCGCCAGGAAGGCGGGAGCGGCTTGCCGAGGCCATTCGTCAGGAAGTGGCGGGGATCCTCCGTTTCCACCTGGCGGATCCCCGGATCGCCCGGGCCACCGTCACCCGGGTGGCCGTTTCCGGGGACCTGGGCGTGGCCCGAGTCTACGTCTCCGTGCTCGGCGGGCCGAAGGAGCAGAAGGAGACCCTCACCGCGCTCCGGGGAGCGCGCGGCCGGGTGCGGGCCCTGCTCGGTCGTCGCCTCCGGGCCCGCGTGACGCCGGAAGTGCGCTTCGTCTTCGATCCCTCCGTGGAGTTCTCCATCCGCCTGGAACAGATTCTGGAGCGGGAGCGGGCGCGTCGCCCCGCTGCGGGAGAGGCTTCGTCCCCGGGCAAGGCTTCCGCGGACGAGGAGTCGGACGGCTGACCTCGGGGATCCTCCTCGTCGACAAGGACGGGGGAATGACTTCCTACGATGTGATCCGCCTGGTGCGCCGCCGGCTGGGCGGGATCCGGGCCGGGCACGCCGGGACGCTGGATCCGTTCGCCACCGGGCTCCTGCCGGTTCTTGTCGGGCGGGCGACGCGGCTCGCGCGATTCGTCGCCTCGGGACGGAAGCGTTACCGCGCTTCCGTGCGTTTTGGCTGGGCGACCGACACCGACGACCGCACCGGACGACCGATCGGAGACAGGTTGCACCCCGCGCCGGACCGTGCCAGTCTTTCTGCCGTCCTTCCCGCATTCACCGGCGAAATCGAACAGCGGCCCCCGGCGTTCTCGGCGAAACGAATCGCGGGGCAGCGCGCCTACCGGCTGGCCCGGCAGGGGAAGCCGGTGGCGGCGGCGCCGGTCCGCGTGCACATCCACGCGCTCGATCTCGAGAACCTGGAAGAGGACACGGCCCGCATCACCTGCGAGGTGGGGCCGGGGACCTACATCCGCGCCCTGGCCCGCGATCTCGGCGAGCGGCTCGGAGGGGCGGCGCATCTCAGCGCGCTGCGACGGACGGCGGTGGGACCGTTCGCGGTCGACGAAGCGACGCCACCGGGCGAGCTGCCCGACCGTGAGAGCGTTCTCGCGCGTCTCCTTCCGCCCCTCGAGGCGCTTCGGGCCATGCCCCGGCTCCCGGTTCCGGAAGCGGCGGCCCGGGCGCTGGGACATGGGCGCCCGGCGCTCCCTCAAATGTGGCGCGATGCGGGCGGGCCCGCCCTGCCGAACCCCAATTCCCCAGGCGAGCTGCGGGCGGCGGTGGCCCGTTCGGGCCGGACCGGGTCGGAGCTCGTGGCGGTGGTCCGTCCGCAGGCGGGAGGGTTTCAGCCGGTTCTCGTCTGGCGCGCATCGGGTTGACCCCGGACCCCCCGGTGCGTGGTAGTCTCCCGACCGAACAGCAAGCCGACCACGATATTGGAGTTGCGGCGAACCGCTCGGCGTGGATTTTCTGGTTGAACGGGCGGTGGCGGTCCATTCGCAAGAACGGCAGGCATCGAAGCAGCCATCCTGAAGAGTGCCGGAGGCCCGGCCTGAAGGGGAGTCGCACTTGGCATTGACGAAGGCAGAACGACAGGCGGTCGTCGAGAGATTCCGCCGCCACCCGACGGACGCCGGGTCGCCGGAAGTCCAGGTCGCCCTGCTCACCGCCCGCATCATGGGACTCACGGACCACTTCGGCGACCATCGACACGATCACGCCTCGCGCCGGGGGCTGCTTCGGATGGTGAGCCGCCGCCGCCGCCTGCTGCGCTACCTCCAGCGGGAGGACGTCGGTCGGTACCGCCAGTTGATTACGGCGCTGGGTCTGAGGAAGTAAGACATCAACCGCGGCGCGGGACGCGTTCCCCCGCGGGGCACCGGCCGCTTCAGGCCGGCATGGAACCGGAGCGGTGGAAGACGCGACCGCTCCACACATCAAGGCAGGACAGCAGGGAATGGAAACGGTCAGCATCCGGATTGGCGGTCGCGATCTCGTCATCGAGACGGGCCGCATGGCGAAGCAGGCGGCGGGTTCCGTCACCGTCCGCATGGGAGACACCGTGGTGCTCGCTGCGGTGGCGGCGGCGCGGCACGAGCGCCCCGACATCGACTTCCTTCCTCTCGCGGTGGACTACCGGGAGAGCTTCTATGCGGCGGGCCGCATCCCGGGCGGCTTCTTCAAGCGGGAGGGTCGTCCCAACGAGAAGGAGATTCTCACGTGTCGGCTGATCGACCGTCCGCTGCGCCCCCTGTTCCCGGCGGGGTGGCGGCGGGAGACCCAGGTCACCTGCCTGCTGATTTCCACGGACCGGGCCAACGATTCCGACGTCCTCGCGATCACCGGAGCCGCCACCGCGCTCGGGATTTCCGATCTCCCGTTCGATACCGGCATCGCTGCCGTGCGGGTGGGCTTGGTGGAAGGCGATTTCGTCCTCTTCCCCACAGTCTCGGACCTCGACAAATCGACCCTGAATCTGGTTGTGGCCGGCTCCAGGGATGCGATCGTGATGGTGGAGGCGGGCGCCGAGGATCTGCCTGAGGCCCGGATGGTCGAGGCCCTTGCCTTCGCCCACGAGGGGATTCGCGAGATCCTGAAGGTCCAGAGCGAGCTGGTAGCCCGCGTGGGCCGGCCGAAGCAGGCGGCGCCGGTTCGCGGCCCCTCCGCCGCTCTTCGCGACCAGGTCCGGGAGCAGTTCCGGGACCGCCTCCGGGCGGCCATGGAAACCCGGGGCAAGCGGGAGATGACGCTGGCCGTCAGCGAAGTGAAGGAGGCCATCGCGGCGAGCCTCCCGGACGCGGATCGCGGGTTCACCGGCAGCCTGCTGAAAGCGCTGGAAGAGGATGTCCTCCGGCGATCCATCCTGGAAGACGGGCGGCGTCTCGACGGTCGGGCCTTCGACGAGATCCGGCCGCTGAGCTGCGAGGTCAGCGTGCTGCCCCGCGCGCACGGGTCCGCGCTGTTCACCCGGGGCGAGACCCAGGCGCTTGTCGCCACAACGCTCGCGCCGCTGAGCGAGAGTCAGCGCCTCGACTGGGTCATGGGGTCAGGCGAGAAGCGCTTCATGCTGCACTACAACTTCCCCGCCTTTTCGGTCGGGGAGGCCCGGATGATGCGCGGCCCCGGGCGGCGGGAGATCGGGCACGGCGCCCTCGCCGAGCGCGCGCTGCTCCCCGCGGTTCCACCGGACAGCGAGTTCAACTACGCGATCCGGGTGGTATCCGACACCCTGGAGTCCAACGGCTCCAGTTCGATGGCGGCAGTGACCGGCGGATGCCTCTCTCTCATGGACGCGGGCGTGCCGCTCAAGGCGCCGATCGCCGGGATCGCGATGGGGCTGGTCACGGAAGGTGACGAGTACCGCATCCTCACCGACATCGCCGGGGCCGAGGACCACTTCGGCGACATGGACTTCAAGGTGGCCGGCACCGCGAACGGGATCACCGCCCTCCAGATGGACATGAAGGTTTCCGGGCTGGAGCAGCGCATCCTGGCCGAGGCGCTGGACCAGGCGCGGAAGGCGCGGATCGAGGTGCTGCGGGCCATGGCCCAGGCGTTGCCGGCGCCGCGGTCCGATACCTCCCAGTACGCCCCGGCCATCCTCACCATGAAGATCCCGGTGCGCAAGATCCGCGAGGTCATAGGGCCCGGCGGCAAGACGATCCGGTCCATCACCGATGACACGGGCGCGCGGGTGGATGTCTCCGACGATGGCACGGTCCAGATCGCCGGGCTCGACGGGAAGATCGCGCGAGAGGCAAAGCGCCGGATCGAGGACATCGCACACACCAAGCTTCCCGAGGTCGGCAAGGACTATCGAGGAATCGTCAAGACGATCGTGGACTTCGGAGCGTTCGTCGAGATCCTTCCCGGGACGGACGGCCTGCTCCACATTTCGGAAATCGCCGATCGTCACGTGAACAGCGTTCGCGACGAACTTCAGGAAGGCGACGAGATCGAGGTTCGGGTGATCGAGGTGGACGGCAACGGCCGGACCCGCCTCTCCTGCAAGGACATCATTCGCGAACGCGCCGGGCTGCCGCCGCTTCCGCCGCGGCCCCCCCGCCGCCGCCGCCGTCCGCGCCACCACGCCCCGCACCGCCGCCGCCGCTGATCGCACGGGACCCGGACTCCTGCCGCCGGAAGAGCGAGCGGGCCGCGCGGCGGGGGGAGCGCTCGTTTCCTCACGGGCCAGACCGGCCGGAGGCGGGCGCCTGGACTCAGGCGCCCGCGTCGGGTAGGGCGGCGCCCGTGATCTGGCGGTAGATGCTCCGGTAGCGCTCCGTGGTTCCCGCCACGACCCGGCCCGGCAGGTCGGGCGGCGGCGGCTCCCTGTTCCAGTCGAGCGTGCTGAGGTAGTCCCGCACGTACTGCTTGTCGAAGCTGGCCTGGTTCCGTCCCGGGGCGTAGTCCTCGGCCGGCCAGAACCGCGAGGAGTCCGGGGTCAGCACCTCATCGATGAGATAGAGGGTTCCCTCGTCGTCCAGACCGAACTCGAACTTCGTGTCCGCGATGATGATGCCCCGCTCCGCGGCCCAGGCAACGCCCTCCGCGAAGATGCGCCGGGAGGC
Organism: Vicinamibacteraceae bacterium; assembly: GCA_012271265.1. Classification (GTDB taxonomy): domain Bacteria; phylum Acidobacteriota; class Vicinamibacteria; order Marinacidobacterales; family Marinacidobacteraceae; genus JAAXGQ01. Next base: position 31,882 of record JAAXGQ010000113.1, read on the forward strand.
GTCATGGAGCCGCCTCGTCAACCCGGCGCCGATGGCGTTCGCCATGAACTCCTCGCTCACGTTCTCGTCATGGCCGGTCTCTGCCTTGGTGGCCGGCGTGAACAGCGGCTCCGGGAACCGCTCCGCCTTCTGCATCCCCGCCGGCAGGGAGATGCCGCAAACAGCGCCGTCGCGCTGGTATTCCCGCCAGCCCGAGCCGTAGAGATACCCCCGCATGACGCACTCGAAGGGGACCGGCTTCAGCCGCCGGACCAGCATCGAGCGTCCGGCGAGAGCGTCCCGGGCCGGAGCCAGAGCGGCCGGGTATTCGTCCACGCTGGCGCTGACCAGGTGGTTCGGGATGATCGGCTCGGTGTGACCCAGCCAGAAGACGCTCAGGCCGTTCAGGACCCGGCCCTTGTCCGGAATCCCCTGCGGAAGGACGACGTCGAAGGCGGACACCCGGTCGGTCGTCACCAGCAGCAGATGGCCGCCCACTTCGTAGATGTCCCGGACCTTGCCCCGCGAGCGCAGGGACACCCCGGCGCAGGCTTCGTGAACGGACGTACGGCGGATGACTTGGGACATGGGCGAATTCTACGGGGCGGCGGGGCTGCCGGACCGAAGAAATCGGGACGTCAGGGCGCCCGCTGAAGGCGAATCCGGGCCCCGTCTTCGGCGTCGACCCGGATCCGGGCGCCCTGACCGCTCCCGACGGTCGCCGTCGCGGTCGGCCCGAGTTCCGTCCAGCCAAGCGCCTCCGATTCCTCGGCCGAGAGGCGCCGCCCGAACACGAACACCTCGGCGTCCGTCCCCTCGGCGAGCCGAAGCGAGACCCGTCCGTCCGCACTGCGAAGCCGCCAGTCCCCGTCGGTCACGCTGTTTCCCGGCAGGGTCTCGACCTCCACCGCGCCGTCGCCGGTCCACGCGGTCACCTCGACGAGGCGGCCGGTGAGCCGGATCGAACCCTCGCCGGTTTCCGCGTGGATCCGACCTTCGATGTCTTCGCCTTCGATCCGACCGGCTGCGGTGCGCAGGTGAATCGGAGCGGTGTCTTCGCTGTCGGGTGAACGGAGTCCTTCGGCGGTGATCCGTCCATCCATGGACACGGCCAGGACCGGCCCGGTGAGGCCGGCGAGAACGATCCGTCCCGCGCCGGTGCGGACCTCGAGTGTGGTGCCCGGCGGCACGCTGACATCGAGCGACAGCCGCAATTCCTCGGACGCGCGCCAGGCAAAGCCGCCCGTCCGGCGACCCCGGATCTCGACCGCCTCACCATCCTCCGCGGCCTCGACCACGACGGCATCGAGGAGAGAGCGGGCGGTCTCCGCCGACGGCGCCGCCGCGGTCCGCCGGATTTGCATCTCGATTCTGCTTCCGATCCGCTCGGTGATCCGCACCGACCCCTCGTCGAGGCGGATGTTCAGCCGCGGCAGCCCGGGCAGGCGGAGGTCCTCGGTGGCGGATTCCTCGTACCGTCCGGCGCAGCCGCCCCCGGTGAGAGCTGCCGCAAGAACGGCGGCGGCGACGAGCCGGGAAAGGCCTGCCGGAGGGCTCACGGTTCGCCTTCCGGCTCTGCCCGGGGCGAGGGGTCGTCGGATTCGCGCGTCGGCATCTGCGTCGGCATTCTCTCGAGGGCGTGGATCACGACGCGCCCCCGCCCGGCCGCGACCCGAATCGGGAACTCCCCGCTGCCGGAGACGGCCACCCGGATGGGTCCGCCCTCGCCCTCTTCCATCCGGAGTGGGAGGTGGCTCTCGAATTCGCCGCCCCGGTCCGCGCCCCGGAACGAGAAAGACGCGGAGTCAGGCAGGCCGAGCCGAACGTCTCCGCCGCGCGTGGACACGTCCACCTCCCCCCGGAGGTCTGCCGTGGCCAGATCGACCGGTCCTTCTCCCGTTTCGATGCGCAGCTCATCCAGGAAGTCCCGAATGGTGATCGACCCGCTGCCCGCTGCGAACTGCGCGGGGCCTCGAAGCGAGGCGGCGAGGAGCTCACCGCTCCCCCCTCGGATCGTGACCGGCCCGAGGACCCGTCGGACGACGAGGTCGGCATCCGGGGCGGTCAGGCGCACTTCGCCGCGAATGTCCTCGATCAGAACCGCTGCCGTCCGGGTGGTGATCTCGAGGTCGCCGCCGATCCGGTCCGCCGCGATCCGGCCGTGGTCGGAGCGGATCCGGACGTCTCCGGCAATGTCGGCGAGCGACACGGAGGCAACGCGGCCGTCGATCCGGACCGGCCCGCTGCTCCCTGTGACTTCGATCGGAGCTCCCGAGCCGGAAACGGTGACCGCGCCGCGCACCTCCCGGATCCAGACCGGCCCGTCTTCGGCCTCCACCCCGAGTGAGCCCTCGACGGCCTCCACCTCGACAGGACCTCGGGTCACGCGGATTTCCACGGGTCCCGCGATCTCCGCCGCCCGGACCGCTCCGTCCCGCGCCGAGAGAAACACCTCACCCCGGGCGCCGGAGGCTTCCACGGGTCCTCGGGATGCCCGCGCCCGGACCCGGGCAAAGGGGCCCCGGACACGCACGGGCCCCCGCTCGCTCCTGGCCTCGAGGCGCAGCCCGGGAGGCGCCTCCAGCGCGAGCTCACGCCCCGTGGCCAGGTCTGCCCCTCGGGCGGCGATCCCCACGACCGTGGACGCCCCGCCTTCCCCTGCGGTGCGGACGGTCAGACCGATCTGTCCGGCGGCCCGCGCCGCGTCCTCGCGGGTCGCCCCCCGCAGCCGGGTCGTCAGCCGAAGCGTCAGGTTGGCTCCCCGGGGTTCCTCAGCGGTGTCGTCCGAGGCTTCGCTCGGGGCTTCGTCGGGAGTCCCGGCGTCCTCTTCCTGCGCCGGCTCGCGCGCTTTGGCCGTGATGGCCCCCATGGGCAGCGACACCGTGAGTGACGGCGGCTCCCCTGGGGTGGCGGGAACGAAGATGGTGCGCTCGGAGACGAAGACGTGTTCCGGGAGCGGGACGGCGAACTCCTCGGTCCACCGGGCGATCTCGCCGAGCCGCCGGTCGAACTCCGTTCGCTCCATCACCCGGACGAAGATGCTGAGCGATGTCCCCACCAGGATGACCAGGAAGAGCACGACGAATTCCCACCACCGGAACGAGGTCCGCCCGGTGGTCAGGCGTCCGATCACCTTCGCGGCGCCCCACCCGATGAGCAGCAGCGGCCACCAGGCGGCGGCTACGGGAAGCGCTTCGAGCAGCGTGAGGAGGACGCGCGGCCCCTCCAGATTGATCCACAGCAGCAAGGCGCCGAGGAGAACGAGCGCGATCCCGATCACGGAGGCGAAACCGCGCGAGCGGTCGCCGCGAGTCCGGCTTCTCTCCATCAGGACGGGGGGTCGGGCGGGGCATCACCGCTCTTCCGCCGGTTCAGCACGAGCCGCACGCCGATCGCGATGAGAATCAGGGGCCAGAACTCCCAGAGGTCCCCGACGTGGATGTAGCCGAGGTTGTGGGCGAGAAACAGCCCCCCGACCACGATGAGGGCGATCCCTCCCCACGAACTTCCCGAGCCGCTCCGGTTCGACACGCCTGCCTCCTCTAGTCGTGCTTCGGCGGCGGAGGCGGGCGCTCTCCGCTGATCTCCGGGGCGCGGGTCGCCACGGATCCGGTCGTTTCGCCAGCCTCTTCTGCCGTCGGCGGCGGCGACCCAGCCGCCGGGGTTCCCCCGAAGTCCACCCACGGCAGGAGCGGCTTCCGGCGGAGCATCTGCAAGCCCACCCAGATCAGCAGCAGCGGCCACAGATGCAGCACGAACGCCAGGCTGGGGATGAGGTTCAGGGTGGCGAGTCCGCCGGCAGCCACGAGGGCCGCGGCCCAGCGATTGTCGAGACTGCCCGCCGCCTCGCGGCCTTCGGTCCGGGCGCGATGGCTTGCCTCGGTGATCCGCACCGCGCTCACCACACCGAAAATCCAGATCGCCGGCAGGGCGATCACCAGCGGCGCGCTGTCCTGCCCGGCGGTCACGCCGTAAAGGACCGCCGCAAACATGGCCGCGAGGGCCAGGGCCTGGTGGTTCGCCCCCGCGTACAGGTGACCCAGACCGGGGAACAGGGCCGACAGGACGCCAGCCAGGGCGGGGGACCGGTTCACTCCGTCATCTCCTCGTTTTCCTGTGCGGGGGAGGCGTTCGCGTCGTCCCGCCGCCGGGTGGCTCGTTCGACCTCCCGCAGCCGGTCGCCCATGCGATCGAGGCGGGTCTCCACGGCGACGCCGAGCGACGCGCGCAACACGCTGAACTCGGCGAGCACCCGATCCGCCCGCCGGCTGGCTTCGGCCCGAAGCTGGTGGAGTCCGCGCGTGACGCGGGGCACCGCGTCGAGCGATTCCAGCGCCTCCGGCGGATGGACCATCACCAGGGCGAGCGCGGCCGCGGCGGCGGTGATCCATGCCGGCAGGAAGGGATTCCGCCGCCGGTAGAGCCGGCGAAACTCCGGCAGGGTGCGCCCCAGAATACGCGCCCGCAGGTCCGCGGCGGGTCCCTGACTGTCCTCCGGGCGAAAGCGCAGCGCCCGCTGCAGGGCGCGATGATCGCCGTACATCCGCGCCAGCCTCGGGTCGCGGGCAAGCTCGGCGCGGACGGTCGGCGCTTCTTCATCGGTGAGCTCGCCGGCGGCCAGCGCGGCGACGCGCAGCTCGAGAAACTCGCGATTCATCCGGACACCGCCTCCCGGGCGCGGCTGCGGAGCGTCTCCCGGCCCCGAATCAGGGCGGAGCGTCCCCGGTGGATGCGCGACTTGACCGTCCCCACCGGTATCGCGAGCCGTTCCGCAATCTCCGGGTACGAGAGTTCCATGAGGTCGCGCAGCATGACCGGCTCCGCCAATTCCGGCTGCAGCGATGCGATCAGGCGCCGCACACGCCGCGCCTCCTGCTCCCGTTCGACGATCGCGTCGGGCTGCCAACGCCTCGGAACGGCGGCCTCTCGGGCGACCTCCTCCTCGGGCAGGAAGTCCGGGAGCCGACGGCGGCGACGGTAGGAGTCGATCGCGGCGTTCGTCGCAACCTGACGCACCCACGCTCCCAGGGATCCCGACGGGCGGTAGCGCGGGAGGACCCTCAGGAGCTGCATGAAGATGTCCTGGGTGAGTTCGTCAGCGTCGTCCGGGGACGCCGTGAAACGGTAGGCGACATGCCAGATCGGCTGGCGAAAGCGGTCCACGAAGGACCGCCATGCATCCTCGCTGCCCTCGATACAGAGGCGAACGAGTCGGGCATCGGTGGATGGTGAAGGGGAAGGCAAGCGAGCGGCGCGCGGCCGGCGGCCGCCGCGTCCTATTCCACTTTACGAACCTCGGAACCCGACGGTTCGCCCGGGCGTCCCGCGAGGGCGCCTTCGATCGTGCGCACGGGCGCCTCGAGCCGGAGGTCGTGCTCCATGCCGGACCATCCCGCCGCCTCCGGTATCAGACCCACAATCTCCGAGTCGAGCACGCCGGCGCCGGCGGCCTCCGCCCGCCGCCGCACCGCTGCGTAGGCCCGCTTCAGCGACGTCCGGCGCCAGTCAAGCAGGTTCATCGAGACCTGCGTGCCACCGCTTCGTGAGACGCCGATCGCGCGCAGGGCGGGGAGTCCGCCCCCCTGGGACCGGATCGCGTGGGCAATGGACCAGGCCACGCGGGAGGTGTCCCCGACGAGGTTCACGTTGAACGCGATGAGGATCTCCCGGGCCCCGAAGCAGGCCGCTCCCATCGTGGGGTGAAGCGCCGGAGGGCCGTAGTCAGGCCGCAGACGTCCACGGGCCAGCCGCCGAGCCAGGCCGCGGCGCCCCCCGCGCCGGATCGCCGGCAGCGGACGCCGGCCGGGATGGGCCGCCCCGTAGAGGAAGACCGGCACGCCGGATTGCGCCAGCTCCCGGCCCAGGTCGCGCGCAAGTTGAGCCGCCTCGTCCATCGTCGCTCCGGCCAGCGGGATGACCGGAAAGACATCAAGGGCCCCCACGCGGGGATGTTCCCCCCGGTGGCCCCGGAGGTCGATGTGGCGCCGCGCTGCTTCAAACAGGCGGGGCGCCGCCCGGCGAAGCTCCGCCGTGGTTCCCGCCAGGGTCAGGACGCTCCGGTGATGGTCGGCGTCCGCGTGGCGGTCCAGCAGCACGCTCCCGGCCGCCGCGACCAGGGCGTCGACGGTCGTCGCTGACCGTCCCTCGCTGAAGTTGGGAACCGCCTCCAGCAACCCCCGGTTGGAACCCATGCCGCGCTTTCCCCAGTGCATTCTCCGCTTTCAAGCGCGCCCCTGACGAATGGAGCGCCGTCCCCCTGGAGCGCCGGCGTCCTCGCCGGCCTGCGCCGCACCGTCGGCCCCTCAGCCAGTCTCCTGCCAACACCGTACCCCTAGAGCGCCGTCCCCATGGAGCGCCGGCGTCCTCGCCGGCCTGCGCCGCACCGTCGGCCCCACAGCCAGTCTCCTGCCAACACCGCCCCCATAGAGCGCCGTCCCCCTGGAGCGCCGGCGTCCTCGCCGGCCTACGCCGCACCGCCGGCCCCTCAGCCAGTCTCCTGCCAACACCGCCCCCATAGAGCGCCGTCCCCCTGGAGCGCCGGCCCCCTGGAGCGCCGGCGTCCTCGCCGGCCTGCGCTGGACCGTCGGGCCCTCAGGCAGTCTCCTGCCAACACCGCCCCCATAGAGCGCCGGCCCCCTGGAGCGCCGGCGTCCTCGCCGGCCTGCGCCGCACCGCAGTCCCCTGCCGACCGCGACGCCGTGCCGACCGACCGTGGGCCGGGAGGCCCACGGACCATGCCCGCCTGCGGCGGTGGCCGGCGAGGACGCCGGCGCTCCGGTGTGTTGGCCGGCGAGGACGCCGGCGCTCCCGGTGTGTTGGCCGGCGAGGAC
>JAAXGQ010000114.1 GCA_012271265.1 Vicinamibacteraceae bacterium
GTAAGCGGTCAAACTAGGACGTAGGCGATTTTCGGCGACCGGCGCTTGCGAGCCGGGTGCTGCATCGGGTCCGGGTTTCCGGGCGGACTAGGTGCCGGGCGGATCCCGCCCGCGGTCGAGGTCGGAGCGCAGCGGGTCGTCCGCGAACGTCGTCCTCCACACCCGCGGCGTGAGTTCCACGGCGCGCGACGCCGGATGGCGTCCGACGCGCTGCAGCACGTCCACCAGGTACGTGTACGGGTCCACGCCCTGCAGCGCGCAGGTCGCGAGCAGGCCCTGGACCACGCCGATGCGCTCGGCGCCGAGCTCCGTCCAGGCGAACAGCCAGTTGCGCCGGCCGGCCGGGATCGGCCGCAGCGCCCTTTCCAGGTGGTTCGTGTCGATCGCCACGTCGGCGTCGGACAGGTAGGTCGAGAGCCCGGCCTCGCGTTCCAGCGCGTAGTTCAGCGCCTTCGCCAGCGGACTGCGCGGCAGCAGGTCGGGCCGCGCGAGCTGCCCGCGGCACCAGGCGAAGAACCGTTCCGCAGCCGGCACGCTCCGCTCGCGCCGCCATGCCAGCTTCGCGGCGCCCTTCAGCTTCCGCGCCCGGATCGTCTTCTCGTTCGCGTACAGCGCGCCGATCAGCGCCAGCGCCGCGCCGGCCGCCTCCGGCTCGCCGTCCCGCGCCTGCTCGAAGCCTCTGCGCGCATGGCTCCAGCACTGCGCGTGCCGAACGCCGCCGCGCTTCGCCGCGTAGCGCGCGTACGCCTCGTAGCCGTCGCTCGACAGCGTGCCCCGGAACTCCCCCAGAAACGCCTCGACGTGCCGGTGCTCGCGCGTCGGCGCGAACGGGAACACGATCTCGTCGTCCTCCCCGTAGATCGGCCAGAAGTAGCCCTGGCGCATCCTGCCGGGTTCCTTCACCCCGGCCTTGACCGGCGTCTCGTCCATCGCCAGAACGCGGCTCGCCAGGACGTGCGCCGTCTGCGCCGCGGCCACCGGCGCGAGCAGGTCGATCGCGCGCCCCGTCCAGTTGGTCAGGCTCGCACGGCTCACCGCGATCCCGGCGTCCGCCATGCGCCGGTGCTGGCGGTGCAGGGGCAGGTGGTGGCGGAACTTGTCGACCAGCATCCCGGCCAGCAGGCTGACGTCGGCCGAGGTCCGATCCAGGACGTTCGCCGGCGCGCGCGCCGCCAGCAGTTCGCCGGTGTCCCGCCGCTTCACCACCGGGCGCACGTAGCGCAGCACCTCGTAGCTCGCCGGACGCTGCGCCAGACGGTGCGTGACCTTCTCGCCGACCACCACCCGCTCCGACGCCGGGATCGACTCCACCGCCGGATCGCGCACCTCGACGGTGGTCACCGGAACCGTCTCGTCGAAGCGCAGGCCGGACTCGTTCACCGCGTCCCCGCGGTCCTTCCGGCGTCGCCGGCGGTAGCTGATCTCCTCGACGGGAACCTCGGGCGCCGCCAGGTCGCCGGCGCCGAGCGCCTCGAACAGGCTCGCCTGCTCCGCGAGGTCGAACTCCAGGCGCCTCTCGGAGCGCCGGCCGAACAGCTGGCGCTTGAACCAGTCGAGCTGGTCCTTCAGCGAGGAGGCGGTCTCGCGCAGCGCCGAGACCGTCTTCTGCAGCGCCGCGTAGTCGCCCTTCAGCGACTCCAGGCGTTCCGCGAGAAGCGCGTTCTCCCGGCGCAGCTCCGCGATCCCTGCGGCGTTCGGCAATGGCCTTCCGTGGCGTCCTCGAAGCCGCGAAGCCTACACCAGACGGCGACCGTCACGCAGCCCTGCGGTAGCGTCTGCGCCGGCCCTTCACGACCATGTCGACGCCTTCCACCAGGGCCAGCAGCGCGGTGCGGTCCAGCGCACGCTTGCGGCCCCGGCCGCGCGGCTCGGCGAACCGTCCGGCCTCCAGACGCTTGGCCCACACCCAGTAGCCGCCGCCGTCGAACGACAGCACCTTGACGATCGTCCGGCGCCGGTTCACGAATACGAACCAGTCGCCCCCGGCGGGGTCCTCGCCCAGGTGGTTGCGCGCCAGCGCCGCCAGACCGTCGAACGAGCGCCGCATGTCCGCCGGCGCGACGCACAGCCAGATGCGCCGCTCCGCCGCCGGGATCAGCACCGCGGACGGCGCACCCGCAGCACGACGCCGCCGCCCAGCTCCAGCTCGGCGTCCCACGACGCCGCGCCGGCGCCGGACAGCTCGACGAACACCGGCCCGCCGTTCCCGGCCTGCGCGTCCTCGTCGGCCAGGCGACGGCGCCAGCGCCAGAACGCGCTCCGGCCGATGCCCTCCGCCGCGCAGAACGCCTCGCAGGCCAGGCCGCTGGCCTCGTGCCGCGCCATGATCGCGCGCCA
>JAAXGQ010000115.1 GCA_012271265.1 Vicinamibacteraceae bacterium
GGCCGCACCTGGTCGACCCAGCTCAACCAGCCGACCTCCGAGATGTACCGGGTGAGCGTGGACAACCAGTTCCCGTACCGGGTCTACGGCTCGGCGCAGGACACCTGGGAGGTGCTTTCGGTCCCGAGCCGCACCGCCCACTACGGCATGCGACTGCAGCTCCAGCACTGGGACGGCGTCGGCGGCATGGAGGGCGGGGTTGCGGTGATCCGGCCCGACAACCCGAACATCGTCTTTGCCGGGAGCACCAGCGGCGCCATCACCCGCTACGACCGTTCCACGGGCCAGATCCGCCCGATCAAGGCCTATCCCGAGGTCGGGGGGATGCCGGCGAAGCACCTCCGCTATCGCTTTCAGCGGACGGCGCCCATCGTGCTTTCACCGCATGACCCGAACGTGCTGTACCACGCGTCGCACGTGGTCCACCGCTCCACCAACGAGGGGCAGACCTGGCAGGTCATCAGCCCCGACCTGACCACCGCCGATCCCGAGCGGATCGGCACCTGGGGCGGTCCCATCACCCGGGAGGTGACGAGCGAGGAGGTCTACTGCACCATCTTCGCGTTGGCGGAGTCGAAACACATTCCGGGAGTCCTCTGGGCCGGCACCGACGACGGGCTCGTCCACATCTCCCGGGACGGCGGCGAGAACTGGACGAACATCACCCCGGCCGAGATGCCGGACTCGGGGACGGTGAACATCCTGGAGGTCTCGCCGCACACCGCGGGGAGGGCCTTCATCTCGGTCGTGCGCTTCCGCCTCGACGACTTCCGGCCCTACGTCTTCCGCACCGACGACTTCGGGGAGAGCTGGGAGCTGCTCACCGACGGAACGAACGGAATCCCGCCCGACCAGTGGGTGCGGGTCGTACGGGAGGACCCCGACCGGAAGGGACTGCTCTACGCAGGCACCGAGTACGGCGTCTTCGTCTCCTTCGACGACGGGGCGCACTGGCAGCCGCTCCAGCTCAACTTCCCCGTGGCCCCGGTCACGGATCTGGTGGTCCACGAGAAGGACCTGGTCCTCTCGACGAAGGGCCGCTCGTTCTGGATCCTCGACGACCTGTCGCCGCTCCACCAGTTGACGGACGAGGTGGCGGCGTCCACGGCGCACCTGTTCGCCCCCCGGGATGTCCACCGGGTGCGGACTGCCGAAGAAGAAGCGGTGGACGAATACGTGGGTGGCTGGCGGTCGGTCGCGAACCCCCGCGACCTCTACGGCGGGGCCCGGATCACCCGGGACCGGCAGGGGACCGACGCCCCGAACGGCGCCACCATCTACTCCTGGTTCGCCGAAGCCCCGGCGGGGGAGGCAACCCTTGAAGTCCTCGATGAAGCCGGTGGGGTCATCCGGCGCTTTTCCAGCGAGGACGACCCCAGGGACCCCTCGGTGATCGCCCGGCCGGAGGCGCCCTTCTTCAAGGAGGAGAGCACCTTCTTCAACGCCGGCCTGAACCGCTTCGTGTGGGATCTCAGGCATCCGTCGGCGTTCGGCGGCGCGCCGCTCGGGCCGCTGGTGGTCCCGGGCACGTACCAGATCCGGGTTTCGACCGGGAACTGGAGCGGGACGCAGCCGATCGAGGTGTTACCCGATCCGCGGGTCACCACGACGGCCGAGGAGTTCCAGAGCCAGCTCGACCTGCTGCTCAGGATCCGGTCCCGGATCAGCGATCTCCACCTGGCGGTGGCCGAGATCCGCGAACGGCGCGAAGACGCGTCCGCGTCCGTGGCGGAACGGCTTTCGAGCATCGAGCGGGAACTGGTGCCGCTTCCCGAGGACTACGACCGCGAGGACCAGGACTACGCCCCGAAGCTGGTCCAGCAGCTGGACCTTCTCTACGGCTACGTGGAAGGGGCGGACTCGCGGCCGACCGATTCCGCGCTCGAGCGATTCGATGATCTGGATCCCCTTCTGAGCGCCTTGCTCGAGGAGCTGCGGGGGATCCTGGAGCCCGCCGGGAACTGAGCGGCACAACCGAAGGGAGTTCGTCATGCGTGCGAAGCGCACTGCCTGGATTGCGGGCCCGCTCGCGGCCGTTGGTCTGGTGGTCCCGGCTCCGACAGGAACGGCGCCGCAGGAGCCGTCCCTCGTCGGACTCGAGGACATCTTCGCTCCCGGTCTCTTCCTCGAGGACCGGAACGGCGACGGCGTGGTGGACACCATCGACGCCCGCATCGTGCTGCCAGTCGCCCCGGCGCCCGAGGAACTCGCCGCGGCCGCCAACATCGCGGGCCGGCTCGGCTTCGAGTCCTCCGCCTTCACTCCGGGCCTTGCAGTCCTCGACGCGGACATCTCGCCCGGAGCGGAGTCACCGCCGCTCTTCCTCGTGGGCCGATCCAACCGCTGGGTTCGGCAGCTGGAGGAGCAGGGCCGTATCGACCTCGACAGCCTCACTTCGGGCCAGGGGCTCTTCGCCATCGTCTCCTCCCCCTTCGGGGGCGCCGACGCCGTCGTGGTGGCCGGCGCCGGCCCGGCCGGAACCCTCTACGCGGCGAACGCCGCCTCGGCCCGCCTTCCGTATCTCTGGCAGCTCCGCAGCGACACGATTTCCTCGGTGATGAGCGAGGTCGAGGAGTTTCTCGGCGAGAGCCGCGTGGACGTGAACGGCGTCCGGGCCACCGAGGCGGTCTACGAAGAAGGCCGGGAGCAGGTGAGCCGTCTGGTCATGACACTCGATGTCGTGGATCCCGGAGACGCCGCCGAGGTGCTGGACGAGCTTGCCGCCGACCACCGGGTGGGACAGGCGCGCTTCACGGACCGGCGGGCGGTGCGCCTGAGCTACTACGGCGCGGGCGCCCTCGATTTCCAGCTTCCTGACGGTAACGGAGTCGTGGTGGACCGTTTTGGCCCGCCCTACAGGAGCCGGTTCCCGCGGAATCCGTGGCAGCCGAAAGCCGCGCCGCTGAACCTGACGCAGCTCTACACCACGGACGGCCTGCTCGGCGACTCGCGCGGCGACGACATGATTCCGGACGAAACGGAGACCGTGCTCGTCATCGGCTCCGACGCGGGTCCGGCGCTGGGCGCGGTCGATCTCGCGGCCCGCATCGGGCTCGAAACGACCGGCGTCACCCTGCCGATCGCGTTCGTCGAGACCGAGATCGAGGATCCGTCGGTGCTCCCGAACCCGGTGCTGATCGGGGCGGGGGACCTGGCGGCGTCGCTGCCGCCGGGCGCGGCGCTCGAGCCCGGCGAGGGGGTCGTGGAGATCGTCCCCGGCGCCTTCGGCGACTCGCCGGCGGTGCGGGTGCGGGGCGGGGATGCCGCCGGGCTCGACGCCGCGGCAGCATATCTGGCCGGACGGCTCCCCTCGCTCTGGGAGACGCGGCGCGGGGAAGTGGACTTCACCGCGATCGAGGAGGATGTGCGGGCCTTCCTGAGGTCGCGGTCTGGCGCCGGGCAGGCGGCGCGGGCCATGGTGCATCTCGACGACCTCGGCCCGATGTGGTCAGGGGGCGACATCGCCTCCCTCGAAGTGGACGTCTTCCTCGAAGAGGAAAGCGCCGAGGCGGGCGCGTTCCTGGAAGACCGGCTCCGCGAACGGACGGGAGTCCCGGACGTTTCGGTCACCGCCGCCTCCCGTTACGGCCCGGTCACGGTGTTCGACGAGGAGCTCGACCTCGGCTGGGAAGTGGACGAACTTCGCGCGCGGTTCACCGCCGACGTGATCTCGCACGTGAGCTCCGGCGACCGGGTGGAGGTCGAAGTCCTCGTCAGCGAGCCACCGGAACTCCGCATGCGGCTCCAGGAGGAGTTCGAGGCGGCGCTGAGGGCGGCCGGCGCCTCGGAGACCCGGGTCCGGGTCATCTGTGCCTACAAGCAGGGGTTCAGCTGGCTGGCCGACTACGTGCTCCCGGCGGTTCGGGCAGAACCTGTCGGCCGGATCACCGTGCGATTTCCGACCGCTCATTACCCGGCGAACGAGCGCTGGTACGGCCAGGACATCCGCTGGCTGCAGGAGATCTTCCCCATCGACTGGATCCTGGCGCGGGAACTGGGCATCGGCGTGGATGACACCGACTTCGTGAAGGTGGACGACGGGCCCGTGGAGTACGAGGTCGAGGTCACCGACGATGTGGGGCG
>JAAXGQ010000116.1 GCA_012271265.1 Vicinamibacteraceae bacterium
CAGGCGCTCAACACCGGACACGGCGGATCGCTCACCACCGTGCACGCGAACAACGCCCGCTCCGCGCTCTCGCGGCTCGCAAGCTGCGCCATGCAGGCCGCCGGCGCGCTCCCCTGGGAGGTCACCTGCCGCGGCGTCGTGGACGGCATCGCGCTCGTCGTGCACGTGACCCGCCAAGGAGGCCGCCGGTTCGTCGAGGAGTGTCTTGAAGTGCGCGGCTACGAGCCGGACACGGGCCGCTGGATCACCGAACCCGTTTGGACAACCCACAAGCCCAAGGAGGCGAAAGCATGACCATCCACGAAGAGATCATCCGCGTCGAGACGTTCGAGGACTTCGACCGCGAACTCGCGCGCGACGGGGGCGAGGCGCTTCAGGTCCCGGCCGACCTGGCCGGGGAGTACGGCCTCTTCCCCGAGGAGGTCGGAACCGAGTCCGAGATCCGGGATGCCGTCCGCGATCCGCAGGACGAGGAGGAGGACCGATGAGGCACGACGAGTATCACCGCAAGTTCGCCGACGCGATCATCGAGCAGATCCGCCGGGGCACCGCGCCCTGGCAGAAGCCTTGGGCTCCGGGCGAGCACGTGATGCCCGCCAACGTGGACACGGGCCGGTCCTACCGGGGCGGCAACAGCCTGCATCTGGCCGCCATGCAGCAGGAGCACGGCTACGGCGATGTGCGATGGGGCACCTACCGCCAGATCCAGACCCGTGGCGGACAGGTCAGGAAGGGCGAGCGCGGCACCCGCATCCTGTCGTTCCAGGACCGGAAGCGGCTCCCCGTCACCGACGGCCGGGGACGGCCGGTGCGCGACGACGAGGGCAAGCGCGTCTATCACTACGAGAAGCTCGCCGTGCCGTTCGTGCGCCAGTACACCGTGTTCAACGCCGAGCAGGCCGACGGGCTGCCCGAACGGCCCAACCCCGTTCCCGAGCCGCTCTGGAAGGCGCACCAGGAGGCCGAGCGGGTCATGGAGGACGTGGGCGTCCCGGTCCGCCACGTCCAGGGCGACCGCGCCTACTACCACATGAAGCGCGACGAGATCGTGCTGCCCGAGCGCGGCCAGTTCCCGTCCGCCAACCACTACTACCAGACCGCGCTCCACGAGCTGGGCCACAGCACCGGCCACAAGGACCGGATGAACCGCGAGACGCTCATCGAGGGGCTCGACGGACGGTTCGGGTCGCCACAGTACGCGAGGGAGGAACTCCGGGCCGAGATCAGCGCCATGATGACCGGCGAGCGCGTCGGAGTCGGACACGACCCGAGCCGGGGCGCCGCCTACGTCGAGGGCTGGATCCAGGCGCTCGAGGAGGACCCGCGCGAGATCCGGCGCGCGGCAGCCGACGCGCAGAAGATCTCCGACTTCGTGCTCGAACGCCACCGCGAGCGCGAGGCCGTCCGGGAGGCCGAGCCGATCGCGGCGTCCCGCGCACCGGCACCTCAGGGACCGCAGCGGATCCGAGTCCGCGTGCCGAAGCTCCCCGTCCCGGAGCGCGGCTTCGGGCCGAGCCGCTGACCGATGAGAGGGAGAGGCATGTTCGACCGCACGGTCGAACAGGACGCGCGCCCCGCCGCGCCACACAGCCGCAACAGCCAACGCTTGCGGGACGGCCATCGCCGAGAATACGCCGCGAGCCGGGAGCGCGGGTCCATCTTTTTCCCCGAACGCTGCGCCGGGGCGCTGGCCGACATCGGCGTCCATGGCGTGGTGTCGTTCCGCGACTTGGCCGAGGCCCGGTTCGGCGGGCATCCCTACACCACCCGCCGCGCCGTCAACGACTGGATCCGCAAGGGGCTCGTCGCCGAGACGCGGGCCACCGGACCCGACGGCAACCCGTTCAAGGTGCTCACGCTCACGGCCAAGGGCGCGGCCGAGGCCCGCGACCTGGCCGCCGAGCGGGGCATGGACCCCGCACAGCGGATCCGAACCACCCGCATCCGCCCGCCCGAAGCCGCCCACGACACCGCCGTGTACCGCGCGTGTGGCAAGGAACGACTGCGGCTGCTCGAACGGGGTGCCGCCGTCCGCCGCATCCGGCTCGACACCGAACTCAAGAGCGCCGTCGCGCGAAGGACCGAGGCCGCGCGGAGAAGGCACGGCAGGCGGGCCGCCGACGCCGAACGCCGCCGCGCCGCCCGGGAAATCGGACTGCCGGTCGATGACGCCGGACGGGTGCTCTACCCGGACGCCCAGATCGAGTACTTGGGCGCGGACGGACGGACCGGCCGGGTCAACGTCGAGGCCGTCTCCGGCAACTACCGCGAACCCGCCGTCCGCGCCAAGGCCGCCGCAGGGTTCGCGCTGCACGCGAGCGGACCCGCCGCGGCCAGCCTGCTCAAGAGGCTCGGCCTCGGTGGCGGCGAAGACCGCTCGTCGCTCCGGGGACCCGCCGAGCGCGATCCGGCCACCCTCGAACTCTGACCCTGTGGAGGACTGAACGATGCAGCCATGGAGAATCAGCGCGGGACTCACCGCCGCGATCGCGGGATCCGCGTTCCTCGTCGCCGGATCGCGCCTCGACTATCTCGGACCCTTCTGGAGCACCATCCTCTCCGACCACGGCCTCCGGCTGGCGCTGCACGCCGCCCTCGCGCTCGCCGCCTTCGCCGCCGCCGTCTACGGCGTCGCACGCGCCACCGGGCTCGCCGACCTCGGACGGCGCGTCGATCTCGCCGAACGGTCCGTCCGGCGCGGCGAGGGCGATCCGGACCTCACGGACGCGCTCCGCAGGGACGCGGAAGGAGACTGGCAATGACCCGCAAGCGCGGAAGGAAGAGCCAGCCCGCATCCGTCGAGGGGCTGCCCGCCGACTGGCGACAGCGGGCCAAGACGCTCCGCCGCTACGGGGGAGAGACCCCGGCCACCGCGATCGAACGATGCGCCGACGACCTCGAAGCCACGATCGCCGAACGGGACGAGACCACGTACTCGCTCGTCGAGGCCGCCCGCGAGAGCGGCTACTCCGCCGACCACCTCGGACGGCTGGTGCGCGACGGCAGGATCCCCAACGCCGGACGGCCCGGCGCGCCCAGGATCGCCCGCAGGGACCTGCCCCGGAAGGCGCACGCACCGACAGAACCGCCACCGCCTCTGGCGGACAGGACCTGCCGCCGCGATGTTACAAACGCGCAGATCGTGCAGTCCATCATCCGGAAAGGAATCGAATGATGGCACGCACGAAACGTGACCGGCGCGCTTACAGCGCCGGCGAATGGGGCCGG
>JAAXGQ010000117.1:0-14868 GCA_012271265.1 Vicinamibacteraceae bacterium
TGTCCCGCGGCGCAGGCTCCTAGGTTACAGGCTGAGCCGGCTGCCGGGGGGGCGAGTCCCGCTCATGGTGCTCTGCCGGGGTCGGGGGACCGGCTACGTCAGAGGTCGGGGTGGTGGAGGTGGTAGTCGGTGTTCTCTTCGAGGGTCCTGGCAGCCAGCAGGAGGCGCTCCTCGCCGTAGATCCGGCCGAGGAGGGCGATACCGGTGGGGGTTCCGTCCCCGGCGAAGCCGTTCGGGACAGTGACGACCGGGTGGCCGGTCATGCTGGTGAGCGGATTGATCGCCCGCCAGGGGGACACGACGGCGTCGAGGCCGTCGAGGATCTCCGCCATCTCCTGCATCAGGAGGTAGCGGATCCGGTTGGCCTGCAGGTACTCCACCGCCGGCACCAGGTGCGAGGCGCGGAGCTCGCCCCGATGCCCCTGCCGGCGCAGGTTCTCGTCGAGGCGGTTCCGCTTGAATTCGTCGAAGCCGGCGGCGCGCTCGACGTACTCGATGAAGTAGGTGAGCCGGTTGCGGGGGATCTCCACCGGCGTCAGTTCGTAGCCGAGCCCGCGCAGGGTCTCCAGGGTGCGGGCGCCGTGCGCCTGGGCCTCGTCGTCTTCGAATGATTCGGCGTCCCCGAACGCGGACTCGAAATAGCCGATGCGGAGGTCGTCGGTGGCAGCCTCGCCGTCCCAGTTGAAGGGGACGCCCTCGGGGACCGCGAGGTCGCGTTCGTTCTCGTTGCGGCCGGCGATGGTGTGCAGGACCAGGGCGTTGTCCTCGACGGTCCGGGTCATCGGGCCGATCTTGTCCAGGGTGTAACCCGCGGCCATGACGCCGTAGCGGCTCACGCGGCCGAAGGTGGGGCGGAGGCCCACGACCCCGCAGCGCACCGAGGGCGAGAGGATGGAGCCGCCGGTGTCGGTGCCGATGGCGAAGCCGACCAGGCCGCCGCCGGTGGCGGATCCGGAACCGGCGGAGGAGCCGGAGGAGCCTTCGTCCGGCTTCCACGGGTTGTTCGTCCGCCCGCCGTACCAGTTGTGGCCGAAGGCGAGCTCGCCCGTGGTGACCTTGGCCACGAGCACCGCGCCCGCCGCGTCGAGCCGTTCCACGACAGCCGCGTCGAGGTCAATGACCTGGTTCTCGAAGGGGGCGGCGCCCCAGGTGGTGCGGTACCCGGCGACGGCGATGATGTCCTTCGCGCCCCAGGGGATGCCGTGGAGGGGACCCCGGTAGCGGCCGGCGGCGATCTCCTCGTCCGCGGCGCGGGCCTGCTCGCGGGCGCGGTCGGCGGTGAGCGTCACCACGCAGTTCAGCAGCGGGTTCAGCCGCTCGAGGCGGGCGAGGTACATCTCGGTCAGCTCGATGGCGCTGACCGCGCGGGTCTCGATCAGCCGGGCGAGGCGGGTCACCGACCAGAACGCGACGTCCTCCAGGTCGTCGGGGCGGGTGGTTTCCGGCACGGGGGCGAGCCGGAGGTCCCGCTGCGCGCGGTCGAAGCGCATTCCCGGGACGACGGGGTTGAAGTAGAGGGGCGGAGGAACGGAGTTGTCGAGGCTCGTCTCGCGCATCTCCTCGTAATGGGCGAGGTTCTCGTTGACGTCCTCCACCATGAGGTCGTATTCCTCGTCGGTGAACTCCAACCCGGCGAGCGCCGCGGCCTGCTTCATCATGCCGAGGTTCACGGTGTCTTCGCCGCTTCCCTGAAAGCACGCCCAGAGGGCCCCCGGGAAGAGCGTCGAGGTCAGTCCCGCGCCCCCGAACCAGGCCAGGAAGTTCCGCCGCGCCTGCTCGTCCCGCTCCGACCGCTTCATGTCGCCCTCCTTGCGGGCCTCCGCATTGGCCCGAAAATCGAGTCTATCCGTCCCTTGGGCAGTCTCGTGCCGACAGCGTCGCCCTATGGAGCGCCGGCGTCCTCGCCGGCCTGGGCCTTGGGCCGTCTCGTGCCGACTACGCCGACGTGCCGACCGACCGTGGGCCAGGAGGCCCACGGACCATGTCCGCCTGCGGCGGTGGCCGGCGAGNNCCCGGTGCGGTGGCCGTTGAGGACGCCGGCACTCCACCGGGTGGGTGGTCGGTACCATCGGGCGCCATGGCGATGCAGCGATTCGCGGCGGCTCATGCCCGCTTCCGCTTCGTGCTCCGGGGCGCGGCCCTCGGCCTGGTGGTGGAGCTCGCGGGCACCCCGGCGGGGGCGCAGGGGGGAGCGGACGCCGAGCCGGACGCTGAGCTTCACGGGCTCTTTGACGAGTTCATGGACTTCCGGCGGCGGGAGGAGCCGCGGTTTGCCGCGTCGCTGGACGGAACGACGGCGGCGACGCTCGGTTCCGCCACCGAGATCGATGTGCTTCGCCGGGCCGCCGCGGTCGAAGCGCTGCGCGACCGGCTGCTGGACATCCCGGTCGAGCGCCTTTCCCCGACCGACCGCGTGCACCGCGACATCTTCCAGGCCGCCCTCGACGAGCGGATCGGGGAAGCCCGCTTCGGGGGCCACCTGCTTCCGATCAACGCCGACTCCGGCTTCCATATCGGGATGGCGCGGCTCCCCCAGTCCACGCCTCTCGCCACCACGGCCGACTACGACGCCTACATCACCCTTCTCCGCGACATCCCGCGCTGGTTCGGCGAGCACATCGAGCTGATGCGCCTCGGGATGGAGCGCGGGATGACGGTGCCCCGGGTGGTGCTTGAGGGGTATGAGGTGACGATCGCCTCCCACGTGGTGGAGGCCCCCGAAGCCAGCGTTTTCTTTGCTCCCTTCGCCGCCTTTCCGGAACGCATCCCGGCGACCGACCGCGAGCGCCTCGCGGCCGAAGGCGCGGAAGCGGTGCTTGCCGGCCCGGTCGCCGCCTACCGCGCCTTTCTGGATTTCTTCGTGAACGAGTACCGCCCCGGCGCCCGCGCCACGATCGGCGCCTCGGACCTGCCCGACGGGCGCAGCTACTACGCCTTCCTGATCGGCAAGTTCACGACCATGGACCAGACTGCGGACGAGGTCCACCAGGTCGGGCTCGGCGAGGTGACGCGGATCCGCGCCGAGATGGAGACGGCGATGCGCGAGGCCGGCTGGACAGGGAGCTTCGCCGACTTCCTGGAGTTCCTGCGCACCGATCCGCAGTTCTACGTGGACACCCCCGAAGCGCTGCTGCGCGAGGCCATGTGGATCTCGAAGCGGATGGACGGCGCGCTGCCCCGCCTCTTCCGCCTCCTGCCCCGCCAGCCCTATACGGTGGAGCCGGTGCCGGATGCGATCGCGCCGAAGTACACCGGGGGCCGCTACGTGGGAGCGCCGCTCGACTCGACCCAGCCAGGGCGCTACTGGGTGAACACCTACGCGCTGGAGAGCCGGCCGCTCTACACCCTCGAAGCCCTCTCCCTTCACGAAGCTGTCCCCGGCCACCACCTCCAGATCGCCCTCGCCAAGGAGCTCGACTTGCCCGAGTTCCGGCGCCACTACGGGATCGGCGCCTACAGCGAAGGATGGGGGCTGTATTCGGAGCGGCTGGGGCTGGAGGTGGGCTTCTACGAGGATCCCTACAGCAACTTCGGTCGGCTGACCTACGAGATGTGGCGCGCTTGCCGCCTCGTGGTGGACACCGGGATGCACGCGCTGGGATGGACCCGGCAGCAGACGCTCGACTACCTGGCCGCGAACACGGCGCTCTCGATCCACGAAATCACCACGGAGACCGACCGTTACATCGCCTGGCCGGGGCAGGCGCTCGGCTACAAGATGGGGGAGTTGAAGATCCGGGAGCTGCGGGCCTTTGCCGAGGCGGAACTCGGCGAACGCTTCGACATCCGGGATTTTCACGACGCCGTCCTGCTGAACGGGCCGGTCACCTTGCCGGTGCTCGACCGCGTGATCCGCGCCTGGGTCACCGACCAGTAGCCCGGGCGGGCCGACCCCCGCGCGTCAGGTCAGGGCTCCCGCTCCTCCCCTATCCACCGGACGATCCGCTCGGTTGCAACGGCGGGCAGCCGAGCGCGGAGCGCATCCATCCGTGCCGCGGCTTCCCGCTTGCTGGAGATTCCGGACCACAACCGGATCGCGGCGTTGACGGCGCGGCTTCGGCTACCGCGCGGCAGCCTCTCGATCACGCGCCACGCCTCCTCGTCCAGCATGATGTTCACGCGTCGAGCCATTCTGTTCTCCTCCGTGGCGTTTCGACAGCATGGTTGAAGGCGGTGGTCCGGTTCTCGGGGGCGGGGGCTGATCCGCCTGCACGGTCAGCGGGGCGGGAGTCTCCTTCCGGGGGTCCAGGGGGCGCCGGCGGCCTCGAGGTCGGCCTCGAGAGCGGCGAGTTCCTCGTCGATGAGCTGACGCAGCTCAGTCGCGAGAGCCTCGAACTCCGCGCCGGCGATGCGCAGGCTCTCCCGCTGCGTTTCCGTCGGGGTCTGCCGCGTGTCCCAGTGGCCTCCGATGATCTGCCCGACCCGCCCGCGAATCGAGGGCGCCGCGGGGTCGTTGCGCGACCCGCGGGCGGGGTCGCCGTTCAGGCGCACCTCGAGCCCGGAGAGGGACAGGAGGATTCCGTCCATCCGCTGGAAGTGGCTCGCCTCGGCGCGCGGTGTTTCGGCGAGCGCCGCGCGCAGGTGGCTGAGGCGCTCCCGCACCCGCCCCGCCTCGGCCGCCGCTCCGTTCGCCCGCCGGGCGAGAGCGGCCGTTTCCTGCTGGAACGCCGCGACCGCAGCCGGATCTGTCCCCGGGGGCAGGTTCGGAACCGCCCGGACGTGGAACCGCTGTGGCGAGCCGAGCTCCCGGACGCCGCCCTGGGTCACCTCCACGAGCCGCGCTTCGTACTCCCCGGGAGCGTGCAGCGGTCCCCGGGGCGGCCGCACCCACGGCGGGGCGAAGCCGGGCGTGGTCAGGTTCACCGGATTGGGCGCCGGTCCGCGCAGATCCCACGCCACCCGGTGGACCCCCGCCTTCGCCGGGGCCGCCACCCGCCGCACCGGCGCGCCGTCGCTGCCCCGGATTTCCACATAGATCGCGGGATCGGCCTCGAGCCCCTCGGTCCGCAACACGTCGTAGCCCGGGAACGGGACGTCGGCCCCGCGCTCGCGGGCCTCCTTCTCGGCGGCCCGGCGGACCTCCCGCGACGTCTGGCGGTCCTCGCTCAGGTAGAAAGTGAATACCGCTCCGAAAGGCGGATTCGGCGCCACGTAGGCGGTGCTCCCCTGGGTCGGACGCCCCGGAGCCTGGGCCGGGACCGAGGGGACGTACCACCACGCGTCCCGCAGCGGGAAGAGCGCGGCGCCGCTCCCGGCCGCCGCCTCCGCCATGGACCGCAGCGGGGCGTAGTCGTCGAGGACATAGAACCCGCGTCCGAAGGTGGCCCCGACAACATCGTCGTCGCGGCGGTGCAGCTTGAGATCCCGAAACGCGATCGTGGGAGCGCCCTGGAGGCGCACCCAGTTCGCGCCCCGGTTCCAGCTCACGTACAGCCCGAACTCGGCGGCGAGAAACAGCAGATCGGGGTTCTCGTGATCCTGCTGGATGGCCCAGACGATCGTCCCCTCGGGGAGGTCCCCGTTCAGGGAGTTCCAGCTCGCCCCCCGGTCCCGGCTCTCGAAGAGGTAGGGGCGGAAATCGCCGGTCTTGTGGTTGTCCGCCGCCACGAACACGGTGTCGGCGTCGTGCTGCGAGGCCTCCACGTCGTTGATGAAGGAGAGCGGCGCCAGGTCCGGCAGCGCCGAAGCCCGCTCCCAGGAGGCGCCGCCGTCGCCGCTGAGGTGGATCAGCCCGTCATCGCTCCCGGTGAACAGCACCCCCTCCTGCACCGGCGACTCGGTGATTGCGGTCAGCGTGGCGTAGCGGGACATCGCGCCGGTATCGTGGAGCGCGTCCACGCTCCAGATGCGGTCGTAGAACGGCAGCTCGTAGCGGTTCCGTCCGGTGGTCAGGTCGCCGCTGACGGCGGTCCAGGACCCGCCCTGGTCCTCGCTTCGCCAGACGCGCTGCGAACCGAACCAGATCCGGTCCGGGTTGTGGGGGCTGATCAGGAGGGGAGCGTCCCAGTTCCAGCGTTCGGGCGGGTCTCCGGGCGCCGCGACCGGCTGGATGTGGAGGTTCTCGCCGCTCCGCTGGTCCGCCCGCTGCAGGTTGCCCTGCTGGGTCATCTGGTAGAGGACGTTGTCGTAGCGGGGATCGATCGCCACGCCGTATCCGTCGGCGCCGAGCGGCACGTACCAGTCGCGGTTGCGCACCCCTTCCATGTTCGTGGTGCGGGCCGGCCCGTGGACCGTGCCGAGGTCCTGGGCGCCGCCGAGCACGTTGTAGAACGGTTCGGTCTGGCTGAGCGCCACCTTGTAGAACTGGGAAATCGGCATGTTCGGGAAGTGCCGCCAGGTCACGCCCTCGTCAAAGGTCTCGTAGAGCCCGGCGTCGGAGCCGGCGATCAGGTGGCCGGGATCTTCCGGGTCGATCCAGAGCGCGTGGTTGTCGCTGTGCTTCTCCCGCCCGGTGCCCAGGACGTTGAACGTCCTGCCCCCGTCACGGGTGACGTGGAGGAAGACGTCCATCTGGTAGATGAGGTCCGGATCGGTGGGCGAGGCCTCGATCTCCTGGTAGTAATGGGGCCCGGTTCCGCCGGAGAGGTACGGGTTCCGCCGCTCCCAGCTCTCCCCCCGGTCGGTCGACCGGTAGAACCCCCGGACCTCGTCTTCGGCCTCGATCGTGGCGTAGACCAGCCGTGGGTCCGCCGGCGTGACCGCCAGCCCGATCTTGCCGACATCCCCGGTGGGCAGGCCCTTCGTGATCTTTCGGAACGAGCGCCCGCCGTCTTCCGACTTGTGGATCCCGGAGCCCGGGCCGCCGGCGAGGAAGGACCAGATGTGGCGGCGCCGCTGGTAGGCGGCGGCGTAGACGGTGTCCGGATCGCCCGGCGCAAACTCGAGGTCGGTCACTCCGGTGTCCGCGTCGATGGCCAGCGTCCGGGTCCAGGTGACGCCGCCGTCCTCGGTGCGGTATACCCCGCGCTCCCCGCCGCCGTTCCAGAGCGGGCCTTCCGCCGCGACGAGGACGACGTCCCCGTCCCTCGGGTCCACCAGGATCCTGCCGATGTGCTGCGAACCGGCGAGACCCATCGCTTCCCAGGTCGCTCCCGCGTCGCGGCTCCGGTAGACCCCGTCGCCCCAGCCGACGTGACGCCCGCTGACGTTCTCTCCGGTTCCCAGCCAGACGACCTCCGGGTTCGAGGGGTCGAGCGCCACCGTCCCGAGCGAGTACGACGGCTTGTCGTCGAACACCGGGGTCCAGGTCGTCCCGGCGTTTTCCGTCTTCCAGAGGCCTCCGGATCCCACCACCACGTACCAGGTCGAAGGCCGCTCGGGATGGACGGCGATGTCGGCGATCCGTCCTCCCATGAGGGCCGGACCGATTTCCCGGAGCTCCAGGCCGCCGATGGCGCGGGCGACGGCGGCCGCCGGTTCGCCGGAATCGCCCGATTCCTGCGCCGAGGCCGGGAGGGCGGTCAGGGCGGCGAAGAGGAGGAGGCGGAAGAAACGGGGCAGGGAGATGCGTGGCATGTCGGAGGATCCTTCGTCGGAGACGCCGGGGGCGGGGACGCGCGGGGAGAGATGCAGTCGGCCAATGCTAAGGGCGAGGTTCGGCTATTTTTCGGGTCCGCCGCTTCATGAGCCGCCCCATCCCCCTGACCGACCTCGACCGGCGGCTTCTTGCGCCCGGAGGGCCGAGCCCGGCGAACCACGCGCTCGTGATCGACTTCGAGCCGTCGCGCACTCCTCCCTTTTCGCTCGGGGAGTTGCGCCGGGGCGCGGTGGCCGCGTGCCGCGCGTTTCCCCCGGCGGGCGCCCGGCTGGTGCGGCCGGAGCGCGGCCCGCCGGTTTGGGAGCCTGCGCCGGGGACGCCGTTCCCGCTCGTTGTCCGGGCCTCGTCCCGATCCGGAGACCGGGCCGGTAGCCTCCGGGACTTCGTCGTCGCCGACTTTCCCCTGATCGGGGTCCCGCCGGTGCGGCAGCTTCTCTCAGGCGTCGGCGACCCCCCGGCCTGGACGCTGGTGACCCAGGCTCACTGCGCGCTGTCCGATCTCCCCGGCCTCTTCCTCCTCGTCCGCCGCCAGTTGCAGGCGGCGACGGCCTCCGCATCGACGACCCGACCCCAGCGCGGCGGCCCCGACCTGCGGCGGCCGCGCCGACAGCGCGTCGGGCGCGGGGAGAGGGAATCGGTCCGGCTCCGCACTTCGGGCGGCCAGGCGTCTTCGAGGCGGATGTGGGGGACTCTTTCGTTTCCGAGGGATCTCCACGACCAACGCTCGCCGCTCGTGGGCTATGGCTGGAACGACGCGCTCGTGGGAGCGGCGGTCAAGGCGCTGGCGCGCTGGAACCGCGCGGCCGAGGCTGCGGATCAGCCGTTCGCGGTGGAGGTTCGGGAGAGCATCCGGGCGCGCCCGCTGGACGGGTTCGGCAATGGAACCGCTTCCCGACTGGCGCGTCTGCCCCCTCGGGAGGGGCTCGGCAGGACGATGCGTTCGGTGTGCCGTGCGGTCGCCCTCGAGGCCGCGGGCGGCGAGTATCTCGACGTCCGGCGCCCGCGGCGGTCGGGTCTCGGCGCGGCGGCCGCTCGGTTGCGAAGCTGGCGGGCGGCTCCCACCTTTGCGGCGGCCGCGCCGATCACCCTGATGAGTCCGTGGCCGCGATGGGGCGGCGACCCGCTCCCCGGCCGGGTGCGCGGGCTGGAACTGGTCTCGAGCCTCAGCCCCGACTACCCCATCGGTTTCGTCGCCATGCCGCTCGGAGAGCGGATGCTCGTCACTTTGACCTGGGATCCGGCGCAGCTCTCGAAGGAGGATGCCCGGAAGATTGCCGCCGACTTCGGCCGTTGGGTCGAACGCACCGCTCCGACCGGGGCCGTCACCCGCCCGCACAGGGCCGAACCGCCCCCCCGCCACCACCTCCCCGCATGACGCGGGCGGCGAACGAGCCGGGCGAACAGCAATTCCGGATCGACGACCACCTCAGCACCCCGTGATCCGGGCGAAGGCTTCCCCGCTTACCCTTCCCGCTTCGTTGCGGCGTGGCGACACGAAGGAGATAAACGATGAAGGTGAATTCCGTCGGACTGCAGGATCTGCTCCGCCAGGTGGATTCCGGCGCCCTTCGGCTGCCGGACTTCCAGCGCAGCTGGGTGTGGGACGACGACCGGATCCGGCGGCTGCTTGCTTCGGTTTCGCTGTCGTATCCGATCGGCGCGGTGATGACCGTGGATACCGGGCACGGTGGTCTGAGTTTTCAGGCACGGCTCGTCGAGGGGGTCCCCAACCCGGCTCCAGAGGCCGCCCGAGCCCTTCTGTTGGATGGCCAGCAGCGCCTGACTTCGCTCTACATGGCTCTCAAGTCGCCACACCCGGTGCCGATCCGCGGCCCGCGCGGCGGCGAGAGCAGCCGCCACTACTACGCCGATATCGCCTTGTGCATCGACCCGCACGTCGACCGGCAGGAAGAAGGAATCTTCAGTGTTCCGGAAGATCGCGTTGTCAGAAGGGACTTCGGGCGACAGATCGCACTGGATCTGAGCACTCCGTCCAAGGAGGCCCGGGCGGGCGCGTTCCCCTTGGACATCATCCTCGACAGCGACAAGGTGCACGACTGGATGTGGGCCTACATGGAGTCGGAGGAGGAGCGGAAGGACCATTGGAAGACGTTCCAAAAGCGCGTCATCTCGCGGTTCACCAGTTGCAAGATTCCCGTTCTCGCCCTTCCGGAGGAGACGCCGAAGCTGGCGGTGTGCCAGGTCTTCGAGAACGTGAACACGGGCGGCGTTCAACTGACGGTGTTCGACCTGCTCACCGCCATGTACGCGGCAGACGGCTTCAATCTGCGAGATGAGTGGGAGACTCGGCAAAGGGAGTTCCGCAAGCACCCATTGCTGGAAGGCCTGCCGAGCACGAACTTCCTGCAGATCGTCTCCCTGCTGGCAACTTACGAACGCCGGGTGCAGTACCTGCGTAAGCACCCCAACGGCGACCGGCCACCGGCGGTGTCCGCGAAGCGCGCCGACCTCCTGCGGCTGAACCGGAGAGATTATGAGGCGTGGGCGGATCGGGCCGCTTGTGGTCTGAAGCGCGCCGACGCCTTCATTCGCGAGGAGTACGTCTTTACCCGCAAGGACCTACCGTACCCCAGCCAACTGGTTCCTCTCGCAGCCATCGTCGCGGTCCTGGGGACGGAAGCCGACTCGCACGCGAGTCGCAAGCTCCTTCGACGATGGTACTGGTGCGGCGTTCTTGGTGAGCTCTACGGTGGCTCGACGGAAACCCGCTGGGCCAACGACCTGCAGGACTGCGTGCGATGGGTCCGGGACCACGGGAAGACGCCGCGCACGGTCGAGGATGCGCAATTCCAGGCAGGCCGTCTGCTGACGCTGCGCACCCGGCAAAGCGCCGCCTACAAGGGGATCCACGCCCTGACACTCAGTTCCGGCGCGAGGGACTTCGGCGCCGGGCAGCGTCTGGACATGACCACCTACCTCGAGCAGAAGACGGACATCCATCACATCTTCCCCCGGTCCTGGTGCGATCAGAACGACCCGGAAGGCAGGGGCAGTCGCGGCCTTCCCCGGCCGATCCCGTGGCAGCACCGCGACTCCATCGTGAACAAGGCCGCGGTTTTCTCGGAGACGAATCGGTTCATCGGGGGGCGCGCCCCGAGCCGCTACGTCCCGGCTCTCGAAAAACACCACGGGACGTCGTCCCTGCGAGTGAACCGGTTCTTGCGCAGCCACTGCATCGACCCCGTGCCGCTCCGTCAAGACAACTTCAGGCAGTTCTTCAATGACCGCTTCGAGGCGTTGCTGGGGCTCGTCTCGCGCGCCATGGAGAAGCCGGTCAACCGGGAGCAGGCGCGCGACGACAGCCCCTACGCGGAGCCTGACGTGGCGGCGTTGATCCGCCGTGAAATCCGTGAGGGGGAGAGTGAGTGGCTGGAGTTCAAATCAACCGGGAGGACCGATGTCCGCACCGGGCAGAAGGCCGACTTCGTCGAGCGCGCG
This sequence comes from Vicinamibacteraceae bacterium, assembly GCA_012271265.1. Taxonomy (GTDB): domain Bacteria; phylum Acidobacteriota; class Vicinamibacteria; order Marinacidobacterales; family Marinacidobacteraceae; genus JAAXGQ01. Next base: position 10,997 of record JAAXGQ010000117.1, read on the forward strand.
GTCGCCAAGACGATTTGCGCCTTCCTGAATACGGACGGCGGGCGATTGCTTGTGGGAGTGGACGATTCGGGCCAGACGGTCGGGATCGAGACGGACTATCGGTTCGTGAAGGGAAACGACCGCGACGGCTGGGAACGGTGGTTGACCGATATGGTGATCTCGGCCGCCGGGGCCCCGGCGACCTCCCTGCTCGAAGTCCGGTTCGCCGAAATCGGCGGGGGAACCGTGGCGCACATTCGCGTGCACCGGAGTCCGACGCCGGTGTACGTCAAATGGAAGGGCGAAGAAAGGCTCTTCGTTCGGGTCAACAACACCACCCGCGAGATGAAGGGGCGGGATCTGCATTCCTATCTCACGGAGCACTGGGGGCCTTCGTGACGGCGGGCGCCGGTCCGAACTGTGTTCCCGGAGTCGGGTGTTCTCCGTTTCGCGGTCCCGAAAGAGGGCCGGGACGAGGCGCCGCATCCGAACCGGATGGACGATTCGTTCCCGCCATCTCTTCCACTGGAACCGGAGCTCTCGTCGGGAAAGTCTGACATGACGTCGTGGGCGTCCTGCTCACTGACATCGAGAGGGCGCGCCGCGCGGCGCCCTCGTCAAGGCGTCAAGAGGCGAGCAGCCTCCCCGCGAACCGCAACAGGCTCCGGCCGGCTCCGGGGTTTTGGCGCCGGACCGCCGGCGCCCGTAGCCGCCGCCTCCCGGATCCCCCGCCGGCACGACTTCGCGTTCCAGCCGAGCGTGAAGCGGGCTGGGGCGGCGCAGGCCGGCGAGGACGCCGGCGCTCTATGAATCCCCTCTTGACTGGTCCTAGTTGCTGCGGGCGAACTTGCGCACCATCCGCTGCCGCACCTCGCCGCCGTAGACGGCGCCGGAGGCGTCCACCGCGATGCCCTCGGGTCCGCTGGTGACCGGCTCGGCGCCGGGCTCGAGGTCGGACACGTCATCGGGCAGGTAGGAGTGGACGGCGCCGTCCACGGCGCTCCCGATGCGGATGCCTCGACCGAAGCCGGGATTCGCTTCCGAGGTGGACTCGGAATCGGCCACGTAGATCGTGTCGTCGGCGCTGATGAAGACGCCGCTGGGGCGTCCGAACTGGAGCCACTCCTCGAGGAAGTTGCCGTCCTGGTCGAGCAGCTGGATGCGGTTGTTGCCCCGGTCGCCCACGAAGAGCCGTCCCTGGGAGTCCATCGCCAGCGCGTGGGGGTCACGGAACTGGCCGGGACCGGTCCCGGTCTCGCCGAAGCTCATCACGAACTCCCCGTCCGCCGTGAACTTGACGATGCGGTTGTTGCCCCCGGAGTTGTGGCCGTCGGCGACGAAGATGTCGCCCTCCGGGGTGACCAGGACATCGGACGGCATCCGGAACTGCCCGTCGCCGTCTCCCGCCACGCCGGGCTCGCCGAGGACCAGCAGCACCTCTCCCTCGGGGCTGAACTTCACGACCTGGTGGCCCAGTCCTTCGGGCACGTCTTCCGGAGCGACGAATCCGGTGGCGTCGGCGATCCAGAGGTTGCCCTCGTGATCCACGAACATGCCGTGCGGCCAGGCGATGAGGCCGGCGCCGAAGGTCCTGAGCGCTTCTCCCTCCGGACTGAAGAGAACGATCATGTCGACGTCGGGCTGGTCGCCGCAGAAGTTCGTCCCGCAGCGCTCTGCGGTCCACATGTTCCCGTCCGCCGACGGATAGATGGCGCTGATCGCCCCCCAGATGCGGTCGCCGGGGAGGTCGCCCCACATCGGCTCGACGGCGCCGTAGGGATTCGGGTAGTCGTCGTGTTCGGAGACCGCCGGCTCGCCTTGCGCGACCGGCTCGTCCGCGCCGGGCCCGGCGCAGCCCGCGGCGATCAGGGCGCCGGCGAGAAGCAGCAGCGCCAGGGCGAACGTCTTCGGAACCGGAGCTTGAAGCATGGGGACTCTCCCTGGTGATTCGTGATGCGGAACCCCGAATTCTAAATTGAGGAGGGCCCCGGGAGCGGATCCCGGCCGGACCGGGCGCGGCGTCAGCGCTGGTTCACGACCATCAGGAACGAATACTCGGTGGGCAGGATCTGGGCCTCCCGCCCCGGCGGCTCCATGTCGAGAACCCGGATCTCGAAGGCCCGGTAGGTCCCCACCGCCTCCTCCCCGTCCGATACCGAAAGGGTGATGGCGCCTTGCTGTTCGCTTGTCTCCAGCTCGAGACGAAGCTCCAGGAAACCCGGCTCGTCGCAGGTGGCGCTCTCGGGGCAGCGGGTGTCCGCCCCCACTCCCTGCACACTGACGTAGAGGAATTCCCCGGACCCGAACACCAGGGCCAGGTCGCCGGCCCGGAGGACGAACGGCTGGCCGGGCGCTGTCTGGAAGTCGGGCTGGGGGTACGAGGGCGTCGTGGTGGTGTTGCAGGCGCCGACGAAGGGGGCGCCGGCGACCAGGAGCAGGAGGCCGGCCGCCGCCGCGAACCGGCCCGGGACGCGAGCGACCATCGGCGGCGAGTCTAGCCGGGGCGGCGGGCGGTTCCGAGGGGGCATTCAGACGATCCGGGTGACCTCGTCGGCCGGGAACCGGGGCAGGGGGCGGCGCGCGGAGCCGCGCACCAGTACCGCTCCCGAAGAGCGCTGGGTGAACCGGCCGATGACGTGCCCCGGGCAGCCGGCCTCGCCCAGCCGATCGAGCAGGTCGGCGGTTTCCGGCTCGGAGCAGGCGATGAGGAGCGCTCCGGAGCCGATGGCGCCGAGGATGTCGAGGCGGAAGTGTTCCATGAGGAACTTCGACTCCTGGAAACGGGGGATTTCGGTGTCGGCGACCACTACCCCGAGCCCGGCGCAGTCGGCCATCTCGTGAAGCGCGGTGGCGAGACCGCCTTCCGTCACGTCATGCATAGCCCGGACCCCGAGGACTCCGGCGGCGACTTCGGCCTCGGCGGCCACCGAGATGCCTGGATCGCGGAGGAACGCCTCCGCCCGCTCGCGGAACCCGCGGCCGAACCGCGCCTCCACGGCGTCGCCCTCGGCCCCGGTGACGACCGCGGTCGCCTCGATCGCGATCCCCTTGGTGATCACGATCATGTCCCCTTCGCGGGCGTCGCCGGAGGGCTTGATGCGCTCGGGGGTCGCCGTGCCGATCATCGTCCCGGCCACGACCGGGGTGGAGACCGACGCCGAGATCTCGGTGTGGCCGCCGACGGGGGCCGCGCCCACCTCCTCGCAGCCCCGGGCGATGCCGCCTGCGACCCTGGCCAGCCAGGCTTCGTCCGTGCCGGGGGGGGCGATGACCGACGAGAGGAACCAGCGCGGCGCGCCGCCGGTGGCGGCCACGTCGTTCGCGTTCACGATCACCGCGTGCCAGCCCGGATCCGGCGAGGGGAAGGTGATCGGGTCGGCCGCCATCACCAGTCGCGGCTCGCCGGCGAGGCTCGCGACCGCGGCGTCTTCCCCGAGAGCCGGTCCGAGTTCCACACCGGCGGCCGCGCCGAACCGCTCCAGCAGGCGCTCCAGCACGGCGGCCGGGAGTTTTCCCTCCGGAAGGGCCGATCCGTCCATCTCCCGTGAGCCTAAGCCCTCGCAAGCTCTGGACGCCGCGTGTCGCGCGGGCGACATTCCTGCCGACAGAAGACACCGGCGCTCCAGGACTGGCGCGCCCGGACGTATGGAGCGTCGGCCCCATGGAGCGCCGGCGTCCTCGCCGGCCTACGCCGCCCCCTCGGTCTCTTGGTCAATCTCCTGCCGACAGCGCCCGCGGAAGCGATGAACGGTGGGCCGGGAGGCCCAGGAACCATGCCCGCCTGTGGCGTTGGCCGGCGGGGACGCCGGCGCTCCCGGTGCGTGGCCGGTGAGGACACCGGCGCTCCATGCGAGGAGTGGCCGGTGGGAGTGTCGGCCCCATGGAGCGCCGGC
>JAAXGQ010000117.1:14910-15278 GCA_012271265.1 Vicinamibacteraceae bacterium
GGTCCCTTGGGCAGTCTCCTGCCGGCAGCGCCCGCGGAACCGATGAACCGTGGGCTGGGCGGCCCAGAGACGATGCCCGCCTGCGGTGTTGGCCGGCGAGGACGCCGGCGCTCCATGCGAGGAGTGGCCGGTGAGAGCGCCGGCCCCATGGAGCGCCGGCGTCCTCGCCGGCCTGGGTCGCACCTTCGGTCCCTTGGGCAGTCTCCTGCCGACAGCGCCCGCGCAACCGATGAACCGCGGGCTGGGAGGCCCACGGACCATGCCCGCCTGCGGCGTTGGCGGGCGGGGACGCCGGCGCTCCCGGTGCGTGGCCGGTGAGGACGCCGGCGCTCCATGCGAGGAGTTGTTGGTGGCAACTTAAAAAGTCC
>JAAXGQ010000118.1:0-198 GCA_012271265.1 Vicinamibacteraceae bacterium
CGGCGAGGACGCCGGCGCTCCAGAACTGGCGGGCCCCGAGGTATGGAGCGGCGCCCCATGGAGCGCCGGCGTCCTCGCCGGCCTGCGCCGACCTTCGGTCCCTCAGGCAGTCTGGTGCCGGCCGCGCCGCCGTGCCGACCGACGGTGGGCCGGGAGGCCCAGGGACCATGCCCGCCTGGGGCGGTGGCCGGCGAGGAC
>JAAXGQ010000118.1:225-14756 GCA_012271265.1 Vicinamibacteraceae bacterium
CGGCGCTCCAGAACTGGCGCGCCCCGACGTATGGAGCGGCCCCCCATGGAGCGCCGGCGTCCTCGCCGGCCTGATCCGCACCCTCCGCCACCGCCCTCCACCGCCCCGGCGCTTCTTCCGTCACCCGGGCGGGAGCGGGTGGAGGTGGCCGTGGGAGATGAGCCTTTGAAAGTGCGCTACCACGGTGCGGGCCAGCCCCGGGTCACGCAGCAGCACCCCGATCTCGATGTTGCGGTCGAGCGCACGTTCCGTCAGGTTCGCCGAGGTCACCAGCACCTGTGCCTTGTCCACGACCAGAGCCTTGGCGTGGAGGACCCCTTCCGGCCCCGACTCCTCCACCGAGCGAGGGTCGTAGAAGACCCGGGGCCGCCGCGCCCCGGGCCACTCCTTCTCCCAGAGCCGCTCCGCAAAGCGCCGGACCAGCGCCTCCTCCGCCGTCGTATCTGTCCGCCGCCGCTCGATGTTCAGGAGAAGCGTGACCTCCAGCCCCGGCACGTCCTCCATGCGCCGGGCCAGCAACTCGAACGCCCGCTGCCCGTCGAAGAACACGTAGGTCGAAAGCCACACCGACTGTGTCGCTCCCCGCAATGCGTTCTCGACCACACCCCGCGTCTCCCCGACATAGGCCCCCGGAACCTTCGGACCCGACCACACCAGCTCCGGCGCTGCTCGACGAGACGCCGCTTCCTCCAGACTCCGCAACCACGCGGCCTTGGCCCGATCCGGCACGCCCAGCGCCTCCCACGCGGTCAGCGCCTCCACCAGCCCATCCGCCCCCCGCCGCACCCCAAGCTCGGAACGAACCGCGCCGACAGTCACCGGCGCCTCCAGCCTTCCCGTTTCCAGGGCCCGGGCGAGTCGCCTCCGCAGATGGGCCGGCAGCGCCAGCAGCGCTTCGGTCACCGGAAGAAGGCGGCGTCCTCGCAACCGATCACCGGCGCCACCAGCGCCCGGTCGAGATCGTCGTTCCGCATCTCGCACGAGGTTTCCGCAACCAGGACGCAGCCGTGGCAGGCGGCGCCGTGCCGCCAGCGCTCTTCCAGGCTCTGGCCGGGCCGGTGATGGGCGCAGATCGGGTCGTTGGAACAGAGCCGCGCGGCATCGAGCGCGGCCTCGAGGTGGTCCGCGATCCGCCGGGCCTGTTCGACGAGGCCGCCGAGGGTCCCTTCGGAGTCGGCGCTCGCGGTGTAGAGCAGCAGCCCGTAGCGTCCGTTTTCGGCGTCCCGGTAGATCCGCTCCCGGATCGAGGCCGCCGGATACCCGCAGGTCAGCGAGACCGCGTGGATCAGCAGGTGGGACAGGGTGTGGAGCATCACGGTGGCGCCACCCACGAAGGGGTCGTTTCGGCCGCTGCGCGAGTTCCACCTCTCCTGTCCTTCCCCAAGCAGCGCAACCCGCGCCCGTACCGCCTTCCGGCGCTGCCAAGCCTTCACGGCAGCGCCGTCCAGCTCCAGGAAGACGCCCTCGCCCCGATTCTCGACCGCCGGGAACCAGTCCGTGTCCAGCCCCAGAGCGGCGCGCTTCACGTCGGTCGCCACTTCGCCGTCCACGCCCCGCGTGACCGCCTCGAATCGCGTGAAGCCGACGAGGGCCTGGACTTCCCGCAGCCGGTGGACCTGGATCACGCTCGCCACCCGTTCCGCGGCAGAGCTCCCGGCGCGGCGCCACACCCGGTTCGGGAGGCGGCGGGCGTGGAAGTCCGGATGCACCGGGATGTCGTCGCCGAAGCCTTCCGGCGCCGCGAGCAGCGCATGCAGCTCGGCAACCTTGGGCGGCGCGGGTTCCGCGTCCGGCGGCTTCCGACCGAGGATGGCCGCGACCACCAGTGCGTCGTCAAAGGGCTCGAGGGCGTTGGCGAGGTGCGGCTTGTTCTCCTTGAGAAATCGAAGAAACGCGACCGGTTCCATTCCCGGGCCCCCGCTCGCCGCCACGAGCTTCAGGTCCTCCCAATGGTCCTCGACGGCCTGCTCGAGGGGCGGTCGCGGCAGCGACAGCACGCTGGCGATCTGGGGGAACCAGGCGTTCGTCGCCGTGCGGATCAGGAGGCGCGCCTTCTCCGAGCACGATTCCCGGGAGTTGCTGCCCAGCCACGGCCTCCGACCGGAGCACGTCCCCAGCACGCCGGGCAACCTCGCCCTGGCCACCACCCGACGACTGCGGCAGCTCTGGCAGCGGGCGGCGAGTTCGGACAGGTCCCCCACGGTCCCCCTCTCATCCAGCGACAGTTGGCCGCGACAGGGAGAGGTTCCCTTGTGGACGAAGTGGTACCAGTCGATGTCGTCCAGATGGCCCCGGGGGCAGGCGGCCACGAACCGGGTGGCGACGACGGGGTGCTTCTCGAACCGGAAGCTGCCATCGAGGGCAGAGCGCGGAACCAGGCGGCGGGATTGGCGCGGGCCGCCGCCTTCGAACACATCCGGCGGCCGGGGCTGCCGCTCGACGAACCACGCCGGGAACCGGAACGCCGGCACGCCGACCTGCCGCCGCCTGCCTCTAACGAACTCCGGTACGGTCGGCGGCGCCAGCAACCGAGGCGGCAGGCCGCCGTTGATCCCGGTGAGCAGGGCAGCCAGCCGAGGCTCCCGGATCTCCTCCTGCGTCCGGTCGGGCCAGCCGTCGAGGCCGCCGATGATCGCGGAGTGCTCCGGCAGGTCGACCAGCGCCCCGACCCCGAAAGTGGTGATGGCCTGACTGCGGCGAATCACGCCGCGCTCCTCGGTCATCGGTCCGACCCGGCCGCCGCGCCATCGGCTGGAAGGTCGCGGAGCAGCAGCAGGACTTCCGGCTCCACGTCGCGGAGCGACCGGCCGACGCGGAAGGCGGCCCGATCCCCCCCGACCGCTTCGAGACGGTCGGCAAGAAGTGGCCCGCCTTTCGTTTTCTCGTAGTGCTGGTACACCAGATCAACGCCATCCTTTCGGAGCCCGTCCCGGATCCGCCGCCAGGCATCGAGGAGCGCGCGGGTCCGCGCCCTCACGCTGCTCGCACGCTCCGCCCGGTCGTCCTCGTCCTCGATCGGCTGTTCGTCGAGCCGCCGGACGAACGCCTCGGTGACCGCTGCTTCGAGCGCGTCCCGGGCCTCGGCGATCTGCCCGGCCCCCAAGGCCGGCGTCAGCTTCGGATCGACGTGCCGCGCCAGCGCGACCAGGGCGCCGGCGAGGCCGCGGTCCAGGGCGCGGGCGGCGAACGGCGTGGCGCTGGCCGCCTCCACGGACCGATAGAACGTCTCGTGGTAGTGGCGGAACCGTTCGTAGTGGGAGCGGTCGCGCGGCTTGTGGACGTTCAGGAGCGAGACCACGAGCCCCGGACGCAGCCGATCCCGCCCCACCCGGCTCGTCGCCTGGATGTACTCCGAGTGGGTCTTGGGCTGGCCGTTCACCACCAGGAGACCCAGCCGCTGGATGTCCAGTCCCACCGAAATCATGTTCGTGGCGATCGCCCAACTCGCCGCCTTCTTCTCGCGGAAGGCGAGCCCCAGCCGTGCGCGCGCCTCTGCCACCTTGTGGGTCGGCACCCGCGACGTGAGCTCCAGGACCTGTGGAGCCCCCTTGCGGTCCCGGAACAGCCCGCGCTCCTCGTTCACCCGCTTCCGGGCGCCGTAGCCGGCCAGCGTGCTCTGGACCTGCTCCTCGATGATCCGCCGTCCCCCGCCCAGCTCGCGCAGCGCGTTGAAGTAGCACAGCAGCGTCATGTAGGGGTCGGCGGGATTGCTCGCCGCGGCCGTTCCTCCGCCGTCGAGGAACGCCTTCTGCGCGGCGCCGGCCAGTGTCAGCAGCACCCGCTCCATGACCACCTTCGGGTTCCGCCCCGGCGCGGCGATGCCCAGGTAGCGCCGGGCGGCGCCCGGGTCCGGATCGGTCTCGGCGAAGAAGGAGTCGCGGCGCGTCGGGCCCGGAGGCGGGAACGTCGCGGTCGGGCTCTTCGCGAAGATCGCCTGCACCTGGTCCTGGGCGTGGTTCGCGGTGGCGGTGGAGGCGATCAGCCTGGGTCCCTTGCCCTCGGCCGCCTGCGCCGCGCACAAGGCGTCGATCGCCGTTTCGAAGAGCGCGGTTGCGGTCCCGAGCGGTCCGGAGATCAGGTGCAGCTCGTCCTGGATGATCAGGTCCGGCGGCGGAATTGGCCGCGCCAGCGGCCGCCCCCGGGGCCGCGAGCCAGCTGCTGCGCCATGGAAGCCCTCCTTGTCCCAGTGCGTGGCGCCGCCCAGCAGCGCCCCGGACTCCCCCACCCAGGGGAGCGACGCGAACTTGTCCACGGTGGCGATCAGCAGCGCCGGCAGCCGCCGGTAGAGCGGTTCGTCCACCGCAACGATGGGAAGCGGTCGATCGCGCGTGAAGTCACACCGGAAGTTCGAGCAGACGATGCGCAGTTCGCGCGGATGATCGGCGTTGGGAGACAGGGTGAACGAAGCCGGCTTGAACGCCTTGCCGCACCAGGGACAGGTGGTGAGCGGGATCGGACTGCCCCGGCCCGAGTCCTTGAAGCGCTTGACCTTTGCCCGCGCCGTGTCGCGCCGCCTTTCGCCCTTCCGCCCCATCTGGTTGGGCGTTGCCGCCTTCCCCACCCAGAGCCCGATCTCGAACGGCCAGGCGCCGTAACGGCCCGGGTTCTTTCCCCGTTCCAGTTCGAGGGCGCAGACCAGAGTGGCGGCGCGTCCCAGCTGGTCGTAGGTCAGAAGGCGCAGCGTGTAGCGCATGACCACGCTGACCCCGGCTCCGGCGCGGGCGCCGTCCTCCGGGTTGCGCAGCCGCCGCAGCACCATCGCGAACGCCGCCAGCGCCAGGTAGGCCTCGGTCTTGCCGCCCCCGGCGGGGAAGAAGAGCAGGTCGGCGGTCTCCCGATCCCGATGCGCCGGATCCGCCAGCGAGGGGAGGTTCAGCAGGATGAAGCCGATCTGGAACGCCCGCCATGACGGGTCCCGGAGCCCGGTGCGCTTCGTGAGCGCCCCCGCCACGGCGCGGTTGGCCATCCGGAAAGCGTCGAAGACGTCGTCGTCCGCCAGAACCTCGATCCCCTCCTCGATGCGCGCGGCCGCCTTGGTGGACCGACGGAGCAGCTCTTCGGCCGTCTCCCGCCGCGTTCCGTCGAGATCCCGGGCTGTTCGGGACCCGGCCTCGATCCAGACTCGGTACTCGCGGACCAGCGGAAGGAGCATCTGCCGGGCGGCCGCGCAGTCCGGCGCCTCTCCGAGCGCCTTCATCGAAAGCGACGCCTGACGCACCTTGGCGGTCTCGACCCGCTCCACGTGCGCCCGCGGAATCCAGGTCGTCCAGGCGACGCGGCAGGCGCCGTCGAGATCGAGGTTCCAGTCGGCGGCGACACCGTGCCCGGTGGCGTACTCCGGCGTGTCCGCGTAGTGAAGGTGGGCCACGTCCGAGTCCCAGTCACCCACGCCCTCCGGACGCGGATCCGGCCGCCCCACGAACCCCGTCGCGCAGCCCACGCGGATCTCCGCCTGGAAGATCTCGGCCTCGGTGGGCGGGCGGCCGGGCTCGTTCTCCCGCTCGTTCACCAGGAAGACGGACACCGCCCGCGTGCCGCCCGCAAAGGCGGCACGAGACTGCCCAGGGAGCCGACGGTGCGGCGCAGGCCGGCGAGGACGCCGGCGCTCCATGGGAAGCCGGTGCGCCACGACATGCAGGACGAGCCCCCCGGAGTGCGGCACGGCCGTCCGCCCGGTCCCCGCCGCGTCGTCGAGCGAAACGGAGACCGTCTCCGCCCGCGCCCGGCGCCGCCAGACCGGCAGGGGTTTGCCCTCGCGTGTCTTCGCCTCGGCCGCATCGGTCTTCTCGTACTCCCCCCACGACACCGTGACCGTAAGTCCGTCGGCCTCCCCCGGAACGAGGAAGCTGAGCCCCATCGACGAGGGGAAGAAGCTGCGCTTCGCCGCCCGCATCTCCTCGACCGATTCCTCCGCCGTGCCGGCGGATTCGGGGACCTCGGCGTGGCCGAGGTCGTCGGCATCCTCGTCGCTGGGCCGTCCCCGGGCGGACCGCGGAACCAGGAAGCCGGCGAGGTACCAGTTGGACGGCAGGATCCAGCCGGGCAGCTCCTCTTCCGCCAGCCGATGCCCCGGTTCCGGCCCGATCAGATTCAGCCGCAGCGCCTCCTCGAGCCGGTCGCGCACTGCCGCGGAATCCGCCGGAGCGCGAAGGGTCTTCCCGCCGCTCTCAGCCATGAAGGGGAGCGTACCGCCGCACTGGGTCGGTTTCTGTCATCAGCGAGCGGGCCAAGAACGCGAACCACGGGGCCCGTCGGTTCGATGCCGCCTGCCGGATCTGGGGGGTCCCTGCCCCGGAGCACCGAAACCTGCGCGGTAGCCTTGCTTCGCGGCCGCGACACGCTCGGGCGAGACATGGTTTCCGGGTGATTCGACGTCCAGGGGCGCCGCGCCATGATCGATCGCCGACTCCGAAGACTCTGGAATCACCTCCAGGGCAAGAAACCCCACTTCGGCAGTTTTCTGGCCGAGGTTTTTCTCGATGGCATTCGGGGTGTTCACGGGCTCCGGGTTCCCTTCGACTACCCGGTGAGCGTGATTGCCGGGGGCAACTCCGCCGGGAAATCCACCGTGCTCTTCGCCGCCGCATGCGCCTACCGCGTGCCCGGAGCGGGCGTTCGGGATTTCGTACCGTCCACACTGTTTCCGGACCACCGCCCCAGGTCTGGTCGCCGGGCGGATGGGCAGCAGGAGATTCGGCTCGAGTTCGACTACGTGACGCCGGAGGGTCGGCGCTCGATGCGCTGGCGGCGCTCGAAAGGGTGGAACCGGAGCTTCATGGGACGCAAGGGCGCGACGCAACCGAAGCGAAGCGTCTACCTGCGGACTCTGAGCAATCTCAGCAACCCCGCCGAAGTCCGTGGCGTGCTGACCATCTCGCGGCGCGGTGGGTTGGAAGACGAAACGCCCCTGACTGCATCCCAGATTGCGTTCGCACACCGGATGCTGCCCTTCCGTTACGCCGAGGTCGTGAAGCTGTCGGGTGCGAGGAAGGACCTGCTGTTCGCCGCTCAGGAGAGCGGCGCCTGCTACTCCGAGCTGCACATGGCGGCCGGGGAGCGCTCGATCCTGCGCCTTTCGATGGAGATCGCACAACTGAAGAACGCGCTCGTGCTGATCGATGAAGTGGAAGCGGGGCTCCATCCCTGGATGCAGCAGCTTCTGATGCTGCATCTGCAGGAACTCGCTCTGCGCAACGAACTGCAGATCATCGTCACGTCGCACAGCCCGGTCGTGCTTGATTCCGTTCCGGCTCACGGGCGCATCTTCCTGGAGCGCGATGAGCACGGGCAGGTCTCGGTCAGCCCTCCCTATCGGGACCTGGTTCAGAACGCCCTCTTCGGGCGCTCCCGCGACGCGCTGAACATTCTGTGCGAGGACGATGCCGCGGAGGGGGTGGTGCGCGGAGCGCTCGACACCGTCCTTCCCCGTCAGCGCATCCGGCACGAGGCCGTACGCATCGGACGGAACACCGGAGCCGACGAATTTGCTGCTCATGCCCGGGCCTTCCGCAAGTTCGGCCAGATCCAGAACATCGTCTTCGTGCTCGACGGCGACAGGGAACACGAGGGCCGCCTCTACAAGGACCGAATTCACGAGGGGGCCGGCAGGGCGGTCCCGGTCCTGTTCCTCCCGGGCAAGGCCGCGCCCGAGGTCTGGGTGTGGCAGCGGCTGCAGGTGCAGGCGCAGGCGGTGGGCAGCGAACTCGGCGCCGCAACAGACGATGTTGCCGGCCGGACCAATCAGCTCGACGCGATCTACAGCGCCGCGTCCGATTCCGCCGCGGAAATTGCGAAGAACAAGCTGCGGGATCTCGCCGGAGCATTCGATCGAACGGCTGCCGAAATGTGCCGCCTCGTTGCCCGTCTGGAATCGGCCTGCCCGGACAGCGATATCCAGCCGCTCGTCGAGAGCATCGAGACCGCCCTCATGAAGTGGCGGGACGCCTCGGCGGACTGAACGACCACACCTTTTCCCGCTGCGCTGGAGCCATGAATGGCAGCGTACCGCCGGAGTGAGTCGCTTTCCGTCGTCACTGGCGAGCTGCGAGCCCCGCCGCCCGGCGGCTGCCTCCCGGACCCGGGGCGCCCTGCTTTCGAGACGATGGCGGATGTCGGAGCCGGCGGCGCCGGCTGCTCAGTCGGGAAAAAGGAGGGGGATCACGCCGCGCCCCTTCTGGCGGTAGATCCCGAAGTCGGAGTCAAGCGTCAGGACCGAGGCGCGCCGCCGGCGCTCGATCAGGTGTACGAGACAGGCGTCGGCGAACGACATCGGCACGTTGCGGTAACGCTTCATCATGCCGCCAACCGCGAGCGCATCCGCCGGGCTTCGGACCACGGCTTCGATGCGCAGCATCCCTCGGGCGACCAGGATTGCCGGCAGACCCGGGTCCGCACCGGCCCGCTGAAGGAGAAACGAAGCTTCGGAGAGCACGGCCTCACAACTGATGAGCGGCGCGGTGAGCGCCGAAAACTGCTCCCGGGCCCAGCGGTGGTGTCTGTCGTCGGCATCGAGCAACGCAACGACCGGCCCCGTGTCAACGATGACCATCGCTGCCGCCCCGGCGGGCGTCCTCGATCACGGCGTCTTCGAGGAGGCGGCGATTGGTGGAGAGGTCTCGGCGTCCACTGTGACAGACACCGACGAGATCGTCGACCAGATCCAGGCAATTCGGCGAGGACTGCTCGGCCGCCGACTGAAGTCCGCGGGCGATGAGCCTCCGGGCAAGGGTGGACCGGGGGATGTTGCTGCGCCTGGCTTCTCCCGCGAGTACGGCGTGGAGCTCGGCCGGCAACCTGACGGAGAGGACGGGCATGCAGCCAGTGTACGTCAATCTGCTGCATCTCGTGTTACGCGAGGACCGGGGGATGCGCCGGTACGGCGGCGCTGTCGGTACGAGACTTCCCAAGGGACCGACGGTGCGGGGCAGGCCGGCGAGGACGCCGGCGCTCCATGGGGCCGGTGCTCCCTACGTCCGGGCGAGCGCGGGCTTGGAGCGCCGGGCGCGAGGCGACGATTCATCTTGACGGGCGATCGGGGTGCTCCCGACGTCCGGGCGAGCGCGGGCCTGGAGCGCCGGTGTCCTCACCGGCCACCACCGGGTCCCTCGGCAGAAGGACGGAGCGGCCTGTTGCTCCTTGAGCCCCTTCCAGAAGCGGACGGTTGCGCGCTGCCGGGACGGGCTCGGCGTCGGGGCGCTCCGCATCTCTCCGCGGCGCGGGCCCGGAAGATCCGGCCGGGCTTCAGGGGGTGGTTACGGGGATCCGGGAGTCGCGGGCGCGGCGGATGAACTTCCGGTCGAACGTCAACAGCGCGTCGCAGGCGCGGGCGGCGCCGAGGTGGAGAGCGTCGGCGAAGTCCATGCCGCTCTCGGCCCGGTCAAGCGCTTCGGCAGTCCGCTCGGGGTGCTCCAGGATGACTCCGGGCAGCCCGCCAAACGCTCGAAGCGCCTGCGCGACTTCGCTCCGCCCCATGCCGTAGGTCCGGCGCAGCACCCAGGCGGTTTCGAGCAGCACGGTCGTGGCGACGAAGACAGGTTCGCCGTCCACGACAGCCCGGGCGCGCGCTGCCTGGTCCGGGTCGTCGCCGATCAGATAGCGGACGACGACGTTGGTATCAACTGCCTTCAAACTGCGCGTGGGCCTCGGCGAGGACGCCCTCGTCCATCTCCTCAATCGACCTGGGCGGGCCTTCGACCCGGGCGCTGCCGAAGACGTCCTCGGGCCGGGTGGGAGGAAACACCGTCGCCGGGCGCAGAAGCACGCCCTCGGGGGTGTTCTCTACCCGGAGGCGCTTGCCGGGATTCCAGCCCAGCAGCCGGCGGAGCGGGAGCGGGAGAACGATCTGGCCCTTGGTGGACAGGGTCGTGGTGAGCGGCTCGGGTGGGGGCATGGAACGTCTCTCCGGGAGTAAGACAATTGTAAGTCCGTCCGGGGCGCCGCGCGGGTGATGGCTTCTTCGAGGCCGCCCTGGGGCGGGTGCTGCATAGTTCAGGGGGCGCCAGTTCTGGAGCGGCGGTGCCCCTGGAGCGCCGGCGTCCTCGCCGGCCACCGCCGCAGGCGGGCGTGGACCGTGGGTCTCCCGGCCGACGGTCCGCCGGGACGGCGCTGTCGGTACGAGACTGGCTGAGGGACGGAGGGTGCGGGGCAGGCCGGCGAGGACGCCGGCGCTCCATGGGTGCGGCACGGTCGGCAGGAGACTGGCTGAGGGACGGAGGGTGCGGGGCAGGCCGGCGAGGACGCCGGCGCTCCATGGGTGCGGCACGGTTGGCAGGAGACTGGCTGAGGGACGGAGGGTGCGGGGCAGGCCGGCGAGGACGCCGGCGCTCCATGGGTGCGGCACGGTTGGCAGGAGACTGGCTGAGGGACGGAGGGTGCGGGGCAGGCCGGCGAGGACGCCGGCGCTCCATGGGTGCGCCCCGCTCGTCATCGCCCGCCGCGTTCGGCGGCGGCGCGGTGGTGGTTCAGGTCGAGGAGGCGGGCGAGGATTTCGTGCTGGATGGGGTCGGGCCAGCGGCAGCGGAGGCGGGATCTCGGGTCGTCTTCGTGGTCGGGGAAGAAGTCGCAGGTGGTTTCGATGTCGGTCCAGCCGTAGGCGTGGAGGACGGCGGCGTCCATCGCGGCGTGGAGCTCGCGCAGCTTCAGGATGGCGGGGCTCCGTTCGTCGGGATCGTGGAAGCGGTTGTAGGTCTTGGTCAGGCCCTCGTCGTTCGCCACCATCAGGCGGGCGCGATGTTCGTAGCAGGCCTTGCCGACCGCTTCGAAGGCCGGGCGGGTGTCCCAGCGGTCGGGAAAGGGGAAGGTCTCGAAGCAATCGGACGGCGTGTAACGAAGCCCGTCTCCGAGGGTTGATCCGAAGAACCGGGCCCAGATCTCATGGGGGCGGGACTGGAGGGCGGCGAACGCCGCGAAGGAAGAGAGCGGAAAGACGTTGAGAGCGTGCGAATAGACCATCTCATCGGGCAGGAAGGCAAATGCACCGTGCTGGCCGGTCAGCGAGATCGCCAGTACCCGATCGAGTCCACTCATGGCCTCTCGGAGGCCAGGTCGCGTCTCTGCGTACCGCCACCATCGTTGTCGCTGGGCGACACGTCTTACTCGGTCCCTCTCGGGCTTTACTCGGTGTCGAACGATCGCCAACAGTTCCGGCCAGTCCGCGGCAACGGGCTCGGGGTAGTCGTGCGGCACGACTCCAGTGCGGAGCCACGATCGGCGCTGTGTGTCAGTCGCTTCCCACCATTTCAGCCCCATCCGACTCCGGCGAAGTGGGTAGTCCCAGAAGTTGATGGCGTAGCGGTGGTGCGCGTGGGTCGGACTGCCGTTCAGTTCAGCGCCTCCGATGAACGGAGCGATCACCTCGCGGTTCTTCGGGTCTTGTGCAACCAGTCGCTGCATTTCGGCAACGGGAGAAGCGACCCCCTTCTTGTCCGTGTCGTCGAACGTGAAGCCCATACCCCGGAGAAACATGCCATTGAAGACACGGTTGGCATTTCCCGGGAGCACGAGCGGATCCGAGTGCGAACCTCGATGGAACAGAAACGCAGTGATGCGCTGAACCGAACGGCCATCCAGCAGTTTCGGGACATCCGCTTCCCCGTTCGCCAGATGGACGACACTCACGACCACGGCGGCCTGTCCCGGCCAGGGGTAGCGGCGGGTGGCGTTGTAGATCTGGCCCCCGTTCTCGCAGATCCAGCGCAGTCCGCCCGACCGCGTATCCCCCTGCGCGATCGTGTTCGTGGCAATGAGGCCGAGCGTTCCGCGCAGCCGCACGAGGCCAAAGCACTGTCGGAAGAAGTGGGCGGCCAGGTCCATGTTGCCGTTGGCTTGCTCGTGCGACGCCAGAAGCCAGTCCTTGTAGGTCCGGCCGAGCACCGTGCTCTTCCGTTTCCCGCCAAGGAATGGTGGGTTCCCGACGAAGGCGTCGAAGCCCGGGTTTTTCCGCTCGGAGAAGACCTCGGGGAATTCGATCTCCCAGTGGAACGGCGCGAGCGGCGGATCCGCCTCGCGGCGGGCCTCGACCTCGGGGCGCCGGCTCTCCGCCTCGCCGCGGTTGATGTCCGCCGCGATCTTCTTCCGCAGCGCTTCCCGCGCCCGGGGCTTCGCCGCCCCGAAGAACGCCCCGACCACGAGATCGCCGAAGAGGCGCATCGCGGCGAGCGCGCTCTCCGCGTCCCGCCAGAGCGCCCGGAGCGCGACATCGGGCGCCTCCTCCCCCGCCTCCCGGATCTCCCGCCGCAGCTCTCCCACTTGATGCAGCGCCTTCGCGACCTCCTTCTCGGCAAAAAGGTCCGGCGGCGCCCCCGCGTTCCAGTGCACCCGCTCGATCTGGTCCCGCGAGAGGCCGACGAGGGAGTCTCCGGCCCGGAGCGCGTGGTCGAGGAAGGTCAGCGGCTGGTCCTTCGCGAGCGTCGCCAGCCAGAGCGAGAGCTTGGCGAGATCGACCGCGACCGGGTTCCGGTCCACCCCGTAGAGGCAGCGCCGCGCGACGATTCTCCGGGCGAAGATCGTCTCGTCTTCGTCGGGGGGAACCGGAGGCCGGCCGCCGTGCGCCCGCCAGCCCTCGATGAGCGCCTCGGCGAGCTGCCGGTCGGCCTCGACGAGGAACGCCCCCGATCCCATCGCCGGATCGCACACCCGGAGATCGAGCACCGCCTCGGGGCGCGGCGGCCGCCCGTCCTCCCGGAGGCGGGCCAGGATCGGCTCCAGCGTGCGCCTCACGATCGGCTCGGTGAGCGTCCTCGGGGTGTAGTGGGAGCCGGAGCGCCGCCGCTCCTCCGTCGGCTGGAGCACGAGCGCCCCCGCCGGCGCGATGTCCGGCGTGGCGGCGCGGTCCACCACCGGATCGAGCGCCCGGTGGAGCTCTCCCACCGTCCGCGCCGCCGCAACCGCCTTCGCCACTTTCGGGCTGAGCCTCCGGTCCGTCACCCGCTGCACCCAGCGCCGCCGGGAGCGCGGCGGCTGATCGAGCATCGCTTCGAGGTTCACCACGCTCGCCGCGCCGTGTTTCTTCGGGGACCGGACGGCCAGCGAAGGCCCCGCCGCCCGCTCGAGCCGGAACCCCATCATCGTCTCGTAGACCGAGCCGATCTGCTCCACGTCGAGCGCCCGGTAGGAGATCCGCTCGCCGTCCAGCACCAGCAACTTCCGCAGCACTTCCAGCACCGTCCCGTCGGGGATGCGCGGGGGATCGATCCGCTCGTGCGTCTGGCGGCCGCCGACGTCCATCCGGCCTTCGAGGAACGGGTGGCGGTCCGGATCGAAGAGCGCGCCGTGCCGGGGCGGCAGCTTCATGCCGTCCGCCCGGGCGCCGTCGTGCACCATGCGGAAGAGCGTCAGTAGCTGGGCCCAGGCGCCGAAGCGCTGGTCCATGGTGTCGGGATGACGCCCGGCGTCGGCCCGGAGCCGCTCGAAGAGCGCGCCGAGCGAGTAGTGGCGGACGAAGGTCTCGTCCTGGGGCAGGAGGCCGCGCTGCTCCGCGTAGAGGATGAAGACCAGCCGCAGCATGACGGCGAGCAGCGCCCGGTAGATCGCGGTCCCCGACTCGCGGAAGGCTTCGCCGAGGAGCGCCCCGCCGGTCTGGGCGTCCGCCATCCCGACGCCGCGCAGTAGCTCGTAGAGCCCTTCGAGCACCTGTCCGGCGAGGCGGATGCTGACCTCGTTCTGGTACTGGCGGCTCTCAGTGAGGAGCGCCGGCAGGCGCTCGCTCGTCGGCAAGGACAGTAGCCGCGACTCGGAAAGGAGCAGCCGCAGCGCCGCGAGGAGCGGCCGGCCCGCCGTTTCCGCCATCTGCCCCAGAACGAAGTCGAGGTAGCCGGAACTCTCGCCGCGCGGGGCGGAGACGAGGCGCAGCCGACCCCCGCCCCAGACCACGCCGGCCGGGATGCCGGTGGCCCGCAGCAGGCGCTCCATGCGCCCGCCCGGGCTCTCGTCGAGGCGGCCGCCTCCCCGGAATGGCTTGTCGAGGTCCTGGTCGGGGCCGTAGGCCGCCGCCGCGAGCTGCCACCGCGAAGCGTCCGCCGCCTCCCCGTCGGCATCGAAGTCCCGCTCGCGGACGGCGAAGTCGGCGCGCAGGGTCTCGCCGTACTCCGGGAGGCGGAGGACGGGGGTCTGCTCATCGCCGCGGCCCGCGTACCCCGCCGGGTCGAAGCTCCAGTCGAGCACCTCACCGGCGAAACTGCGGAAGGCCTCGGCGGGAGGAGGTTCCGATTTCCGTCCTCCGAACCGGTCGAGCCACTCCCGGAGGCGCTCGGGCCCCTCGCGGTCGCGGCGCGGCAGGAAGGCCCCGGCGGAGACCAGCGCCGACGGGGCGACGACCAGCCCGGTGGGCCGGATCAGCGCCAGCCAGTCACGGTGGGCGCGGACGGCGGGGGAGAGGCGGGACACCGTCAGTTCGTGTCCGGCCAGAGGTAGGCGAGGCCCACCGGCTCGAACCGCTCGGCCTTCACCTCGTAGAAGCGCCGCACCGAGGCGGGCTCGGTTGCGAGTTCGTGGGCGAACTGGTCGAGGCGGCGGCGCCAGGCGCGGACGTCCTC
>JAAXGQ010000119.1:0-6302 GCA_012271265.1 Vicinamibacteraceae bacterium
GACGGTGCTGGGCGTGGAGCGGCGTCTGTTCCTGCTGGGCGCGACGCTGGCGCTCGCGGTGTGGAACGCGACGGCCTCGCTGATCAGCGGCGGCGTGGTGTTCGCCACCTGCTACGGCGCGGGCTGGATGGCTGGTCGCAGGGACCCGGCGATGCTGGCGGTGCTCCGGGCGGCGGCGCGCCACCCAGCGCGGTTCGATCCGGGCAAGTGGGCGGACGAGCCGTGGCATCTGAAGGTCCGGGCGGACGGTCGATGAGGGTCGCCGACGAACTCCGGGCCTACGAGGCGGCGGGTTCGCTTGCCGAGGAGTTGCCCTACTGGGGCTGGCTGGACGACGGCCGCACCTGCCTGGCGCGTTCTGGCGAACTGATCGCGGCGGGCCGGATCATGCCCGCCGTGGCGGACGGCCGCACGCCGGAGCAGATCGACCGGGTGCTGGGCCTCTGGCAGCGGCTGTTGTCGCGGCTCGGTTCCGACACGCGCCTCCAATTCCAACTGCTCCGGCGCCCCGTCCACGACGAGGGTCTGGAGACGAGCGGCTCGGACATCGCGTCCCTGTCGGGGCGCAACCGCCGTGAGTTCCTCGCCCGGCGCATCCAGCGGCTCGACGCCTTCGTGATATGGTCGCACGACCCGGGCCTCCGTCCCGTCGGCCAGGGTGCGGGGTCCGGACCGCTGTCGCGGCTCAAGCGACTTCGGAAGCGCGGCGGCAAGACGGCAACGACCTATCTGGCCTCGGAGATCGAGGCGGCGGCGGGCCGGTTCCGGGCGATGATCGACGCGGGCCGCTCGCTCGTGGCCGAGCACACGCCCGTCGAGATGCTCGGGGCGCGCGAGTCGTCCCGGCTCTTGTCCGAACTCGTCAACCGCCCGGGCACGTTCTGGGACGGGGCGACGGGCAGCGGCATGAACTGGCGGCTCGCGCTCTCGGAACTCGAAGCCGAACGCAACCACCTTCGGCTCGACGGCGAGCCGGTGATCCTGTATTCGCTGCTGTCGCCGCCCGGACGGGCGCACGCGAACCTGCTCAAGGGACCTGTACTGCCTGGACGCGGTGCTGACGGTCTCGCTCGAATGGCATCCGTGGACGGTGGAGAAGGCGAGGAGGCGGATCCGGGGCGCGCAGCGCCACTACTTCGCGCGGCGCTACTCGATGATGGCGCACGCGCGCGAGACCGAGGGCACGGCGTCGGCGATGGTCGATTCGGCGGCGGCGGCCGAGTCGGACCGGCTGGGCGCGGCGCTGGTCGAGCTTGAGGCGGACGGCGTGGCCTACGGCGAGGCGTCTCTGACCGTGGCGCTCCACGGCGAACTAAATGGGATCGAGCGGCTGGACGGCGACGTGCGCCGCCTGTTCGCCGCGCACGACGCGAAGGTCGTCCGGGAGGGCTTCGGCCAGCTTCCGGTCTGGTTCTCGCGGCTCCCCGCCCAGCCGCGCGGGCGGCAGGTGCGGAGCGTGTTCGTATCGGCGAGACTCGCCTCGTGCCTCGCGCCGGTGTTCGGACCACCGAGGGGGAACAGAAGGAGCCGCCATCTCGACCGCGGGCCGCTGGCGGTGTTCGAGACGCCGTGGCGCACGGCGTACCGGTACGATCTGTTCGCGGGCGACGTGGGCCACACGCTGATCCTTGGGGCGACGGGATCGGGCAAGAGTTTTGCGCTCAACTTCCTCCTGGTCGAGGCGCTCAAGTACGATCCGCGCATCCTGATCCTCGACCTGGGCGGCTCCTACCGCTGGCTGACCCGCTTCCTCGGGGGCCGGTATCTGGAGCTCGCGCCCGGCGAGGCGGAACCGACGCTCCGGCTTACACCTTTCGCGCTGCCCGCTACCACGCGGACCTTCCAGTTCCTGACCGGCTGGGTACTCCGGCTCCTCAAGCTGGGAGGGTACGAGGCCGACGGCGCGGACACCAGTGAGATCCGCGCGCGGATCGAGGACCTCTACGCGCTCGGGACGGAGCGCCGGACGCTCACCGTGTTGGCCGGTTCGCTCCCGTCGGCCATGTGGCCCGCGCTGAGCCGTTGGACGGAGGGCGGCGCGTGGGGCGCGTTCTTCGACAACCCCCCGGCGGACGGGGCGGACATCGAGTTCCGGGACTGGCAGGTGATCGACCTGGCGGGGGCGGCGGAGCACGCTGACCTATGCGAGGCGGCGCTCGCGTACCTGCTGGAACGGATGCGCCTGGAGATCGAGGACCCGGCCGAGACCGCGCGGCTCAAGCTGATGGTCGTGGACGAGGCATGGCGCTACATGCAGGACCACGCCGTGCTGAACTACCTGGCCGAGGCGGCCAAGACGTGGCGGAAGAAGAACGCCGCGCTCGTGCTCGCCACCCAGTCCGCCGTGGACGTGACCGGGACGCCGGGCGCCTCGGCGCTTCTCGAATCGATCCCGACCAAGCTGTTCCTCGCCAACCCCGAACTGCCCGACGAGGCCGGGGCGCTGTTCCGGCTGAACGAGTCGGAGGTCGACCGGATCCGGGCGCTGACGCCGAAGCGCGAACTGTATCTCCGCCGCCCGGACGAGGCGGCGGTGCTCCGTCTCGAAGTCGATCGGGAGAGCTACTGGCTCTACACCTCCTCGCCGCTCGACGCCGAGAGGCGCGCCCGCGCCGTGGCGAAGCACGGCCTGGTCCGGGCGCTCGAAGTGCTCGCCGGCCCGAACACACCCCACCCACCCATCCGAAAGGACGTGACACCATGAGGTTTCCCACCACCCCGATTGCATTGACGCTCCTGCTGGCGGCGCTTCCGGCGTCCGCCGCCGCGCAGCACCCCCGTGAAGACGCCGCCTTCCTCCGCGTGCCGGTCGCCGGAGAGGGCGGGGACCTGATTCCCCGCCTACGCGCGCGCGTGCGCCATACA
The DNA here is from genome assembly GCA_012271265.1 of Vicinamibacteraceae bacterium. Taxonomy (GTDB): domain Bacteria; phylum Acidobacteriota; class Vicinamibacteria; order Marinacidobacterales; family Marinacidobacteraceae; genus JAAXGQ01. The sequence goes on from JAAXGQ010000119.1 coordinate 2,866, forward strand.
ACCTTAATCGTGCTCCCGACCGGGGAGCGGATCCTCGACTTCGTGGTCGGCGACTCCGAGTACTGGCACCTGACGGGCGCGGCGAACGTCGCGTACCTGAAGCCGCTGGCCGAGGACGTGGCGACGAACGTCGCGCTCGTCTGCGAGTCCGGGCGCATCTACTCGTTCCTGGTCGAGGAGCACGGCGAGGAGCTGCCGCACCTCGTCGTCCGGGTGGATCCGGCCACGGAGGCGGCGGACGCCGCCCCCGGCGCTCCCGGGTTCGTCGCCCGCAGCGAGGTCGCGGCCTACCGGCGGATGGCCGCCGAGGCGGCCGAGGCGGCTCGAAGGGCGCGGGCGGAGGCCGAGGCCGGGATCGTCGAGGCCCGGCAGCGGGCCAAAGCCGAGATCGAGGCTTTCCGCGCCGGGTATCCGGGACGGCTCCGGTTCGAGTACCGGCTGGACGGAGACGCGTCGAGGCGTCCGTTTCTGGTCGAGGCCATGTGGCACGACGGGCGGTTCACCTACATCCGGTCGCGCGCGCGGGAAGCGCCCGCGCTCTACGAACTGAAGGACGGCGAACCGGCGCTGGTCGCGTTCGACCTTTCGGGCGACGGCCTCTACGTCGCCCGCCACGTGCTGGATGACGGGTGGCTTCGGATCGGCGACAAGCGGCTGCGGTGGCGGTTCGAGCCGGGGGAGGAGGCCCGATGAGCCGCTGGAAGCAGTGGGCGAAGGAGCCCAAGGGCGCGCTTCCGGGCGGCATCGTCACGAAGGCGGGGATCGCGCTGATCGCCGTGCTGATCGCCGGGATGCTATTCTCCTGGTCGCTGACGGGTCCCAAGGCGGACCCCACGGGTGCCGCCACCGCGCCGGAGCCGCGCGCGGTCAACGACGGCATGGGCCGCGCGTTCCAGGGGCGCTTGCGCGCGGAGGCGGAGCGCGAAGCCCAGCAGGCGGCGGCCGCCGCGGCTCGCGACGAGATGGAACGGCGCAGGGCCGCAGCCGCCGATAACGCGGCCCCTCCAGGCGCGGCGAGCCAACCCGGCAGTGGACCGCTCGGCACGACCCCGACCGAGTTCGAGCTTCGCGAGGCGCTACGGCTGGAGGAGATCGAGCGCAGGGCTCGCTCGCTCCGCTCGCTTCCGGTCGCCCGGTCGTACCGCGATCCGGGCGGTGTGCGCGGTGGCGGGGGAGCCTCCCCGTCAGCGTCCGAGCCGCCCGATGCCGCGCTGGACGCGGCGCTGGCGTCCTTCGAGCGGTCGGTCGCCGCGCTTGAAGGCGAGTTGGCCGCCGGGCTGGCCGGAGGACCGTTTCCCGCTTCCCCCGGCGTTGCACCGCCAACCGCGCCACGCACCGCCGCCACGGCGGAGCCGGGGCGCATGGTCCGACCGCATGACCCGCCCGGCTGGGAGCGGATCCACGAGGGCTCGTTCCTCGAAGCGGTGCTGCTGACGCAGCTATCGGGGGAGTTCCCCGGCCCGGTCCTCGCGATGGTGTCGGTGCCGCTGTATTCGACCGACCGGCAGCGGGTCCTGATCCCGCGAGGCGCGCGCGTCGTCGGGACAGCGCAGGCGGTCGAAACCCAGGACCAGAGCCGCCTCGCCGTCGCGTTCCACCGGCTGCTGCTGCCCGGTGGCGGCTGGATCGACCTTGAGTTCTCAGGCCTCGACCAGGCGGGCGAGAGCGCGCTCCGGGACCAGGTCAACCGCCACTACCTCTCGACGTTCGCCGCCGCCGGCGCGGTCGGGGCCTTGAGCGGCCTCACGCTCGCCGGAGCCTCGCCCTTCGGGCTCCGGGCGGGTGTCGGCCAAGGGCTCGGCGGGAGCGCAACCACGCTTCTCGACCGGTTCCTCAACCGGATGCCCACCGTGACGATCCGGGCGGGCCACCGGCTGCGCATCTGGTTCACCGCCGACGTGCTGGTTCCCACCCCTACGAAACACCGATAACAGAAAGGACTCTACCATGCTTCACCGCATCCTCGCCCCCGCCCTTCTCGTCCCGCTTCTGATGCTCGCGGCTCCGAAGCCCGCGAGCGCGCAGTTCGACTTCGGCAGCTGGTGGCAGCGTGCGCAGATCATCGCGAACCAGATCACCCAGATCTCGCACCAGGTCGGCCAACTGCGGGCGATGGCCCGCCAGCTTTCGGAACTCGAAGACCAGCTCGACCACATGGAGCGCGCCGCCAAGGGCGAGATCGACGCGTTGCTCCAGCCGTTCTCCGACCTTGCGGCCGATCCCGTCGGCCTCGTGCGGAACGGCCTCTCGTGGCGGTCCGACTTCACCGGCCCGGCCCTTGGCACGGTCGATGCCGTCCGGGAAATGGGCGGGGGCCGTTCGTTCACCGGACTGTGGCGGACGGCGCGGAGCGCGGCCGACCGGGTGACCGAGGCCGACATCCTCGCGCTGTACCGCGACCAGTCTCCCGAGGCGGCGAGACGCGCCTTGGACGACTACCGCCGCGCGCGGCTGGCCGCCGACCGGCAGCGCGTGCTCGACTACGCGACGCTGGACGCGGCGGCGGCGCTGGCCGGGACCATCGAGAGCGCCCGTGGCTCGTTCGCGGACCTCACCGCGAACGGCAACTTGTCGAACACGGCCCTGCAACAGGCCGGGGTCGCGGCGGCGCTGAGCCAGGGCCGGATCAACGCGGCGCTGGGCCAGGTGCTCGCCCACGAGGCGGCCGAGCGGGCGAACCGCGCCCAACTGGCCGAACTCGCCCGGCTCGAACAACTCGCCGAGTGGCGGGAGAGCCGGATGCGCGCAAACGCGATGGCCGGGACGATGCGCGATGCGGCGCTGAGGAACCGGGCCGCGCTCCGCGAAGGGCTCCTGTTCCGCATCCCGTCGTTCTACCGGTAGGGGGCGGTCGGCCATGCAACTGCCCCCGCAGTCCATCGACCCGAACGTCCCGGCGCGGATCCCCCCGGATCAGCTTCAGGACTTCAAGAGCTTCCTGGACGTTGTGCTCGACACCGTGATCGGCGGCGCGGCGCCAGACGTGCACACGCTCGGACTCCAGCTTTGGGGCGGGCTCGCCGCCGTCATGGTCGCGTGGACCGGGCTCAAGATCGCCTACAGCGGCACGTTCCAGTCGTGGTCGCTCGTCAAGCTCGTGCTCGGGATCGCGATTCCCCGCACGCTGCTCCACTACTACGTCGTCCCGATCCCCGGCGTCGGGCTCACGTTTCCGGCCATGATCGCGTCGGGCGGGATCTGGCTCCAGAACCTGTTCCTGTCCGACGTGGTGTCGGCGGGCTACACCGAGATGACGGCGCTCGTGCAGGCGTATTCCGCGCACCTGAGTGCCGCGTGGTCCACGGGCAACCTGCTGTCCATCGTGACCGCGGGCGTCACCGTGATCTTCTCGTCGCTCGTCACGCTGGTGATGGGCGCGTCGCTCGTGGTCTGCCTGCTGCTGCTGTTCTGCATCACCTACGCGCAGGTGATCTGGG
>JAAXGQ010000119.1:6359-6577 GCA_012271265.1 Vicinamibacteraceae bacterium
CGTTCCTGTTCTGGGGATGGTTCCGGACCATGATGGTCTACACGCTCTACGGCGTCGTGGCCGGGGCCGTGCTCCGGGTCTTCATGGGCGTCGGCATGGGCTACATCACGACCTACGCCGATGCGCTGATGGGCACCGGCACGGCCGATCCGGCCGAACTCTGGCTCTGGGCCGTCGTTCTTCTGCCGCTCGTTGTCTGCGGCCTGATGGCCAGCCTC
>JAAXGQ010000120.1 GCA_012271265.1 Vicinamibacteraceae bacterium
CACGCTCTACGGCGTCGTGGCCGGTGCCGTGCTTCGCGTCTTCATGGGCGTCGGCATGGGCTACATCACGACCTACGCCGATGCCCTGATGGGCACCGGAACGGCGGACCCGTTCGAGCTCTGGCTCTGGGCCGTCGTTCTCATGCCGCTCGTCGTCTCCGGCCTCATGGCCGGGCTCAAGGTCGGCGAACTCGCCTCGATGCTCGTCTCCGGGTCCGGCTCCGCCGGGTCCGGGTTCGTCGCCCTCGTCATGCAGGGAGCCGGCAAGGCAGCTGCTCCCGTCAAGCCCCCCGTCTGACTTCCGAGGAGTAAGCCGATGATGAAACGAGACCGTGACGCGGGCCGCGAGTACGCGGAGATCTGGGGCGAGGCGGTTCAAGCGAACCGGAAGCTGCGGACCATCCTGATCTTCCTTTCGGCAAGCATCGTGCTGGGCGTCTTCGTGCTGCTTCGGATCGCGGGCGCGGAGCCGCCCAAGCCCATCGTGGTCCGGGTGGACGAGGTGGGCCGCGCCGAGGCGCTGGCCTACGAGGCCGCGACCGCGCAGGCCGATCCGCTCGATCCGACGACGAAATACTTCCTGAACCGGTTCGTCCACGACTTCCACTCGCGCCGCCGGGCGACCGCGCAGGAGCAATGGACGCGGAGCCTCCGGTTCCTCTCGACGGATCTGGCGAACGCCGCGTTCCAGAGGGACGGCGCGGAGGTCGCGAGCGTGGCGGCGGGCACCGCCGACACCGAGACCGAAGTCGAGCAGGTGGTGCTCCGCATCCATCCCGCGCCCGAGCCGCCGCACGGCGCGACGGCGGACTTCGATCTGGTGGACTTGCGGGGCGAGCAGGAGCTGCGGCGGGAGCGCTGGTCGCTCTCGCTCCGGTTCGAGTTCCTGGACTCGATCCCGCCCGAGCTGGTCGTCCACAACCCGATGGGGCTCCTCGTCACCTACATGCGGGCCGACCGGGCGCTCGTGACGGGCGACGAGCGATGATCACCCATCTCAAGGGGCGCGAGACGGCGCTCGAAGCGTTCGGCTGGACGGGCCGCAAGGCCGAATGGATCGCGCTGGTGTGCCTCCACAGCGGCGTGTTCACGCGCGCGCAGCTCTGCGACTGGCTCGGGATCGACCGCTGGCGGGCGATGCGGTTCGTCCGGGCCATGACGGAGCGGAGGCAGGCCGCCGACGAGACGGTCGGGGGCCGCAAGGTCTGCCGGATCTCGGCGCGCGGGATCTACCGCGCGCTCGGGGCCGAGCACATCCGCCACCGCCGCAACGCGTCCCCCGAGGTACTGCTCCGCCGCCTGCTCTCCCTCGACCACGTGATCGACCGTACGGACCTGCCGTGGCTCCCGACCGAGGCGGAGAAGGTCGCCGCGTTCGAGGCGCTCGGGATCGAGCGCGGACTCCTGCCCGTGCGCGTGTACCGGGGGGCGGCGGGCGACACGCGCCGCCGCTTCCCGCTCAAGCTTCCGGTCGCGCTGGACCCGGCCCGCGCCCTGTTCGTGTACGCCGAGCCCGGTTACCGCACGACCACGGCGCTCCACTCCTGGGGTGGTGCGCACCGGAGGCTGTGGCGCGCGCTCCGGAGCCAGGGCCGCTCCGTCGAGGTGGAGGCCGTCGTTTGCACGCGGAGGGAAATCGACCGGACGCGGATCGTCCTCCGCAACTGGACCAACGCGGCTCCCGCCCCCAGCCGCTCCGCCGCGCCCGAACTCCGGGCCGCGGCCCGCGAGATCGCCCGGATCGAACGGGCGATCCGGGGCTCGGACGAGACGGTGGTCGCCGGGTACGGCGACCTACAGGGCTGCCTGGTGCGGATCGCCGAGCTGAAGGACCTGCTCCGGTCCTCGAGGCCCGGCCCGGTGATCGACGCGTTCGGCGCATGCCGCTCGGTCCGGCTCGCGGGAGGCGGACCTTGACCGCCTGGGGAAGGCCGGCGCCGATCGGCGCGCGCACATCCGACACCGGGGGCTATGTGCGCCGGAGCACCGGTCCGGCAGACGTGCGGGCGATGGCCCAAGCCGTTGGCCGCGATGCGGTTGCGGCCCGAACGGCCACCAGCCGTCCGGGCCGCCGCGCGGACAGCCGGCGATGGGAGCGACCCCACCCTTCGGGGTGCCCCGAACGGCACCGGCGGCGCGCGGCATGTGCAGGCCCATGCCCCGCCGCGCCGCGGGGTCGCTCCCAGCCATCAATCCTTCCAGGAAGGGATGCATGCCGATGAAGCTCGCCACGCTCGTCCTCCTCGGCGCGGCTCTTGGAGCCGCCGCCGGACACGCCCTTGCCGCGCCGTTCCCCGGCCCCGGCGACAACCCCTACCTCGACCTGGTCGCCCACCACGATCCGGGGCTGCATACCGTGATCCGCGCCTGGTACTACGCGGCACCCGGCGTGGCCGTCGTGCTCGCCGGCTCGCTCGCACTCTCGGTCTGGAGGGTCTGGCTTCAGCCGCTCGCGCGCCGCACGCGCCGGGGCAGGCTGCCCGCGTGGCCCACCTCTTCCAAGGACGACGCTCCCTCGCTCGTGATCGGCGAACTGCACCATCCGACCGTGCCGCGCGAGAGCGAGCGGCCGTCCTGGCTCGTCATCCCCGAGAAGGGGCTCTACACCGGCACCCTCATCGTGGGTGCGGTCGGCACCGGCAAGACCAGCGGCTGCATGTATCCGTTCGCCGAGCAGCTCCTCACCTGGCGGGCCGGCGATCCCGGCCGCCGCGCGGGCGCGCTCGTGCTCGAGGTGAAGGGCGATTTCTGCCACCGGGTCCGCCGCATCCTCGAGGACGCCGGCCGCGGCGGGGACTACCTCGAGATCGGGCTCGGCGGGCGGGTGCAGTGGAACCCGCTCGACGATCCGCTGCTCGATTCCTACTCGCTGGCCTACGGCGTGGCCTCCATCGTCAACCAGCTCTTCGGCAAGGGGCGGGAGCCGTTCTGGCAGCAGGGCTACACGAATCTCGTGCGCTGGATTATCGAGCTGCACCGGCTCCTGCCGGGCGGCTGGGTCACGCTCCGCGACATCTACCGCTGCACGATCGACGCGGACCTGTTCGCCGAGAGGATCCGCGAGGCCCAGGACCTCGCGGCGGTGGCCTGTCCGGTGCATGCCGCGATCTCGCGCGGGGACCTGGCCGCCCACGCCGAGGCGCTGAAGGACTGGGTGTGGCGAGGCGCGCCGGGGGACGGTGGGGTGAGGTGCCGGCTCGATCCGGTGCTGCGGGAGCGGCTCGCCGAGCTCGAAATCGAGTTCGAGACCGAGCGGAGCGGCGGCGGCGCGGGGCGCGAGTTCGCCGACAAGGTCGAGGCCGTCGAGCGGTGGTATCGGAACGACTGGACGGCGCTCGACGCCAAGATCCGCACCACGATCGTGGAGGGCATCAGCGTGTTCCTCTCGCTCTTCGATCAGCCCGACGTGGCCGCCGTGTTCTGCCCGCCGCGGCCGCGCGAGGCGGACGAGTCGGAGTCCGATGCTTCAGCGCCGCAACACCCGGACGGGGGCTCGGCCGGCGACGACGCATACCTGGACGCCCCGCCCATGCCGGGCCTCCGCCGCAGGCTGCCCCCGCTCGCCGAACTCATCGAGGACGGCAAGGTGCTGGCGCTGAACATGCCCGCGGGAGCGAACCCGGCCCTGGCCCGCGCCATCGGCGTGCTGCTCAAGAACGCGTGGATGCAGGCGCTGCTGCGGCGTCCCGCCGAGGCCGCCCTTCACCCCGAACGCTACATGCGGCCCGCCGTGTTCATCTGCGACGAGTATCAAGCGTTCGCCACCGTGGGACAGGACGACCCGGCCGGCGACGAGAAGGCGTTCGCGCTCACGCGGCAGTGCCGCTGCATCCCCATCGTGGCCACGCAGTCGATCTCGTCGCTCCGCTCCGTGCTGCCCTCCGGCGAGGCGTGGCGCACGCTCGTCCAGACGCTCCGTACCCGGATCTTCCTGTCGCTCTCCGACGAGGCGTCCGCACGGATCGCGTCCGCGATGGGCGGGAGCGTGATGAAGACCCAGGCGTCCCACACGTTCACCGAGACAACGGGCAGGCCCGAGTTCTCACTGCTCTCCGGGCGCGCCGGAGGGGGACGCGGCACCATCGGCGCGAGCAAGTCGTTCCGCCAGAGCATGCAGCCCGTGTTCACGCCGCGCGAGTTCGCGCTCCTGGCCAACTTCCAGGCGATCTGCCTTCCATACGACGGCGTCAAGTCGCTTCCCGCGCGCCGCGTCTATCTGAAGCCCCACTACCTGCCGAGGGAGAAGGGCTACTGGCGGCTCCGGGAGGAGGGGCGGATATGAAGCGCGCCAGCGGCGTCGGCCATCTCACCCCGTTCCTGCCGGGTCTGGAGAAGCTGCTCGGCGACCCGGAGGTCTCCGAGGTCATGATCAACGGCCCCGGCAACGTCTGGATCGAGCGCGAGGGACGCCTCGAATCCCACGAAGCGCCCGAACTCACCGCCGCCTGGCTGCACCGCGCCGCCATCCACATCGCCCGACCGCTCGGGCTCGATCCGGCCGCTCGACCGATCCTGGACGCGCGGCTCGAGGACGGGTCAAGGGTGGCGATCTGCACCCCGCCCGCGAGTCCCGAGGTCGCGATCACGATACGCCGGTTCGGCGGACGCGCGTTCTCGACCGACGATCTGGTAAAGATGGGGTCGCTCCACAAGGACGTTCTCCGGGCCGCCCGGTCCATCCTCCTGTCCCGCCGCAACGTCCTCGTCTCCGGCGGCACGGGCTCGGGCAAGACCACGCTCCTGAACGCGCTGATCGAACTGCTGCCGGAGGACGAGCGAATCGTCGCCATCGAGGACACGCTCGAACTCCGGATCGACCGCGCCAACTGCCTGCGGTTCGAGGCCGGGGCCGTCCAGTCCGAGGCGCCCGTCTCGATCCGCGACCTCGTGCGCCACGCGCTCCGGCACCGGCCCGACCACATCGTCGTCGGCGAGGTCCGGGGCGGCGAGGCCGCCGACCTGCTCCAGGCCCTCAACACCGGGCACGGCGGGTCGCTCACGACCATCCACGCGAACAACGCCCGCTCCGCGCTCTCGCGGCTCGCAAGCTGCGCCATGCAGGCCGGGGACTCGCTGCCCTGGGAGGTCACCTGCCGGGGCGTCGTGGACGGCATCGCGCTCGTCATTCACGTGACCCGCCGCGATGGCCGGCGGTTCGTCGAGGAGGCCGTCGAGGTCCATGGCTACGACGCGGCCGCCGGACGCTGGATCACGGAGCCGACACGAACCACCCAACCACCGAAGGAGGTGAACGCATGAGAGGCATCGACGGAACCATCCGCGTCGAGACGTTCGAGGACTTCGACCGCGAACTCGCGCGCGACGGCGGCGACACGCTCGAAGTCAAGGCCTACCTGGCAGAGGAGTACGGCCTCTTCCCCGAGGACGTGGGAAGCGAGGACGAGATCGCCGCCGCC
>JAAXGQ010000121.1:0-231 GCA_012271265.1 Vicinamibacteraceae bacterium
AACCGCCGGGAGTAGTCAGCCGGCCTACGGCTGGCGAAGCGTTACGGGGTTTCGGTGGCGAGGGCGATGAGGAAGCAGTAGAGAACGGCGGTTTCCTCCAGGCTCTGATAGCGCCCGGACCTGCCGGCGTGACCGGCGCCGAGGTTGATGCGCAGCAGGATCAGCCGCTCGGGGGCGGTCGTCCGCGCCCGCAGCCGCTGGATCCACTTGGCGGGCTCCCAGAAGCCGACC
>JAAXGQ010000121.1:264-8141 GCA_012271265.1 Vicinamibacteraceae bacterium
CAGACAGTCCACGAACGGGACCACGGCCACGATTCCGCGGAAGAGCTGCGGCTCCCGGTTCATGACCGCCCCCATCAGCAGCCCGCCCGCGCTGCCGCCCATCGCGAACATGCGCTCCGGATCGCAGGAGCGCCGGCGGCGCAGGTGGCGGGCGCAGGCGATGAAGTCGGTGAAGGTGTTCTCCTTCTCCGCCTGCCTTCCGCCTTCGTACCAGGCGCGTCCGAGCTCGCCGCCGCCCCGAATGTGGGCCGTCGCGGTGACGAAACCGCGGTCGAGAAGGCTTAGCCGTGCGCTCTGGAAGCCCGGATCCATCGGGATGCCGTAGGCCCCGTAGCCATAGAGCAGCAGGGGCCGGTCGGGCCCGGGGGGATGGTCGCGATGGTGCGCCAGGGAGATCGGAATCCGGGCGCCGTCGGCGGCCCGGGCGAGGAGCCGGCGGATGCGGTAGGTCCCGGTCCCGGGGAAGCCGGGGACTTCCTCCCGCTTCAGGGTCCTGGTCCGCCCACCGGCGAGGGGCACGGCCAGCGTCGTCGCGGGGAGGTTCGGGGTGCTGACCACGATCCGGACCGACCCGGCCTCCGGCTCGGGATTGTCCTCGGGATCGAGCGCCCGCACCGGGCCGGGGAGAGTCACCCGGCGGGAGGCGCCGGTGTCCCAGTCCTGGAGGCGGAGCTCCTGCCGTCCCCCGCGCCGTTCGAAGAGGGCCAGCCGCCGGTCGAACAGTTCGAAGTGCTCCAGGACCACGCCGGGGCGGGCGGGCACGACGTCGCGCCAGCTCTCCTCGCGTCCGGGGTCTTCTCCGGGGGCTTCGCACAGACGGAAGTCCGGCGCGTCCCGGTTGGTGCGCACATAGAAGCGGTCACGGAAGTGGTCCACCTCGAATTCGTGGCGGGGTGAGCGGCGAATCAGGCGGCGGGGCGGCGTGTCCGGGTCTGCAGCGGGGATGCTCCACACCTCGGCCTGGTCGGTCTGGAGGGAGTGGAGAAAGAGAAACCGGCGCGAACGGCTCGTCCCGACGGCCACGTTGAAGGTCTCGTCCTCCTCCTCGTACACCACCCGGTCCGAAGCCGCCGGGGAGCCCAGCTGGTGGTGCATCACCCGGTACCAGCGCAGCGTGTCCGGCTCCGGGACGACGTAGAGGACGCTGGCGAAGGAGCGGGTCCAGACGAGGCTCGCCGCCGAGGCCGGGATCACGTCGTCGAGCGGCCGCCCCGACTCGGTGTCCAGAAAGCGGATCTCGTGGACCCGATTGCCGCTCTGGTCAAAGGACCAGGCGATGAGCCGGTGGGCGGGGGAGGGCTCGAACAGGCCAATCCGGAAGTAGCCCCCCTCCTTGCCGCCGTGGACCTCCCGCGCCAGCCGGTTGCCGTCGAGCAACACCTGCTCGGGGCCGCCCATCCGGCCCCGGCGGTCCGTGGGCCGGCGGCAGGTGATCGCGTACTCCTCGCCCCGGCGATAGCGGGAGTAGTAGAAGAACGGTCCATGGCGAAGCGGCGGCGTTGCGGACTCGGGGGCGATGCGCGCCTTCAGCTCTCCGCGCACCGCGTCGCGGATGGCGGACCAGCGCCCGAGGCGCCGCCGTGTCCAGGCGTTCTCCGCCTCCAGGTGGCGGCGGACCTCGGGGTCGTCGCGGTCCTGGAGCCAGGCCCAGGGGTCGCTCCAGCGCCGGCCGAACCGCTCGAAGCGCGCCGGCCGCCGCTTCGCTGCCGGGGGTGCGGCCGGATCCGTCGCCATGGCGGCGGGAAGGGTAGTGCGAACGCGGCGCGGGCCCTTCCCGCGTCCATGGACCGGTGCGGCGCCTGCCGGCGAGGACGCCGGCGCTCCACGGGGAACTACTCGGCCGGGTTCAGGTGGAGGCGGCTTTCGGTGACGGACTCGACCATGCCCCGGGTGTAAGCCAGCGGGAAGTACTGGTGACGCACCCAGAGATCGAAGAGGTCGCGGTAGTGCGGGCTGTCGGGGTCCCCGGACTGGCCGGGGGTGCTCGTTGCGATCGAGTTGTCCCAGTTGGAGGGATCCAGGATGACGCGGAAGCTGCCGCCGGAGCGCTGGTTGTCGCTGCCGCCGGTGTTGTTCACCGTGGATTCGTAGCCGCCTCGGGGCCAGGGGCCGACTTCCAGCCGGGCGCGCGTCTCTTCGTTCACCGCCCGAGCCAGGTAGTGGGTGATGTGGACGTGCTTCATGCCCTCCTGGCCGTAGCGCCAGTTCCCCATCTCCGGCCCCAGCCGATCGGTCACGTCGGAGATCGCGCTTGCGAGGGCCTCGAGGAGGAGGTCGTCCCGGGCCCCGATCGGGTCGGCACCGAAGCGTCCGTCGGGCGCCATCAGGTGATCCAGCATGCGCTTCTTGTTCACGCCCCGGAGCAGGCCTCGGGCGGCTTCGGGAACGAAGAGGGCGTTCATCGCCTCGGACACCCGCCGCTCGAAGTGCAGGTAGATCGTGGCCGCGACCGACTCCTTGTCCATCACGAAGTCCCACTCCCGGAGTGCGGTGAGGGAGGGGCTCTCCGGCGGCTCGGCGAGGAGCAGCAGCGGGACCAGGTTGCGTGCGACCACGCTGAGCTCGTCGTGCTGGTAGGCCATCATGTCCTGCACCGTCATCCGGCGGCCGGTGCGCATGAGCTCGTCCACCCGCAGACCGCGCATCTCGTCGCCCCAGGTGAAGTGCAGTGCCTCCGGGTGGGGGTAATGCGAGGCCACGGCGGGGGCCATCAGGTTGTTCGCCGTCCCCCAGAAGCCCTTCTCCGGGTTCTTCACCGCGGGAAGCGCCTTGATCGGCAGGTAGCCCTGCCACTCGTAGCGACCGTCGCCGGGGACCGGCACGAGTCCGCTCCACTTTGCGTTGCGGATCGGGGAGACCCCGACGGCCTGGTAGCCGATGTTGCCGTCCACGTCGCCCCAGATCATGTTCTCGGCGGGGATGCCGCTGTAGTTGCAGGCTTCCACGAACTCTTCCCAGGTCTGCGCCTGGTCCATGCGCAGGCTCGCCAGGTAGGGAGCGTTCCCGATTTCCAGCCAGGCGGCGCGGAGCGCGTAGGCCTTGCCGTTCTCCGGATCCTCGTAGACGACCGGCCCGTGGCGGGTGTACTTCAGGGTGGCCACGTAATCCGGCGCTCCCTTCACCCGGATCGTCTCGGTGCGGACGGTCATTGCCTCCCACCGCCCCAGATAGCGGTAGCGGTTCGGGTTGTCGCGATGGGTGTCGTAGACCATGAGGTCTTCGTTGTCCTGCCCGAATACGGTGAGTCCCCAGCCCCCGCTCTCGTTATGGCCGATGGAGAGGCCGGGAAGCACTGGTTCGCCGCCGCCGATCACGCTCCAGCCAGGGGCTTCGAGGTGGACGAAATAGCGCAGCGAGGGCGCCACGATCGTGCGGTGGGGGTCGTTCACGATCAGGGGCAGGCCGGTCCAGGTCCGTTCGCCGCCGACCACCCAGTTGTTCGAGCCGATGTGCTCCCCGAGGGCGATCAGGTTCAACTCGGAGGGGACCTGGTCCAGCAGCGCCATCCGCTCCGCGTCGCGGTTCCGGTACTCCTCGGCGACGTGCTCGGGACGGAAGATGACCGGCCCCCGGAAGGCCCGGTAGATGTCCAGGATTTCCGGCTTCAGCAAGGATCCGTCGATGGCGGGATCGAGGTTGAGCTCCGGGATGCCCGGCCGGAACCAATCGATGTCCGCCAGCGCTTCGGCGCCGATCGCCGCCACCGCCATGCCGTAGTTCAGCTCCTGACCCACGTTGGAGAGGAGTCCCTGGTGGCGGGAGATCACCACTTCCTCGGTCCATGGCTCGGGCAGGATGCCAAGGAGGCGGAACTCGAGCGGCAACGCATCGGGGTTCTGCCGGGCCCGCTCGATGGCCGCATTGATGCCTCGGACGAACGCCGGGATGATCACGTCCCCCCGGGGGTGATACCAGCGCATCTCCTCCCCCATGTCCTTCCGGAACATGTGGAGCCGGGTCCCGATGTCCCGCTGGAGCTCGCCCGGTCCCAGGATCTCGGCGACCGTCCCGGTGGCCTGCCGCCGCCACATCTCGAACTGGAACAGCCGGTTCTCCGCTGCCCGGTAGCCCTGCGCGAAGAAGAGGTCCTCCTCGTTCCCGGCGTAGATGTGGTCCAGCCCCCAGCGGTCGGTGAGGATCTCGACCGGGGCGCCGAGGCCGGCGACCGAACGGGTCGCCCCGGCGGGGCCGTCCTGACCGGATGAAGCGACGGGAACGAGCGGGGCCATCGCCAGGGAGGCAAGGAAGAAAACGGTTCTCGGCACGGGGCGTCTCCTTGGGGCGGTCTCGGCCGCCGGGCCGATGGTATCCGGCGGCGGGGCTTCCGGGAGGGGCGGCTGGAGGGACCGGCGGGGCGGCAGGGGACGGAGGCCGGGGCCCGGCCCGGCTGATACCTTCCGCCTGCCCGCCCCGCGTCAGACAGTTTGGCTTCTTCCCGACCCAAGGACCGGCGTTTCCCGTCGCTGGGGGGGCTCATGCTTCTGGCGATGGGCGCGGGCGGCGCCGTCGGCGCGCTCGCCGGCGAGGCGGCTGCGGCCGGCGCGTTTCTCGGGGACATCTTCATCCGGCTGCTGCTGCTGGCCGCGGTTCCACTCCTCTTCCTGAACCTGGTGGCGGCGCTCGCCGGCGCCCGGCCGGCCGGGGGCCTCGGCGGGGTGGTGGCGCGGATCGGCGGGTGGTTCGCCCTGACCGCGCTCCTCGCCTCCGGCCTCGGCATGGCGGCGGTGGTGCTGCTCGGCGCCGGCGCCGGCGCCGGCATGGCGCTCTCCGGCGTCTCGACGGAAGCAGGAGGGTTTGCTTCGCCGGAACCGGTGGACTTCCTGCTCGCGCTGGTTCCCGAAAGCGCCCTTGGCGCCCTGTCCGGCGGCCAGATACCGGCCATCGTCGTCTTCGGACTCATGCTCGGCGCGGCGGCGCGCACGCTGGACGCTGCGAACCGCGAGCGGGTGCTGGAGTTCGCCGTCACCGGCGCCGCGCTCTTTCGCCGCCTGGTCGCCGGGGTTCTCTGGTTCGGACCGATCGGCGTGGCCGCTCTCACCGCGGCGGCGGTGGGGGAGCACGGCGGGGCGCTCTTCGGGCCGCTTTCGCGGTACGTGGTCGCGATGTGGACGGCGCACGCCGCGGTCTTCGTCGTTTACGTGGCGGCGTTGCGGCTCGGGAGCCGGTTCCGCCCCATCGACTTTCTGCGGGACACGGCCACCGTGTGGACAACGACCAGCGCGACCTGCAGCAGTCTGGCGAGCCTCGGGGCCTCCCTGGAGGCGGCGGAGCGGATGCGGCTGCCTCGGGCGATCTACCGTTTCACCCTGCCGCTCGGGGCGCAGTTCAACAAGAACGGCAGCGCGGTCCTCCTCGCCGGCGGCTACCTGTTCACGCTGCAGGCGGTCGGGATCGAAGTCGGTACCGGACAGCTCGTCGCGGGGCTCGCGCTCTCCGCGATTCTGTCGGGGGCGGCTCCAGGGGTGCCGAACGGCGGGGTCGTGAACCAGATGCTGCTCGTCCAGGCTTTCGGACTGCCGGTTGAACTGATCGTGCTCATCGCCGGCATCTACCGTCTTGTGGACATGCCCACCACCACTCTGAACATCCTCGGTGACCTGGTCGCGACCTCGGTTGTCGCCGGGCGCGGCGCCGGTCGGGCGCCGGAAGGAGTTTCCGTATGAATCGGAATGGCGAGCCGGGAGGTCGCCCGCTGCCGGCGGCGGGCGCCCGCGCGCTGTTCCCCGGGGCGGCGCGGCGCCCGTACCTGAACGTCGCCGTCCGGTCGCTTCTCGCCACCCCGGTCCGGGCTGCGCTCGACCGCTACCTCGAAGCGGCGATGGAGGGAGGCCTCGACAAGGCCGAGCTGTTCCATCGGGTCGAACGGGGCCGGGAGCGTTTTGCCCGCTGGATCGGCGCCGGGACGGACGAGGTCGCCTGGATCCGGAACGTCACCGACGGCCTGAATCTCTTTCTCGGGTCCCTCGACTGGCGGAAGGGCGACGAAGTCGTGCTCTGTCCCGATCTCGAACACCCGGCGAATGTCCTGCCGTGGCGGAACCTCGCCGCGACCCGGGGCGTGCGTCTCGTCCCGGTGCCGGCAGGACCTGGCCGGGAATTCCCGGCCGAGCGGATGGCGGAAGCGGTCACCCCGCGCACCCGGGTCATCACCGCCGCCACCGTGTCGTTCTCGCCGGGGTTCCGGTGTGACCTGAGACCCCTCGCGGAGGCGAAAGCTGTGCACGGCGCTCTCCTGGTGCTCGATGCGGCGCAGTCGGTCGGCGTCCTGCGGACGAATGTCCAGGACATGCAGGCGGACGCGCTTTCCGTGGCGACGCAGAAGGGCCTTGCTGCCCTGTACGGGACGGGCTTTCTCTATTGCCGGCGGGAGGTGGCCGAGTCGCTCGCCCCGACGTTTCTCGGCCGCTTCGGCGTCGATCTCGGGGACGCGGACGAGACCGAAGTCCCGCCGGAAGACGCCGCTCTTCCGTATGCCGCCGGGGCCCGCCGCTTCGATCTCGGCAACTACAACTATCCGGGCGTGGTCGCGGCGGAGGCGGCGCTCGCCATGCTGGCCCGCTTCGGGGCGCGGGCCATCGAGGCGCGCGCGGTCGGCCTGGCGCGGCGGCTGGCCTCGGGGCTTGAAGAACTCGGCCTCCCGGTCGCAGGCGGCGCGGGAGCGGATTCCGCCGCCGGGCGGAGTCACATCGTCGCGGTGGGGGCGCCGGGCGGCGGGACGCACCGCACCACCGAGGACCCGGCCATGAACGGGCTCGCGGCCCGAATCCGCGCCGCCGGGGTGCGCTTTTCCATCCGCCGGGGCATTCTCCGCTTCTCGTTCCACATGTGGAACGACCGTTCGGACGTCGATCGGGTGGTCGAGGCGGCCCGGCGCTGGATCTCGGAGAACGCCGAGGCGGGCGGGTTCTAGAATCCGGGGTTCACCCCGGGCGACGCGCTCGCCCCTCAACCCGGGTCCGGGAGGGACCAGGACCACCATGAAGCGAATCGCACTTGTTGCCGTCAGCCTTCTTGCCATTGCCGCCGCGGCGGCCGGACACCCCCACTTCAACAAGACGGTCTCCACCACGATCGGCGAGACCGAGGTCTCGGTCTCCTACAACTCGACCGATGCCAACATGGAGCGCGTCGCCGCCGTTGAGGCCGGAGCCTTCGTGAGCCCTCGGGGACCGCGCCTGAACGTCGCGGCCGACCTCATGGCCGGGGACATGACGATTGCTGCCGGCGAGTACACGATCGGCGTCGTCAAGGGCGAGGATGGTGCCTGGTCGATGGCCCTGCACGAGGGGAGGATTCCCCGGGGTGAGATGCCCGACATGGGGAAGGTGATGAAGCTCGACTCGCGCTATTCCGAGGACATGGGCACTGCGGATCACATGCTGATCGACATCACCGCCGGGAGCGGGGACTTCGCCGGGAAGCCGGTGCTGACGATCCACTTCGGGCACATGCACCTCCAGGCCGCGATCGGCTGACCACCCCCGACCCCCCGCCGGGTCCCGCTCCGTCTTGCCGCGCGGGACCCGGCGCCCCCTCTCCGGCCGGGGCCGCCCCATGGAGCGCCGGCGTCCTCGCCGGCCTACGCCGCGCCTCCGGTCCCTCAGGCCGTCTCTCGTGCCGACACCGCCGCCGCGCCGACCGACCGTGGGCCGGGAGGCCCACAGACCATGCCCGCCTGCGGCGGTGGCCGGCGAGGACGCCGGCGCTCCCGGTGTGTTGGCCGGTGAGGACACCGGCGCTCCCGGTGTGGTGGCCGGCGAGGACGCCGGCGCTCCCGGTGTGTTGGCCGGTGAGGACACCGGCGCTCCCGGTGCGGTGGCCGGTGAGGACGCCGGCGCTCCCGGTGTGTTGGCCGGTGAGGACGCCGGCGCTCCCGG
>JAAXGQ010000122.1:0-10156 GCA_012271265.1 Vicinamibacteraceae bacterium
GTGACGAGCGTGACCGGCGTCCGTTCGCTCATCCTCCGACCTCCAGGCTCCCGCTGGCCTCCAGCACCCGCCGCAGGAAGCCGCGCACGTCCCGGACTTCAGCGTCGGAGACGTGGTGCCCCATGAAGTAGGTTCGGAAGTCGACGTTCCAGCCGGCGTCGCCCAGGGTGTCCCGCGCGCGCCGCCCCAGGCTGATGTCGATCATTTCGTCCTCGGTCCCGTGCGCCAGCATGACGGGCGGGGACCCCGCCCCGGCGGGGGTCACGGCTTCGGGGAAGGCGAGGTAACAGGACATCCCGAGCACACCGGCCACCCGGGGAGGCTCGGACTCTCCCCGCTGCCGGGTCAGAGCGGTGTGGAGGGCGACGACGCCACCCTGGGAAAACCCGGCGAGCACGATCCTCTCGGGCGGGATCCCCCGCTTCCTCTCCGCGCGGATGAGGGCCGATAGCCCGGTGGCGGCCGCCTGGAGCTCCTCGCGGTCGGCATGCCCCTCCCGGCTCAGATCGCGGATGTCGTACCAGGCCGGCATGATCATGCCCCCGTTCAGGGTGACCGGCCGAGGCGGCGCCTCCGGGAAGACGAACCGGATCCCGAGGTCGTCGAGCAGCCCGAGGGCAGGGAGGATGGGCAGGAAATCGGTCCCGTCGGCGCCGAGGCCGTGAAGCCAGAAGACGGTCGCGCGATGCTCTGCCGCCGGCGGCGCCTCGACGAGCGACCAACCGGGGGGCCCCGCCGGCCGGATGCGCCGGGGCGGGGGGCGAACGCCGAAGGAGGGCACCTCAGAACTGCTCCGCGAGGGCGAAGTCGAGGGTATGGAGGAACCGGTCAGCGTCGGCGTGGGAGAACGGGAGCGGCGGCTTGATCTTGATCACGTTCGCATCCGGCCCGTCCGTGCTGTTCAGGATGCGGAAATCGCGCATCCGGTTGGCCAGCCGCTTCGCTTCAGCGGTCGCCGGCTCGCGGGTCTCCCGGTCCCGCACCATCTCGAAGCCGAGGAAGAGTCCACGCCCCCGGACGTCCCCGATGATCGGGTGGCGGGACTGGAGCTCCGCGAGACCAGCGAGCAGGTGTTCGCCGACGGAGGCGGCGTGTTCGGGCAGCCGCTCCTCCCTGAGGACTTCGAGCACCGCCAGCCCGGCGACGCAGGAGACCGGGTTCCCGCCATAGGTGTTGAAGTACTCCATGCCGCCCTCGAACGAACGGGCGAGCTCGGGCGTCGTCACCACGGCCGCGAGAGGATGCCCGTTGCCCGCCGGCTTGCCCAGGGTGACGATGTCCGGAACTTCCGGATGCTCGCCCTGCACGGCGAGGAACGCCCAGAAGGCCGGTCCCGTCCGCCCGAACCCGGTCTGGACCTCGTCGGCGATGACGACGCCGCCGGCAGCTCGAACGCTGCGGTAGACGGCCTGAAGATATCCCGGCGGGGGAAGGATCTGCCCGCCGCAGCTCAGGATCGCCTCGCCGAGGAAGGTGGCCGGTCCCCTCTGCCGGATCCGCTCCCGGGCGTCGGCGATGAGTTCCTCGGGGAACGCGGTCCGATCCGCGCGGAACCGGCCCCGATATCCGTCCGGCATCGGCAGGCGGGTCAGCCACCGGGGCGCCGGGCGGCCGCCCGGACCGTCGAGCTTGTAGGGGCTGATCTCCACCAGCGAGGTGAGGTTGCCCGAGTATCCACCGTCAAGGACGATGGTTTCCCGCCGCCCCAGCCGGGCTCGCGCGATCCGAAGCGCCAGGTCGTTCGCCTCGCTCCCCGAATTCGTGAAGAACACCTTCGTCAGCGGCGGCGGCAGCAGGTCGGCGAGCGCGGCCGCGTACTCGGTAAGCCGGTCGTACAGGTAGCGGGTGTTCGTGTTCAACAGCGCCGCCTGGCGGGCGATCGCAGCGACCACCCGGGGATGCGCGTGCCCGACATGGCAGACGTTGTTCACCATGTCCAGGTAGTCGCGGCCGGCGGCGTCGTAGAGGATCGCCCCGTGGCCGCGCACGGTCTGGATGGGGCGCCGATAGGAGAGGCTGAGCGCTCCCGAAATGTGTCGTGCGCGCTCCTTGAGAAGTCGGGGGATGTCCCCGAGCGCGTCCTCGGGGCAGACGGACCGCGCATCGAGCCCGCAGAGGGGAGACGGATCCGGGCTGAGGGCGGCGAGGACTTCGAGGTCCCGGGGGGCGCTCCGGGCCGGGGGCCGGGGGCCGAGATCGCGGACCAGTACCTGGAACTCCAGGCGAGGCGGACCATCGCGCGGCTCGCGGTCGGCGAGCCGCCCGATCCGCTGACCGCGCGTGACCGACGCTCCGGGGGCCCACCCGCTGGCGTCGCGGTGGCTCAGACCGCGATACACGGTCCAGAACGACTGCCCACCCGCCTCATGACGGATCCCGATCCGCCCACCCCCGTCGTCCTCCCCTTCTGCCCACGCAACGGCGCCATCGAGCGTGGCGGCCACCGCCGCGCCAGCCGGCGCGAAGATCTGGAGGCCGAGCGTGATCGTTTCCGGTTCCCCTTCCGGCGCCCTGGAACAGGCGCGACGAACCGGCGACGCCAGCCTCGGCTCGCGGGCCCGGCCGATCGCGACATGTCCGGCGTTGAAGAGCTCTCCCACGGCTTCCGTGAGCGCCGCCCGCCGCCGTGGGTCCACCGTGCGGCTCGCCGGGGTCTGATCCAGGAAGCGTGGCTCCCGCCCGACGGGAATCGGCGTCCGGGCGTGGCGCGCCGCCTCGAGCAGCCGCTCCCGCACCCGGTCCGGCTCCGCGACGGGCGCGTGGCCGCCAGCGGCGCGGGCCTGGGCCCGGAAGACCGCCGGGCGCCGCTCCGCGAACGCGGCGAGAACCCGCCAGACGGCCGCCTCGCTGGTCATGAGGTAGGCATCGTCGCCCGCCTGCGGAACCCCCGCCCGCCGCAGCGCGGCGATCCCGGCGCTCACCAGGGCGCGGGTCGCGAGCGCCGTCGGAAAGAGCCGCGCTTCCTCCTCCCCGATCGGCTGCTCGGCGACGAAGCCCCGGAGGACCCGAAGCGCCGCCCGGAGCGGTTCAGCCGCTCCTGCCCCCAGGTACAGCGCGCCGGTGGCCGCCTCGATGATCCGGGGCGCCCGGACCGCGTCCCCGAAGTCGAGAAGCGCCAGGTCCTCGGGCTGGGCCGTTTCCGGATCCGCTCCCCGAAGAAGGAAGTTGTCGTCGTTCGCGTCGTTGTGGATCATCCCGGCGGGCAGGGACAGGAGCTCGGGCAGCCCCTCCTGTGCGAAGCCGCCGACGCGCCGGTAGAGGTCGGTCCGCTCGGCGTCGGCCATGCGGCGGCCCGCCCGCTCGATGAGCTCGGGGGCATACGCCGGGTTCCAGGGAATCACGGCCTCGTCACCTCGCGAAGGCGCGAACGCCCCGAGGGCCCGCGAAAGCCGCCCCAGGAAGCGTCCTCCCGCCGCGAGCAGGGAGGGCGGGCGGCGACGGAAGCTCGAGAGCGGGACGCCGGCGACGAAGGGGAAGACCCGGACAAAGCGGCGGTCCGCTCCGTCGCCCTCCGCCAGCCTGAGCGCGCCGGCCAGGGTCGGGAGCGGGGTGGGTATCCGCAGACCGGGGTCGTTGCGACCGATGCGGGCCACGATCCGCTCCTGGAGATCGAGCCGGTCCTCGCCCTCGGCCCCGGAGGTCGCCTTGAGCACGAAGCGGTCCCCGGTCGGCGTCCGAAGCTCGTAGTTCCGGTCACGTTCCCCGGGAAGGGAACGGGCTTTGGCCTCCAGACCCCACACCGACCGGGCGAGGCGGACGGCTTCCGCGGGCCCCAGGCGGGGACGGGCGGCGAGCGGATCGAGCGGGACCGGGACGCCGCCAGCGGCCTTCAGGATCATCGGATCAGCCACCGGATGAGTCCCGCCTTTCCCGCGTAGGGCGGATAACGGACCGGCGGGTCGAACCATGTTCCGGCCGCGAGCAACGCCCTCGGATAGGTCAGCCGGCGAAAGCCGTGGACGCCGTGGTAGGCGCCGTGGCCGCTTCCTCCGACCCCCCCGAAAGGGAGCCCCGGGTTTGCGCACTGGGTCACCGCGTCGTTCACGACAAACGCTCCGGACCGGATGGCGCCTCGAACCGCGCGGATGGCTTCCGGGCGCTTCGAGAACGCGTAGGCGGCCAGAGGGTCGGGCTGCTGGCGGATGACGTCGAGCGCCCCGGCGAGCCGCCGGTAGGGAACCAGCGGGAGGATCGGTCCGAAGATCTCCTGCTTGCCGGCCGGGTGCCCCTCCGGCCAGGGGCCGGTCACCGTAGGTCCGAAGTGCAGGCGTTCGGGGCGCCGCTCACCGCCGATCCGCACCGGCAGTCCGTCGAGAAGCCCCTCGAGGCGGTCGAAGTGATCCCGGTGCACGATCCGGGCGTAGTCCGGGCTCCCGTCGGGATCGGCGCCGTAGAAGCGGTGGATGTGTCCTGCAATCCGCTCGGTCAACTCCTCGACGCGCTGATCGGGGACAAGCACATAGTCCGGCGCCACGCAGGTCTGGCCGGCGTTCAGGAATTTCGCCCACGCGAGACGGCGGGCGGCGACCCGGAAGTTGGCCCTGCGATCGATCCAGGCCGGACACTTGCCGCCGAGTTCCAGGGTGACCGGGGTCAGCGCCCGTCCGGCTGCCTCGGCGACCTTCCTGCCCACCGACCGGCGGCCGGTGAAGAAGATGTGGTCGAAGCCGGCCGCGACCAGGTCCCGCGCGGTCTCCGGTCCACCGGGCACGACCTCGACCAGGCCCGGGGGCAGGGCGGGGGGCACGAGGGTCTCGAGCAGCCGCCCCGTCGCCGGAGCGTGCTCGGAGGGCTTGATCACGACGGCGTTCCCGGCCGCGATCGCCGCGACGGCGGGAGCGAGGGTGAGCTGCAACGGGTAGTTCCACGGAGCGATCACCAGGACCGCCCCGAGCGGCGCCGGCTCGATCCGGGACCGGGCGGGGAAGAGGGCGAGCGGGGTGGCCGGACGCTCGCCGCGCATCCACCGGCGCACCCGGCGCCGGGCGTGGCGGATCTCGGCCAGAACGAGGCCGGTCTGGGTCGCCCAGGCTTCGAAAAAAGGAGCGCCGAGGTCCTCGTGGAGAGCGCGCTCCCAGGCGCTCCGCTGCTTCCGAAGCACCGCTCCGAGCGCGGCCAGCGCCTTTTCCCGAAACGAAGGAGAAGCCGTGGCCCCCGATTGCACCAGCGCCCGGGCCCGCGCGGCCCACCCGTCCGGAGTGTGCTTTCTGTCAGGGCCCACGTGGCGGCGCCGAGTATAAGGACCCGAGTAGACTCCGGATCCCGCCGGAGAGCCGGCGATCCCCGCCCGAGAGGACTCCTTGCGCATGCGTCTCGCCAAGACCGAGCTGCCGGCCCCCGAGGCCGCCCTGCCGGGGAGGGCCGAGGCCATGCGGGCGCCGGAGCGGCACTTCGTCCTCGGTAGCCGCCTCCATCCCCCCTGGGGGGTGGGGGAAGAGGAGGCCTTCTTCGGAATGGGCTGTTTCTGGGGGGCGGAGCGGCTCTTCTGGAGTCTGGCCGGCGTCACGTCGACGGCGGTCGGGTACGCCGGGGGGACGACCCCGAACCCGACGTACCGGGAGGTCTGCTCCGGCCGCACCGGTCACGCGGAGATCGTGCGCGTTGTATTCGAGCGGGCCCGGATCAGCTACGGGGAGCTGTTGCGCGTCTTCTGGGAGAACCACGATCCGACGCAGGGCATGCGCCAGGGCGGGGACGTGGGTACCCAGTACCGATCGGCGGTCCTCACCGTGGGCGAGGGGCAGCGCCGGGCGGCCCAGGAGAGCCGGGACCGCTATCGCGAGCGGCTCGCCGCCGCCGGCTACGGTCCCATCACGACCGAGATTCGCCGCGCTGCGACCTTCTACTATGCCGAGGAGCACCATCAGCAGTACCTGGCGAAGAACCCTGGCGGGTACTGCGGGATCGGCGGCACCGGCGTGTCCTGTCCGATCGGGGTGCCGGCCGCTTGAGCCCGCCGTCCGCTGCGGCGGGGGCGAAGGCCGTGTCACTCGGACTCCATCGGCTGCGCCGCCACCTCTTCCTCTGCGTCGACCCGACGCATCCCAGGTGCAGTGACCCGGCGCAGTCCCTGCGCTCGTGGTCCTTCCTCAAGCGACGGCTCAAGGAAGTCGGCTGCGCCATCGGGCAGCCTGGCGGCACGATCAACCGGACGAAGGCGGACTGTCTCAGGATCTGCGCCTCGGGACCGGTCGCGGTCGTGTACCCGGAGGGGGTCTGGTACGCCAACATGGATGAGGCCGCACTCGAAGAGGTCATCCAGCGCCACCTGCTCGGCGGCGTCCCCGTCGAGGAACACCGTATCCCGACCGATGGCCCGTCCTCTCCGATCGAGGCGCGCGCGCCTGAGCAGCCCTCCGTCCGCCCGGGCTGACGTCCGTCGCTGCGGCCGGGCTCTGTCGGTCCCGGTCGCGTTCCGCGGCGGCTATCGGGAGAACCCGGCGGTTATCGGGAGAACCCGGTGACCGGGGAGGTGCGGGACGGGGGGCGCGCCGCGCCGGAAGGGGCGCCGGCGACGAAGCCCATCGGGTCGACGTCCACGTCGGTGTTGCCTTCCGGGCGGGCATAGAGCACTTGGGCGTGGAAGATGTCCCAGGTCGTGAAGTGCGGCGGCTCGAGGACTCCGGAGTACCACATGTGCGACGGCCGGTAGCCGCCGAGCGGATGGTAGAGGCCGAGGACATGGCCGATCTCGTGGTGCACCGCCCAGGTTTCTTCCAGGTGACGGAAGACGACCACGTTCGCCGGCCCGCCCACCCGATAGGCGAACGCGTCCGCCCCGGGGGCGAACTCGCTGACCTCGTCCGCGCTCCAGCGCAGGATGACCGTTCCCGGCGTCATGTCGGGAGGAGGATTCCCGGTCGCGAACACCTGGTCGCCCTGGAGGCGATTCCCGGTGAGAAGACGGACCGTCTCGCCGATGGCATCCCGCACGAACGCCACGATGGCTTCCGGAATGGCGTCTCCGGTGGCGGCTTCCGGGCGCGTGTCGATGAAGAAGACCGGCTCCTCGTTCCAGCGGCGGAGGGGTTCGAGATCTCCTCCTCCGGCGCCGTTCCGCGCCACTTCCCGGTAGAACTCCAGCGTCCAGGGGCCGTCCTCGCGGATCACGTCGAGGGCGAGCCCGGTGGAGGGCGCCCGGATGCCGGTGACCCGCTCCACGAGACCGGGGCCAGAGATGACGAGGCGGTGCTCTCCCTCCGGCAGATTCAGGGCGAAGGACCCATCTGCCGCCGTGCGGACCGTGGTTCCGGAGGCGCTCAGGCTGGCGCCCGCAACCGGACCGCCCTCCACGGTCGCCGTGAGCGTCCCGGAGACGTTGCCGGCCGTGCCCGGCGGAGCCGGAACCGCCGGGCCCGAAGCCGGCCCACCGCCGCAGGTTGCGCTGGTCAGGCCCGCCGCCAACAGGAGGGCCGCGCGGTTCATGCCCGGGCCGATGCCGTCACGTCCGATCGGATCTCGCCGGAAATCCCGCCGGTGAAGATCGCGTTCGAGATCTGGCCGATGAGGTTGCCGCTCGTCCGCAGGTGGTCGAGGGGACGCTCCACCGCGAAAACCAGGGCGGAGAGCTCCACCGGGAGTCCCGTGGCGGTGAGAAGGATGGTCAGGTTCACAAAGCTGGCGCCGGGGACTCCGGAGACCGCCAGCGAGCTGAGCACCGCGGTCATCCAGAGAACGAACAGGGAACCGGCCGCGAGCGGTTCCCCGACCAGTTGCCCGATCGTCACCACCGAGACCACCTGGTAGATCCCACTGGAGTCGCGGCCGGCCGCCGCGCCGAGCGGGAGCACGAATCCGGCCACCTGTTTCGAAATTCCGGACTCGCGCGGAACCGCGTCGAGCGAGACCGGCAGCGCCGCTGCAGTCGAGACCGAGGCGAAAGCGATCGGAAGCGGCTCCCTGAGGGACCGGAGTAGATCCCGGATCGGGCGGCGCGCCACGATCCGAACCAGGCCGCCATGGATGCCGACGACGTGGATCACGGTGGCGATGAGCACAACCACCACGTACCAGGCAAGCGCCCCCAGGATGCCCAGTCCGTGCACCCCGACGACCGCGGCAAGGATCGCGAACACGCCCGCGGGAGCAAGCAGCACGACCCAATGGACGATGCGGTACAGAACGTCGTTCACCGCCTGCATGACGTCCAGCGCCGGCCGCGCCCGCCTGCCAACGGCGTTCACGGCGACGCCGAAGACGATGGCCAGAAAGAGCACCTGGAGCATGTCCGCTTCGTAGAACGCTCCGACGATGTTCGCCGGCACGATGCCGGTCAGGATGTCGAGGGCCGAACGCGGCTCGCCGGCGGTCGGTAGCGCGCGGTTGGCCGCAGTCCCCAGGTCGGAGAGATCGACGCCCACTCCGGGGCCGAGCCACACCGCGACGCCGATCCCGATCGCAAGCGCCGCGCCCAGGGTGCCGAGGTTGTACGCGACGGCGCGGATCCCGATCTTCCCCATCGCGCGCCCGGCGGTCTTCGTCAGTGCGAGGGCGAGGGTGACGAACACCAGCGGGGCCACGATCATCCGGAGCAGGCGGACAAACAGATCGGCGATCGGCTGGAGAACAGCCGCCCACTCCCCGACCAGCAGCCCGACGAGAATCCCGCCGCCCGCGCCGAGAACGACCTGGAAATGGAGGGGCATCGGAGGAGGTTCCGACTCCGCGGCCGGAAGGCGCGGGAGCGTGGATCGGACGGCGGCGGATGGTACCCGGAGGGCCGTCCCGGGAACCGCGGCCGCTTCTACAGTACTCGGCCAGTGTCCAATTCGGCCCGAGGCGCCGCCGCCTTCCTGGAAGCGCTGAAGGCGCGCATCGTCGTATTCGACGGCGCGATGGGGACGTTGCTGCAGGCGGCGCGCCTCGATGAGGACGGATTTCGGGGCACAGCGCTCCGCGACCACCCTCATGAACTCGCCGGCCTCCACGATGCGCTCTGCCTCACGCGGCCGGAACTCGTTCGTGATGTGCACCATCGCTACCTGGCGGCGGGCGCGGAGGCGCTCACCACGAACACCTTCAACTCCAACGCGGTCTCGCTCGCGGACTACGGCCTGGCCGACCGCGCCTTCGAGCTGAACCGGCGGGGCGCGCGCCTCGCGCTGCAAGCGGCCCGCGCGGCGGCCCGCGGGCGCCGGGCGTTCGTGCTCGGCTCGATGGGTCCGACGAACCGAACGCTGAGCATCTCCCCCAACGTTTCCGACCCTGGCTTCCGCGCCGTTTCCTGGCGCGAACTGCGCAGGGCCTATCGGGAGCAGGCGCACGGACTGCTTGCGGGCGGGGCCGACCTGTTGCTCGTGGAGACCTGTTTCGACACGCTGAACGCGAAGGCGGCGCTCGACGGGGCGCGGGAAGCGCTCGCCGCCGGCGGAAACGGCGCCGGCCTCCTGGTGAGCTTCACCGCGGTGGATGCCAGCGGCCGCAATCTGACCGGCCAGGATGCCGAAGCGTTCTGGGTCTCGGTGGAGCATGCCGGCGTCACCGCGGCGGCCGTGAACTGCTCGCTCGGCGCCGCGGCTCTCCGGCCCTTCGTAGCCCTTCTCGCCCGGCGGGCCCCGGTTCCGGTCGGGGCGGTCCCCAATGCCGGGTTGCCGAACGAACTCGGGGCCTACGACGAGGATCCGGCGGTCACCGCCGGCGCCATCGCCGATCTGGCCCGGGAAGGTCTCCTCAACTTCACCGGCGGCTGCTGCGGAACGACCCCGGAACACATCCGGGCGGTTCGGAGGGCGACCTTCGGAGTCCGGCCCCGCATCCCGCCCGATCGGGACCGGCGCTTGCGGCTTGCCGGGACGGAGCCGCTGGTTCGCCCGGGTTCCGCCTTTCTGACGGTCGGCGAACGCACGAACGTGACCGGTTCGCGGCGGTTCGCGCGACTCGTGCGCCGGGGGAGGCTGGAACGGGCGATCCGGGTGGCGCGCGACCAGGTGGAGGGCGGCGCGAACCTGATCGACGTCAACATGGACGATGCCCTTCTCGACTCGGAAGCGGCGATGACCCGTTTCCTTCGGCTGCTCGCCATGGAGCCGGACGTGGCGCGGCTGCCGATCATGATCGACAGTTCCCGGCTCTCGGTCCTCGAAGCCGGACTGCAGTGCCTCCCGGGGAAAGGGGTGGTGAACTCGCTGTCGCTCAAGGATGGCGAAGAGGCGTTTCT
>JAAXGQ010000122.1:10168-10458 GCA_012271265.1 Vicinamibacteraceae bacterium
CCGGAGCACGACCGCTACGGCGTGGAATTCCTCGCGGCTCTGCCTCGGATTCGTGAGGCCTGCCCCGGCGCTCTGATCTCGGGAGGGGTCTCCAACCTCTCGTTCGCGTTCCGAGGCAACGAGAGCGTGCGCCAGGCGATGAACGCGGTGTTCCTGCACCACGCGATCGACGCCGGTCTGGATCTCGCCATCGTGAACGCGGGACGGCTCCCGGTGTACGACGAGATTCCGGGGCGGCTGCGTGACCGGGTGGAGGACGTGGTGCTCGCCCGCCGGCCGGATGCCACGGA
>JAAXGQ010000122.1:10646-11035 GCA_012271265.1 Vicinamibacteraceae bacterium
GGTCAAGAGCGCCCGGGTGATGAAACGGGCCGTCGCCGCGCTGGAGCCCTTCATGGCCGGGGAGGCTGCGGACGCTCCCCGGAGGGAGCGCATCGTCCTGGCCACGGTGAAGGGGGACGTCCACGACATCGGCAAGAGCATCGTCTCCATCGTGCTCTCCTGCGGCGGTTACGAGGTGCGCGACCTCGGCGTCATGGCGCCGGCGGACCGGATCCTCGCGGAGGCGCGGAAAACCGGGGCCGCGCTCATCGGTCTCTCCGGGTTGATCACGCCGTCGCTCGACGAAATGGAGCGGTTCGCCCGGGAAATGGCCCGCCGCGGTGTGCGTCTCCCGCTGCTGGTGGGTGGCGCGACGACCTCGGCCCGGCACACCGCGCTGCGCATCGCCC
>JAAXGQ010000123.1 GCA_012271265.1 Vicinamibacteraceae bacterium
ACCCGAAAGTCGTTGAAGGTGTCCGGGCCGAGGAACCAGGTCTCGCCCAGCACCAGCGAGTGCCGGGGAGCCCCGAAGCTGAAGCCGCTGCTCGCCGCCCGGATGCCGCCGGAGCCGCGGTGGGTCAGTTCGTTGTTGTGGTGCGCGTAGCGGATGAACAGGCGGTGATCGTCATTGAGAACGTGGTCGTAACGCGCGAACCCCATGAAGTTCCAGTCGGGCTTCTCGAAAGTGCCTTCCTCCTCGGGAAACACGCCGCCGGTGTTCACCGTGAAGAAGGAGGTCTCGTCGGTGTACTCGGCGGAGATGTAGAAATGGGACTTGTCCCGCACCACCGGGCCCCCGAACGACCCGCCGAACTGGTGGCGGGAGAAGTCGGGCTTCTCGTCCTGCAGCACCGTCTTCGAGTTGAGCGCCTTGGTCCGGAAGAACTCGAAGACGCTCCCGCTGAACTCGTTCGTGCCGCTCTTGGTCACCACGTTCAGGTAGCCGCCCTGCGCAAAGCCGAAGTCGGCGCTCGCGTTGAACGCCTGCACCTTGAACTCGGCGATGCCCTCCTGGGGGAAGTCCTGCCTGGGCTCGCCCTGC
Organism: Vicinamibacteraceae bacterium; assembly: GCA_012271265.1. Taxonomy (GTDB): domain Bacteria; phylum Acidobacteriota; class Vicinamibacteria; order Marinacidobacterales; family Marinacidobacteraceae; genus JAAXGQ01. Next base: position 589 of record JAAXGQ010000123.1, read on the forward strand.
TGCTGCCAGTTGTTGCTGACCCCGTCCACGTAGAAGCCGTTCGAGTAGAAAGTCACCCCGGCGCCGATGTTGACGTTGTTGTAGAAGACGCCGCGGATGGCGTCCTGGCTGGTCGCGGGGCTCAGCGTGGCGAGATCGAGCCACTTCCGGCCCTGCATCGGCAGGACCTCGACCTGTTCCTCGGTGATGATGGTGGAGAAATCCGCCTGGCGCGACTCGATGAGCGGGGCCGCCGCCGTGACGGTGACCGCTTCCTCGACCCCCGCGAGTTCGAGGGAGATGTTCAGGGTCACCTGCTGCGCCACCTGGAGCCGCAGGCCCTCATTGGTGAGGGTCTGGAAGCCGGAAAGGCTCGCCATCACCGAATAGGTGCCGACCGGGAGCGAGGGAACCTGGTATCCGCCGTCGCCGCCGGAGGTCACGGTTCGCTGGAGCCCGGTGTCGGCGTTCGTGACCGTGATCGTCACTCCGGGAAGGGCGTCACCGGTGGCGTCGGCCACCGTGCCGTAAATGGCCGCCTCCTGGGCGGCGGCCGAGCCGGCCAGAACGGGCAGCAGCCCGAGCGCCGCTCCAATTCGGATCCGATTCCCGATTCTCATGATGTGTCCTTCCCTTACCTGCCACGCTCGCTGTGACAGCATGGCAATTACGCCCTCTGCCCGATCGCGGGTCAAACGGGACCTGAGCCGCCCTCGCGGGAAGGGGCGGCGCGGATCACCGGGTTGTGCCCGCACCCGGCGAACCGGCGCCGGGCCGCCGATGGGTCTGGACTTGGGGGGGGGTAGCCGTAAAGTCCACTCGCTGGGAGGCAGGCAAGCGGCATGGCGAAGACGAGGTTCACAGACGGGCGTACGGCGGTTTCGCCTTTCTTTCCGACTGGCGGGCCTGTCGTCCCCCAAGCGCCGCGCGGTCGCCCGCCTTGCGGCGCCCGCCGTCGGGTCCCACTGCTCTGCGCCCTGCTCGCGGCGCTCCTGCTTGCTGCAGCCTGCGGGGAGGGGGAGTCCCCCGCACCGGCCACCCCGGCCCCCGCACCGCCTGTCCCCGCGCCGCCGGAACCTCCGGCCGTCCCGGCGGACCTGCGGGTTTCGGGGAGCAGCGACGACTGGATCGAGTGGAGCTGGAGCGCGGTGGCGGGCGTTTCCGGATATGAGGTGCAGTCCCGAATCGGCGGGAGTCCCACCGACGGAGACGAAACCGTCGCCCGGACCGCCGAGCAACTCTCCTACCGGCGCGAGGGTCTCGGCGCCGAGACGACCGTGCACCTCCGGGTCCGGTCGGTCGCGGGAAACGGCGCCGATCGCCGGACCAGCGGCTGGTCCGCGCCGGTGGGCGGCAGTACCGCCGCGCCCCTCACCGGGGCAGCACGGGACCGGGCCACGCTCGTGCGGCTGTACGAGGCCACCGGGGGACCCGGCTGGAGCGACGCGACGAACTGGCTGACGGACCTGCCGCTGGATCAGTGGCGCGGGGTCACGGTGACCGACGACGGTCGGGTCAGCGCGCTCCGACTCCGCGAGAACAGGCTGGACGGGCCGTTGATCCCGGAACTCGCGGAGCTGGCCGGACTGAACGTGCTGTCCCTCGGCGAGAACCG
>JAAXGQ010000124.1:0-311 GCA_012271265.1 Vicinamibacteraceae bacterium
CCGGTGTCCTCACCGGCCCACGGTTCGTCGGTACGGCGGCGCGGTCGGCAGGAGACTGCCTGAGGGACCGAGAGTGCGGCGCAGGCCGGCGAGGACGCCGGCGCTCCATGGGTCCGGCGCTCGATAGGTCAGGGGGCGCCAGTTCTGGAGCGCCGGTGTCCTCACCGGCCCACGGTTCGTCGGTACGGCGGCGCGGTCGGCAGGAGACTGCCTGAGGGACCGAGAGTGCGGCGCAGGCCGGCGAGGACGCCGGCGCTCCATGGGTCCGGCGCTCGATAGGTCAGGGGGCGCCAGTTCTGGAGCGCCGGTGT
>JAAXGQ010000124.1:393-16244 GCA_012271265.1 Vicinamibacteraceae bacterium
CGCCGGCGCTCCATGGGTGCGGCCCGGAGCCGTGGGCGAACAGGTCGAGCGGGACGTCCTCCGCGGGCCGACTACGGCTGCCACAACCACGTTGCCTTGACGATGAGCTGGCGGCGGGCGGGGAGCGGGTCCCAGGCCCGGTCGAGCGAGGCGTTGTCGTTGTAGACCACGTAGACGAAGGAGAGGGGCCGGAACTCCCACGAGAGTCGCAGGTTCAGGCTCGAAGCCTCGACCGCCGTGTTGTACTGCCAGATCCCCGACACCTCGAATCGCGGGTTGAGGGCAAGGCGGAGCTCCGGCAGAAGGAGATGGGTCGTCGCATCGGACCCTCCGACGCCGGTGAAGCGATTCCACTCCCACGAAACGAAGGCGACGACGCGGGGCGAGAGCGCGGCCTTCGTCGAAATCTCGGTCCGGTCGAGCGAGCCGTCGTAGAAGGGGCCGATGGTGTGGCTCACGCTCCCGGTCAGGTCGGCGGAGGGGTCGTGCGAGGCGGAGAAGGCCCAGCGCGTAAAGCGGTAATCGTCCGCCGGCACGCGGAGCCCGGGAATCGGCTGGAAGGCGGCGCCGAACTCCTGCCACTCCGGCCGAAGCGAAACTCCGACGAGGCCTCCGTTCTCGAGCACGAGGACCAGCGGCCGGATGCTCACGGAGCCGGAGAAGAAATCGCCGGTCGACGCGCGGTTGAAGAAGAAGAGGGTTGCCCCGGGCCGGTAGGCGCGCGCCCACCGGGGAAGCCAGGCCGGCCGGAGATCGAGGTTGAAGGCCGGACTCGTCACGATGACGTCGGTCGCGAACACGAAACCCGAGCGGGGTTCCCACCCGCGGCCGACGTACTCCTGCAGCCAGCCGATGTACCCCCAGGGGGCGTAGTTGCCCACCCAGAGGTGGCCGGCCCACCCGTCGCCCCCGGGCCCCTCGGTGAGCGAGCGCGAGATCATTCCTCGGGTGGCGAGGTTCGTCGTCGGGCGGAAGAACCAGTCGGCGGCGGCGACGGTGTTGAGGGCCGAGGCGCCGTGCGGCAGGCCCTGGTCGTGCCGGGCCGCGACGAGTCCACCGAGGCGCCCCCTCGCCCCGACGTTCCGCACGAAGCGCCCGACGCCGAAGACGCTGCCGTCGCCCTGCCCGGCGCCCTCCTGCCGCACGAAGAGCGCACCCGCGCTGGACTCTCTCCCCCGGTGGGTCAAGCGAGCTCCGGCGGTGACCGGAACCGGCAGCCCTTCGTCGTCGAGTCCGATGCGGCGGCTGTAGAACGGCGAGATGACGCTGAGACCCGTGTCGAATAGCCCGGCGCTTTCCAGGAAAAAGGTGCGCCGCTCGGGAAAGAAGACCGAAAAGCGGTCGAGGTTGATCACCTGCCGGTCCACCTCGGCCTGCGCGAAGTCCATGTTGTAGGTCAGATCGAGCACGGTGTTCGGCCGCGCCGCCCACTTCACATCGATCCCCGCGTCGGCCGCGGAGGTGTGCTCGCCGAACGGACCGGTTCCGGTCGAGTCCGCGCGCCCCACGGCGTAGGGCTGGATCTGCGCGTTCCCTCCCGGAGGGGGCGGCGCGATTCCCTCGAGGCGCCCCGCGAAGGCCATGTCCCACGAATCGACGCCGCGATGCCAGGGGGACCAGCCGCTCGTCTCCTGGATCGCCCGCGCCTCGCGGACGAAGTTCACCCGCCACCGCGCTCCCCCCTGGTAGCGAAGCGTCTTCCACGGGATGAACATCTCCACGGTCCATCCCCTTTCCATGCGTGCCGTGCGCACGCTCCAGACGCCGTTCCAGGCCTCGTCCGCGTCCCGTCCGTCAAAGACCAGCAGATCGCGCTGCACGCCGTCGGGGTTGGTCATGAAGGCCATCGCGAAGCGGCCGTCGCCGAAGCCGTCGAGGAGCACGCCGAAGACATCGCTGGTCTCGTAGGTGAAGTCGCGCCGCATCCCTTCCACCCGGGTCGCCGCGCGGACCTCGGGATCGGTCAGCTCGGCCCCGACGTAGAGCCCCGCGTCGTCCCAGAGGAGACGCACGGTCGTCGGGACGCGGCTCGGCGCGCCGGCCGTCGGGTCCACCTGGGTGAAGGCGCCGATTGTCGAGGCCGCGCCCCACGCGTCGTCGGAGAGACGCCCGTCCACGACAATGGCCCCGGTCACCTGGGATGCCTGGGCGACCGGCGCCTCCTGGGCAGGGGCGACGGACGGAACCCGGAAGGCCGCCACTCCGGCGAGCGCGAGGATGCGCCAGCGCCACCCCCGAAGCGGTGATTCGCCTCGGGGGGGCTGGTTGCGAAGCCGCACGCCGCCCGGAGTCCCGTCGGAAGCCTCCATGAGGCTACGAGCCGAACCGGTAGCGGAACGAGACCAGCGCATGCCGGGTCGGCAGCGGCAGCATCGTCCGGAAGCCGCCGAGCTGGAAGTCCAGCGAATCCGTCAGGTTCTTGATCGCGAAGTCCAGTGTCCAGTCGGGGCGGTCGTACCCGAGGTTCAGGTCCAGGCGCGCCGTGCCCGGCACTTCCCAGTCCGGATTCGGCAGCGCCGCCATGCGGGCGCCGGTCGCGTACGCCCCGCCGCCGAAGGACAGCCCGCGCAGCGAACCGTCGGGGACGCGGTAGTTCAGGAACACGCTCCCCGAATGGGGCGCGACGCCGGGGAGACGGTCACCGAGGTAGGCCTCGCGCACCTCCTCGGTCACCTCCGAAGCCATGCCGGTATAGGTGGCGATGACGCTCAGATTCGGAGTGACGCCTCCGACGACTTCCACCTCGACGCCGCGGCTGTGCTGCTCGCCCACCTGGATGCTGAAGGTGAACGTCGGGTCGTCCGGATCCGGGACGACGATGTTCTGCTTCCTGAGGTCGAAGTACGCAACCGTCGCGAGGACGCGGCCGTTCCCGAGCTCCTGCCTCCATCCCACTTCCCACTGCTGCCCGCGAGTGGGCTCGAGGGGTTCCCCGCTCGCCTGCCGCGCCGAAGTCCCCGAGTGCCCGGTCAGATTCGGGAAGAACGACGTCGCGAAGCTTCCGTACACGTTCCCCTGCGGCAGGACTTCATAGGTGATTCCGGCGCGCGGGATGAAGTCCTGGTCGGTTTGCTCGTCAAGGAGTTCTCCACTCGAAATGTCGCTTTGCCGCGACGATACGTAGCTGAACCTGCCGCCGAGGAGAACCTTCAGCCGCGGGGTCAGCGTGAGCTGATCGAGAAGGTAGAGCCCGGTCTGGCTCGCCGCGGTGTCGTCGTCGAAACCGAAGAGCGAAAACCCCGGGAGCGCTCCGTACTCGGGTTCGATCCGGTCGATGGGGCCCAGCGAAACGATGTCGAAGGTGTAGAAGAACCGGTAGCGGGCGAACTCCACGCCGGTCACCAGCTCATGTTCGACGGGGCCGGTCGAGAAGCGTCCGTACAGCTCGTTCTGGAAGTTGTCGTTCTCCGACGCCTCGTCGGTGACGAAGTTGTCGCGGTTGATGGTGCGGCCGTCGAGACCCAGGGGGAAGAACGAGAAGCCGGCGGCGTTGATGTCCTGGTCGGCCTCCATGCGCGAGAAGCCGGTCCGGAAGCTCCAGTCGGGCGAGAAGTCGTGGGTGAAGTTCACCAGGACGATGCGCTGTTCGTTCAGCGCCCTCGTCCACTCCTCGCCGTAGCTCTTGCTGGCCGGCTCGTCGAGAAAGGCCTGCGCGATCGGGAAGCCCCGATCGAAGTTGTGGTCGAAGCGTCCCCATTCGGCTTCGAAGGAGAGAACCGTCCCCGGCTGGAGGATCCAGGTGAGGGCCGGGGAGACGAAGGAGTTCTCGTGCTCGATCAGGTCGCGATAGCTGTTTCCGCGGTCGTAGGCGGCGTTCACCCGAAAGAGCACCGTGCGCGACGCGTTCAGCGGGCCGGTGAGATCCACCGTGGGCCGCAACTGTCCGAAGCCGCCCCCGGTGAAACCGACCTCGTAGCGGTGCTCCGAGAGCGGCTTCTTGGTGATCGTGTTCGCGAGACCGCCGACCTCGGCGGCGCCGTAGAGAAGGGACGACGGACCCTTGAGAAACTCGACCCGTTCCACGTTCGCGACGTCGCTCTTCGACAGGAACGGGTACTGCTGGAAGCCGTTTCTCAGGTTCACACCTCGGAACCCGCTCGAAAAGCCCCGGAACGCATAGTTGTTGTTCTGCACGCCCCCGTACGCGGTGATGGCTCTGACGCCGGCGGCGTTGTGGGCGGTGTCGCTCAGGTGCACCAGGACCCGGTCGTCAATGACGTCTCGAGGAACGACGGAAATCGATTGCGGCACTTCGAATCGGGCAAGATCGAGCTTCGACCCCGTGGTGGCGGTTCCCGCCACGTATCCCTCGGCCCGGGCCGTGACGCTCACCGACTCCGCGAGCCCGGTGAGTTCGAGCTCGAAGTCGAGCTGCCCGACCCGCGAGCCCACCTCGATGCTTCGGACGGCGAGATCGAACCCGGACGCCTGGACTTCGACGAGGTACTCGCCGGGAGCGAGCGCGAGGGCGTAGGAGCCGTCGCCCGCGGTTCGGACCTCGCCCACGAACTCGCCATCCTGATGGACGGTGATGCGGGCGCCGCGGATGGCCCCGCCAGTCGAGTCCACGACGGTTCCGGCCAGCGAGGAGGAGGACTGAGCCTCGGCATCGTTCGCTGCTCCGGTCTCGACGCCGCCGTCGTCGGTGGTGACAGCGTCTCGGACGGCGCCGTCCTCGCGCGCCTCGAGCGGCGCGGTGGTGAAGGCGGCCAGCAGGCCGGCCGCCAGGAAAGGAAAGAGTCTGGATCGGTACATCTGTGTTCTCCCGATATCTCGCCCTCGGCAAGCCGGTTCCGGCGGTGGCCGTGCGTCACGCGGCGGACCGTTCGTTCGTGAGGGCTTCCCGGTTGGCGCCGGGAGAACGCGGTAGCCACGAGGGGACGCGCGCGGTCGGACAACCGCAGCGGCGTGCCGGCCCTACGCCCGCCGCGTTGCGGCGGACGGGCACGGCCGATTGGCGGAACTACGCGGGAGGAGCGCGGGCGGGAGGGCGCCGGAGGCGCAGGGAAACGGCCCGCCGGACCTCCTGCGCCGGCTCAAGGCGAGCGGAAGCGCGGTACGAGGCATGCTCCGCCGGTCTCGCGAGATCGGCTGTCTGGTGCGCCAGGCGGCAGACGGCGCACTCGTCGTCGTCCGCGTGCTCTTCGTGCCAGGCGTGCGCGCAGAGGCCGACCAGCAGCGCCAGCGGGATGGCGATCGCCGCCAGCTGGGCGGCGCGCAGCCACATCGGGGCGCCCCGAGCGCTATTTGTCATCGGCCCCCCACGCCACGTCTCGCGAACAACGAATCAGGGCCGCTCGACGTCGGCCAGCGGCAGCGGAATCCGCCCATCGGTCGGCGTTGGAAGGAAGAGCGTCACGAGGAGGACAGCGCCGCTAGTGGAGACCCACGCCCGCATGGTCCGCCACCCACGTTTCCGGCATGAGGTACCGCCACTCCCCATCGCGCAGCTCCGGGTGCAGCATCTTCATGACGTCCCACAGTCGCCAATCCGGGCGGATCGCCCCCATCTCCCACAGCTCCCACGCATCCGCGGTCGGATGGCGCTTGCCCTGCTCCCGGAAGACGCAATCGTCCTGATACGCCTTGAAGCGGGAGAGCACGGCCTCGTCGTCGAAGACCGAGGACAGCGGATCGCGGATCATCCAGCAATCGGCGCCGGTTCCGTCGCGCAGAAGCCGTTCGGTGGAGAGAAGCGAAAAGGTATCCAACTGCGGATCGTCGTCGGCGCCGAGCACGAGCTCCGCGTTGGCGTCGCGAATGAGGGCCGCCGTGCCGTTCCGTTGCGTGACGGCCCAGCGATTGCCCGAACTCCGGTACCAGGCCCAGAGAACCGACCGGCGGGGTTGCTCCTCGGCGAGAGACTTCAGGCGGTCCAACTCCCGCGCGACCATCTGCACGAACGCGTCGGCTTCGGCCTCCTTCCCGGTCAGCAGCCCCATCACCCGGATCCAGGCAACGCTGCCCATGTAGTGCGGCTCCGTGTCAATGAAGGTCGGCACGACCGGAATGCCGAGCGATTCGACCCGCTCCACGTGCTGGGTGTGCGTGAGGTCGGCCATCTGCGCGACGAGCACGTCCGGTGCGGCCGCCACCAGCGCATCGAGGGTCGGCGGCCTGTGCCAGGAATAGCCGATCTGGTGGATCTCGCCGGACCGGGTCCGCCGGCGGAGGTCGTCGTCGTAGCTGTTGTGGCCGCCAACCGCGACGATCCGGTCCTCGACCCCGAGGGCCCGCAGCATGGCCTCGTGCGGTTCATCGTTGACGGCGATCCGCTGGACGGGCGTCCGGATCAACGTGGCGTTCGCCAGGTCCGTCGCCAGGTTTGGCGGCTCCGTCCCCTTCGGGACCAGTACGAGGCGGGTGCGCTGTGTGGGCCCTCCCGCCGATCCGCCCCAGGCGACGACGGACGCCTCGATGTCAACGATGTGGTAGCCGTCGCGTTCGACGACGCTGAAGATCTGGGAGCCAGGCGTTTCGAGCGCCTCGACTTCAGGTGTTTCCGGTGTTTGCGGATCGTCGGTTACGTCCGGCGCGCCGGGCCCGCAGGCGGCCAAGCCGACCAGGATGACGAACGCGGTCGGAAGAGGGGGTCTGCGGAAGCGGCCGTTTTGGCCTCTCTCGGAAACGGGATCCGCGCACCGGGTCTCGCGGATGGGAATGGGCGGGGCCTCGCTGGCAGCGGGGAACCCCAACTCTGCGTGGGTTGACATCGGACTCTCCTCCCCGATGAGCGAACGCCGGCGCACCGAAGCAGGCGCAGCGACAGGACAGGGCGACCGGCCCGCGAGGGCCGGCTACGGCTGTTCGAGAGTCGGGCCGGAGGCGCCCGGGAGCGGGATACGGTCACTGTGCGGAGCCGGGCGTCCGGACCTCGAACCGCCCGCGCCCGGGCGAATACCGGATGCCGTCGGTGTCGAAGGCGCGCCCGATCGCCCCGCTCCCACGGAGCGCGTCGGGCGTGCCCACCGAGAACCCGCCGGCGCCGTCGAGCAGCCAGACGCTGTCGGCGAGCTGGAGCGAGAAGTCGAGGTCATGGCTCGACAGCAGAATGACCTGCCCCTTCGCCCTGGCCTGCGAACGCAGCAGCGCCATGATCTCCACCCGGCTCGGAAGATCCAGGAAGGCCGTGATCTCGTCGAGGACCATGAGGCGCGGGGTCTGCGCCAGCGCCCTCGCGATCATGACGCGCTGCCGCTCGCCGTCGCTGAGATTGCTGAAATAGCGCCTGAGGAACGGCTCGAGGCCCATCACCTTGATGGAGTCGGCGATGGCGGCCCGGTCGTCCTCCCGCAGTCGGCCCTGCCAACGGGTGAAGGGCTGCCGGGCGAGCGCGATGACGTCCTCGACCCGCAGACCCGGGTTGAACGCCCGCTCGGTCAGCACCACCGCGATCCGGCGGGCGCGGGTCGCCGCGCGCATGGTCGCGACGTTCTCCCCGCCGAGCGAGGCGACGCCGGCGAGCGCCGGCTGCAGCCCCGCGATCGTGCGCATGAGGGTCGATTTCCCGGACCCGTTGCGGCCCAGGATGCAGATGAAGTCGCCGGGCTCGGCGGATATGCGGATGTCGGAGAGGAGCGGTCCGCCCGCGCTGCGGTACCCGACGGAAAGCGACTGGAGATCCAGCATCAGCGCCACTGCCGCACGGCCGGCGAGAAGATCAGAATGAGGATGACGATGGGAGCGCCGAGGATCGCGAGGGTCGTGTTCAGGTGGAGGAAGTGCTGCTCCCAGCGCGCATGCACGACGGCGTCGCCCGCGAGCGCCAGCAGGGCGCCGCCAAGCGCGGCGAGGGGGAGGAGCGGGAGGATCCGCGCCGTGCCCGCGAGCGCCCGGGCGAAGTGGGGGGCAATGAGGCCGACGAAGCTGACCGGGCCGCAGAAGGCCACCACGGCCGCCACCAGCAGCACCGTCGCTGTCAGGACGGCGTGGCGCAGGGTCCTCACCTTGACGCCGAGGCTGCGGGCGTAGCTTTCGCCGAGGAGCAGCGAGCTGAGGGGTTTCGCCGTCGCGACGGCGGCGGCGGCGCCGATGAGGATGGGCGCGAGCAGCCACGGCAGCTGTGCCGGGGCGATCGCCGCGAAGCTCGCATCCTGCCACCCGCCGTAGACCCGGCCGCCGGCGCGGGCGGCGAAATGGAGGAGGACGCTGGTCAGACCTTGCGAGGTGAACCCCAGCATGAGGCCGATGACGAGAAGCGTGATGGCGCCGACCCGGCGGCCGAGCGCCAACATGAAGAACGCCGCCACCGCGACCCCCACGGCGGCGGCGATGGTGATGCTGGGGCCTTCGAAGACGGTGAGGAAGGACACCGCCGCGGGCCCCGCAAAGGCCGCCGCGGTCACCGTGAGCGCCACTCCGAACTGGCCGCCGGCAAGCAGGCCGAGAGACCAGACGTCGGCGACCGGGTTCCGGAAGAGCGCCTGCATCAGCACCCCCGCCATGCCGAGCGCCGCGCCGGCGATGATCGCGGCGATCACCCTCGGGAGGCGGATTTCGAGGACGATCTGACGGGTCAGATCGCTCGTTTCCGTCCCCGTCAGGGCGCCGAGGGTGTCGGCGAAGGGCAGCGCGATCTGGCCGTGGGTCAGCGTCAGCAGGGACAGTCCGAGGAGGGCGGCGACGAGGACCGCGGCCCTCGCGCTAATGCGTGCCCGCGCGGGCATGGTCCGCCTCCCATGTTTCGGGCGCCAGGTAGCGCCATCTGCCGTCGCGCAGTTCGGGGTGCACCATCTTCACGATGTCCGCCAGGTGCCAGTCGGGCCGGATGGCGCCCATTTCCCACAGCTCCCAGGAATCCGCGGTGGGATGGCGCTTGCCCGGTTCCCAGAACACGCAGTCCTCCTGGTAGGCCTTGAAGCGGGAGAGCACCGTGCGGTCGTCGAAGACCGAGGACAGCGGATCGCGGATCATCCAGCAGTCGGCGTCCGTCGCGTCCCGCAGCAGCCGTTCCGTGGAGAGGTCGGAGAAGACGTCGAGCTCCGGATCGTCCTCGGCGCCGAGCACCAGCTCCGCGTTCGCGTCGCGAATGAGGGCCGCGTCGGCGTTTCGTTGCGTCACCGCCCAGCGATTGCCCGCGCTCCGGTACCAGGCCCAGAGGACCGACCGTCGGGGCTGCTCTCCTGCGATGGCCTTCAGGCGGTCCACCCCCCGCGCGACTTCCTCGACGAAGGCTTCCGCCTCCGATTCCTTCCCGGTCAGGAGACCCATCAGCACCACCCACGCCACCCGGCCCATGTAGTGCGGCTCCGCGTCGATGAAGGTCGGGACGACCGGAATGCCGAGCGATTCCACCCGCTCCATGTGCTGCGTGTGGGTGAGGTCGGCCATGCGCGCGACCAGCACCTCCGGCCGCGCCGCCACCAGCGCATCCAGCGTCGGCGGCATGTGCCAGCCGTAGCCGATCTGCTGGATCTCCCCTGATCGGGCCTTCCCGCGCAGACCGTCGTCGTAGCTGTTGTGCCCGCCGACGGCGACGATCCGGTCTTCGACGCCGAGGGCGCGGAGCATGGCCTCGTGCGGCTGATCGTTGACGGCGATCCGTTGGACCGGCGTCTCGATCACCGAGGCGCCTGCGAGATCCCCTGTCAGGGGCGGCGGCTCGAAGCCCTTCGGGACCAGCACCAGGCGGGCGCGCTGCGGCGGCCCGCCCGCCGAGCCGCCCCAGGTGACGACGGACGCCTCGATGTCCACGATGTGGACGCCGTCCCGTGCGACGACGCGGAAGGTCTTCGCGTGGGGCACTTCGAGCGCCTCGCCGGCGGCAGGTTCCGGATGGTCGGCCAGGCCGCCGCCGCACGCCGCCATCGCGACGAGCAGCGCGAACATCGGGACGGTGCGTCCGGCGGGTGCGTCGAGCCGGGCCGCGGCGCCGGAACCAGCAGCCTGTGGACGAAGCGACGCGGCATGCAAGAGTCTCCTGCCGACGGCGCCGTTGTGCCGACCGACCGTGGCCGGTGAGGACACCGGCGCTCCATGACTGGCGCGCGGTGACGGTTGGAGCGCCGGCCCCATGGAGCGCCGGCGTCCTCGCCGGCCTGCGTCGCACCGTCTGCCCCTTGGGCAGTCTGCTGCCGACAAGCGCCGCCGTACCGATGGACCGTGGGCCCGCCTGCGGCGGTGGCCGGTGAGGACACCGGCGCTCCATGACGGGTACTCCGCTTCCGGGCGCTCCCGGTGCTCATGCCACCTCATCCACAGACTCCTATCCTTGGTCGTCGGCATGAGTTGCCTTCCAGTTTTCGGGCGCCAGGTAACGCGAGGCGCCGTCCCGCAGATGGGGGTGCAGCATCTTCACGATGTCGCCGAGGAGCCAGTCCGGCCGGATGATCCCCATCTCCCACATCTCCCAGGCGTCGGCGTCGGGGTTGCGCCTGCCCGGCGCCCAGTACACGCAACCCTCGCGGTAGGCCTTGAATCTCTGGAGCACCGCCCGATCGTCGAACACCGCAGCCAGCGGTTCGCGGATCATCCAGCAGTCGGCGTCGGTCGCGTCCCGCAGCAGCCGTTCCGTGGAGAGATCGGAGAAGGTGTCGAGCTCGGGATCGTCCTCGGCGCCCAGCACGAGCTCCGCGTTCGCGTCGCGAATGAGGGCCGCGTCGGCGTTCCTCCGGGTCACGGCCCAGCGATTGCCCGCGCTCCGGTACCACGACCAGAGAACCGACCGGCGCGGCTGCTCCGCGGCGAGCGCCTTCAGCCGGTCCACCTCCTCGGCGACCATCGCGACGAAGTCCTCGGCCTCCGCTTCCTTCCCGGTCAGGAGGCCCATCAGCAGTACCCAGGCCACCCGGCCCATGTAGTGGGGCTCCGCGTTGATGAAGGTCGGCACGACCGGAATGCCGAGCGCCTCCACGCGCTCCAGGTGCTGGGTGTGGGTGAGGTCGGCCATGCGCTTGATCAGCACGTCCGGCCGCGCCGCGACCAGCGCATCGAGCGTCGGCGGCATGTGCCAGCCATAGCCGATCTGCTCGATCTCCCCGGATCGGACCTTCCCGCGCAGATCGTCGTCGTAACTTCGGTGCCCGCCGACGGCGACGATCCGGTCCTGGACGCCGAGGGCGCGGAGCATGGCCTCGTGCGGCTGATCGTTGACTGCGATCCGCCAGACCGGCGTCCCGATGACCGAGGCGCCCTTCAGATCGCCGGTCAGGGGCGGCGGTTCCTGGTCCCTCGGGACCAGCACGAGACGGTGGCGCTGCACCGGCCCGCCCGCCGAGCCGCCCCAGGTGACGAGGGACGCCTCGATGTCCACGATGCGAACGCCGTCCCGTTCGACGACGCGGAAGGTCCTGGTGTAGGGCACTTCGAGCTCTTCGCCGACGACGGGGCCCGGGTCGTCGGGCGCGCCGGGACCGCACGCGGCCAGGCCGAGGAGCAGAAAGAAGACCGCTGGACGAGACGGCGCGGGGGTGGAAGGCGGACTCTCCCCCCGGATGAGGGCGTGCGGGCGCGCCGAACGGGGCGCGGCGATCCGGTTCACAGTGCTAGTGCGCACCCGCGCCGACGTAGTCCGCCTTCCACGTTTCCGGCGCCAGGTAGCGCCACGCGCCGTCGCGCAGCTGGGGGTGCGCCATCTTCACGATGTCGGCCAGTTGCCAGTCCGGCCGGATGGTCCCCATTTCCCACAGCTCCCAGGAGTCCGCTGTGGGATGGCGCTTGCCCGCCTCCCAGAACACGCAGTCCTCCTGGTAGGCCTTGAAGCGCTGCAGCACGGCCTGATCGTCGAATACCGAGGACACCGGGTCGCGGATCATCCAGCAATCGGCGCCCGTCGCGTCCCGCAGCAGCCGTTCTGTCGCAAGTTCGGAGAAGGTGTCGAGCTCGGGATCGTCCTCGGCGCCGAGCACGAGCTCCGCGTTCGCGTCGCGGACGAGGGCCGCGTTGGCATTCCGTTGCGTCACCGCCCAGCGATTGCCCGCGCTCCGGTACCAGGCCCAGAGAACCGACCGGCGCGGCTGCTCCGCGGCGATGGCCTTCAGGCGGTCCACTTCGCGCGCGACCTCCGCGACGAACGCCTCGGCTTCCGCCTCCTTCCCGGTCAGCAGACCCATCAGCAGCACCCACGCGACGCGGCCCATGTAGTGCGGCTCGGCGTCGACGAAGGTCGGCACGAAGGGGATGCCGAGCGACTTGACGCGCTCCATGTGCTGGGTGTGCGTGAGGTCGGCCATGTGCGCGATCAGCACGTCCGGCCGCGCCGCCACCAGCGCGTCGAGCGTCGGCGGCTTGTGCCAGCCGTATTCGATCCGCTGGATCTCGCCCGCCTGGACCTTCTGCCGCAGCTCGTCGTCGTAGCTGTTGTGCCCGCCGACGGCGACGATCCGGTCCTTGACGCCGAGGGCGCGGAGCATGGCCTCATGGGCCTGATCGTTGACGGCGATCCGCTGGACAGGCGTCTCGATCAACGTGGCCCCCGCCAGATCTCCCGTCAGGGGTGGGGCCTCGAAGCCCCTCGGGACCAGCACCAGGCGGTGGCGTTGCGGCGGCCCGCCCGCCGTTCCGCCCCAGGTGACGACGGTCGCTTCGATGTCCACGATGCGAACGCCGTCCCGTTCGACGACGCGGAAGGTCTGCGTCCAGGGCGTCTCCAGCGCCTGGCCCTCGAGCGTTCCCGGATCGTCGGGCGCGCCCGGCCCGCACGCGGCCAGGCCGACGAGGCCGACGAGCAGAACCGGGATCGGGGGCCGGGTTGACATCTGACTCTGCTCCGCGATGGGGGAGCGCCGACGCACCGAAGCTGGCGCCGGCGAGAGGACGATGGAGCCGGCCTGCTGGCCGGCTACGACTGTTCTCGAGTCAGGCGGGGGGCGCCCGGGAGCCGCCGCCCGAGGGCGTCCTCTCCACGGCGCCGGGGACGGCAACCGGGAGGACGGCGGAACGGACGACCGGGTCGGGGTTCGCGTGGAGGCCGGTGGCGAGGGAGGGCGCATCCTGGGCAAGACAGAGGACGCAGCGGTCCTCCTCGCCCTCGATCTCGTGGTGCAGGTGCGGAACGCTGCTGACGATCACCAGCGCGAACGCTGCGAGAGCGCCGCACGCAAGCACCTGCCGCACACCCAACCTCATGGCGTGGGATCTTGTGCGGTTGCGGGAGATTCGTCAAGAGGGTCCGGAGCGGCGATCACCGCCGCATGGAGAAGGGTGCGGGTGGCGACCGGCGCGCCGGTACCATCGGCGGGATGGCTTCTCCGGCGCGGCCTGGCGCCCCCGCGGCTCCGGAAGAACGGAGTGTGGTTCGGGCCGGGGCGGAGGAGACGCCGCCCGGGCTTGACCGGATTCGCCGTCTTTTCCGGCATCCGGCAGTGCAAGGAACCTGGCTCTGGATGCGGCAGATCGGGCGTTGGCTGCGGGCTGGCTGGCGGTGGCTGCGAGCGAACGCCGGTCCGCTGCTGGCTGGCCTGGCGCGGGCGGCGACGACCGGAGCGGAGATCGCGCGGCGCGCGTCGGCGGCGGGACGGATCGCGCGGCAGACGGGGAGCCGGATGGGGCACTGGTCGCGGCGGCGGCGCGCGTCGGGCGCGCGCGGCCGGTTCGATGACGCGCTGTCCGACGCGCAGGCCGGGCTCTCGAGGTGGGGCGGGAAGGTCGAGCGGGAGGCGGCGGATGCGGGCGGAGTGCTGGACTCGGTCGGCCAGCTCGCCCGGACGCTCTCGGGGGGAGATGCCGCGGGAGGCAGGGCGCGCCGAGGGAAGACGGCCGCCGCAGCGGCCTCGGACCCCCTTCCGGCGCCGGTGGACCTTGAACCTGCCGCGCCTCTCCCGGAGCCGGCGGATTCCGAACCTGCCGAGCCCCTTCCATCGGTTCAGCCGGCTCCGGCTGACGTTTCCGCGCCGCCATCCGGAGGCCTGGCCGGACGACCGGCGGGACGACCGGCGGCCGAGCCCGATTCGATGGAGAACGTTCTCGCCCGCATCCGGGCGCTTGGGCGTCGTCGCCCCTCGGGACCACTGCGCGACCTGATTCGCGACCTCGTGGCGATTCACGGGTGGGCCACGGCCGACGAGCTGGCCGGCTGGCTCGGAATGGGAAAGAAGTACCTCCGGAAGCGGCACCTTGGTCCCATGCTCGACGCCGGTCGCCTCCGCCTGCGGCATCCCGAGGAGGCGACCCATCCGGAGCAGGCCTACGGGCTGCCGCGCCGCCCTCCTGGAGCGTCGGGCTCGTCGGGACGAACCGACGGCGAGCTGGGGAAATAAGCCGGTCAGCTGGGGAAATAACGGTGGAGCTGGGGAAATAAGCCGGTCAGCTGGGGAAATAGCCGCAAGAACGGGGGGAATTTGCCGGAAACAGGGCCAGTTCAGGGGTCGCGTGGGCGCGGAACCGATTTCGGGGGAGGCGGGCGGATCGCGTGTTCTCCGCTTCGGGCGGGCGCGATTCCGGCCGGGAACGCGCCGCATCGAGCCGACCTCCCGGCCCTGGTCCGGCTCGGATTCGGTGTTCCGGTCGGGAAACGGCGACGGGCCGCCCGGCGTCGTCGTCGCGCGCGGTGTCGCGCGCGGTCGCGCGCGGGACGCGCGGGAGCAGCGGGGGGCGCCGAAATCAGGCGTCGCTCGCCACGAGGGAGCTGGGGGAATAGCGCCCGGGAGCTGGGGGAACAGCGCCCGGGAGCTGGGGTAACAAGCTGGGGGAATAGCGGCCCGAGCTGGGTCAACAAGCTGGGGAAACAAGGCCGGAGCTGGGAAAACAGGCTGGGGGAATAAGCGAACGCTCCCGGTCCGCGTCCTTCCCGCTGGTCGGCAACGAGCAGACGGAGCGCAGGCGGACGCGCGAACGTGCGGCGCAGGCCGGCGAGGACGCCGGCGCTCCAGGGGCCGACCGTGGGGCGGGATGCCCAGGGACCATGCCCGCCTGCGGCGGTGGCCGGTGAGGACGGTGGCGCTCCCGGTCTGGTGGCCGGTGCGGACGGCGGCGCTCCAGGCGGGCCGGGATCGCGTTTGACAACGAGGGCCTGGAGCCCTACCGTTCCCCCTTCTCACCGGTTTTGAGAGGCGGGGTCCACGGGGAACGGACCGCGCCGGAAAAGCACTCGCGAGGACCTGTTTGGCCGAAATCGTCGTCCAGGAGAACGAGACCATCGACGCGGCGCTCCGCCGCTTCAAGCGTCGCGTTCAGGCCGAGGACATCATCAAGGAAATCAAGCGGCACGCCTTCTACGTGAAGCCCGGCGACAAGCTCCGGGCGAAGCGGGCCGCGGCCCGGAAGCGGGCCCGGAAGCGCCGCCGTCGCCGCCGTCGCCGCTAAGTGGAATCCCGGGCGCCAGCCCGGCGCGCCACGCCCGGCACGGGGCCGGTCGGTGCCGTCGCTCTCACCCGCCACAACCCCCATCGAGCGCCGGTCTGCATGGAGCGCCGGCGTCCTCGCCGGCCACGGTCCATCGGCACGGCCGTACTCTCGGCACGAGACTGGGGGGTGGCGCAGGCCGGCGAGGACGCCGGCGCTCCATGGGGCCGTCGCTCTCACCGGTCAAACCCCCATGGAGCGCCGGTCTGCATGGAGCGCCGGCGTCCTCGCCGGCCACGGTCCAGCGGCACGGCCACACTGTCGGCACGAGAGTGCGGTGCGGCGCAGGCCGGCGAGGACGCCGGCGCTCCATGGGGCTGCCGCTCTCACCCGCCAAACCCCCATCGAGCGTCGGTCTGCATGGAGCGCCGGCGTCCGCGCCGGCCACGGTCCATCGGCACGGCCGCACTGTCGGCACGAGAGTGCGGTGGGGCGCAGGCCGGCGAGGACGCCGGCGCTCCATGGGGTCGCCGCTCTGTCCGCCACCACCCAATGGAGCGTCGGTCTGCATGGAGCGCCGGCGTCCTCGCCGGCCACGGTCCATCGGTATGGGCCGCACTGTCGGCACGAGA
>JAAXGQ010000125.1:0-1336 GCA_012271265.1 Vicinamibacteraceae bacterium
GTGGGCCGGGAGGCCCACGGACCATGCCCGCCTACGGCGCTGGCCGGCGAGGACGCCGGCGCTCCAGTTGGTGGCCGGTGAGAGCGCCCACCCCATGGAGCGCCGGCGTCCTCGCCGGCCTGGCGCGCCCTGACGTGTGGAGCGCCGCCCCACCCAACTACACGAGCCGCAACCCGGGAATGTCCTCGAAATCCACCTTGTTCAGTGTCCAGACCGCCGCGTCCCGGCTCATCGCAGAGGCGGCAACCGCCAGGTCCGACGCCCGACGGGAGGCGCGAGGAAGGCCGGCGTAGAGCCTGGCCGCAATCCTGGCCGCGTGTGCGTCAAACGGAACGGCCGCTGCACGCGGAAACAGGGCTTCCTGAGCGCGAAGCTCCGGGAGCGTCCGCGGTCCCCGGAGCCACTCGTAGAGAACGAGGGACGAGATGGCGACGCGGTGCCTCTCGTCGACCAGGCGCGTGAGTGCATCGAGCGCGGCATGCGGCTCGGTCAGCGCCGCAACCAGCGCGGAAGTGTCCACATGAACAGTCACTGGCGGCTCCGGCGCAGGGAGGAGGCCCGACGAGAGGCACGGATGGCGTCGATCTCCGCTTGTGCTTCCTCGGCCGTCCGGGTGAACCCGGTCGTCGGTTTGTTTCGCAACTCCTCCAGTACCGCGAGCATCCTCAGTCGCTCGGCCTCCGGCAGCCGATCCGCGCGAGCCGCGTATTCTGCGACGGCCTCGCGAACGACATGGCTCTGCGGTCGTCCATACCGGCGCGCGACGATCCGAATCTGCTTCGCCGTGCCCTCGGGGAGCGAGAACGTCATCTTGACCATACTGCAACCATACCACCATACCGGCCCAGGAGCGACAGGACGGTGACCTGCCTGGACGGATGACCGGCCTGGAGGAGGAGCCCCCCGCCCGCTGCGCCCATGGAGCGCCGGCGTCCGCGCCGGCCCGCGCCGCACCGCCGGTCCCTCAGGCAGCCTCGTGCCGACCGCCGCCCCGTAACGAAGGATCGTCGGCCGAGACGCCCACAGACCCTGCCCCCCTGAGGCGCTGGCCGGTGAGGACACCGGCGCTCCATGTACTCCGGAGCTCCATGGACACCCGCGCTCCAGAAATGGCGCGCCCTGACGGAGGGAGCGCCGGCCCATGGAGCGCCGGCGTCCTCGCCGGCCTGCGCCGCACCGCCGGTCCCTCACCCAGTCTCCTGCCGACCGCCCCCGTGCCGACCGACCGTGGGCCAGAGGCCACGGACCATGCCCGCCTGCGGCGGTGGCCGGCGAGGACGCCGGCGCTCCCGGTGGCGGCCGGTGAGAGCGCCCGGCCCATGGAGCGCCGGCGTCC
>JAAXGQ010000125.1:1409-8336 GCA_012271265.1 Vicinamibacteraceae bacterium
GCCGGCCTACGCCGCACCGCCGGTCCCTCACCCAGTCTCCTGCCGACACCGCCGCCGCGCCGACCGACCGTGGGCCAGGAGGCCCACGGACCATACCCGCCTACGGCGGTGGCCGGCGAGGACGCCGGCGCTCCAGTTGGCGGTGGCCGGTGAGGACGCCGGCGCTCCCGGTGTGGGGGCCAGTGAGGACGCCGGCCTGCGCCGCACCGCCGGTCCCTACCGGCCGTTCGTCCGCTCCAGCCAGGCGAGCACCGCCGCGCCGCGCGCCGCCGGACCGTCGAGCTCCAGGAGCGCCTGCCGGTCCGCCGGGGTCTCGCCCACCGATCCCGCCACCACGTGCACCACCTGCTCGTCCGTGGCCTCCGCCGGCGAGGGCTCTCCCCCCCCGAACACCAGCAGCTCATCCATCCACTCCCGGATGGCCGGGAGGCGGCCCTCCTCGTCCGGCGCCTCGGACAGCGCTTCCACGAAGGCGAGCCGGTACGGCCGGCTCGCGTCCTCCCCAAGAATGCGGAAGCGCGTCATCCCGGACAGCTCGATGAACCAGGTGCCGTCGTCGTTCTCGACCGCGCCGCTGATGATTCCGGCGCAGCCGACGGCGTACACCGGCGGACGGCCCTCGTAGTCCTCCTCGAACCCGGGCCGGAGCGCGACCATGCCGATGACGCGGTCGCCTTCGAGCACGTCGGCCACCATGGCGCGGTAGCGCGGCTCGAAGATGAAAAACGGCCGCGTCACTCCCGGGAAAAGCGAGACATCCGGGAGCGGGAAGAGCGGAATCGTTTCCGGGAGCGCGCCGCCGGCTTCGGGCTGCCCGTCCACCGGACCAACGGGCGCGAGGCTCATGAGCGCCCAGGCGATCGCTCCGGGCAGCAGCCGGCGCACTCCGCTCAGTCGAGCGCGGCGAGGATCGCGGCCACCGTCTCGTTCAGGTACGCATCGAAGCCGCCGGGGCTCGGCCCGAGGCGGACGATCACCATGTCCCGGGAGGGGATGACCATGGTGATCTGGCCCATGTAGCCGGCCGCCCAGTAGGCGTCGCTGGGGATGTCGGGATGCCGTCCGCCGAGGTTCAGCCACCACAACCCGCCGTACTCGCCCTCCTGTGCGCCCGGCGAAGGCGTGCTGACGAACGTGGACCAGCCCTCCGGGAGGATCCGGTCCCCGAGGAACTCCCCGTCCCACAGGTGGAGGAGCCCGAAGCGCATCCAGTCGGCGGCGCTGCCGTATTCGTAGCCGCTCAGGATGAAGTTGCCCCAGGGGTCGGGCTCCAGCACGAAGTCCCGCGAACCGATCCTGTCGAGGACGAGTCGCTGCGGGTGGGTCAGGTACTCCTTGCCGTTCGCCTCGACCGTCTCCCGGACGATGCGGCCCAGGGTCAGCGGGTCGGAGTTGCGGTAGCGGAACTCGGATCCCGGCTCGATGCCGTAGGGCTGGCTGGAGGCGTGCTCGAAGACGTCGAGCGCGTCGAAGTAGACCCGCATGTGTTCGTTGTCGGGCAGCAGCGATTCGGGGCCGGCGAGCCCGTTGTTCGTCATGTCCAGTCCGCTGCTCATCGTGAGCAGGTGGCGCATGAGGATGCCGCCCCGGGGATCGCCTTCCACGCGCCACTCGGCAACCGGCGCCGGGTCGTCGAGGGTGAAGTGGCCCTTGTGGATCAGGGCGCCGATGAGCGCCGCAGTCAGGCTCTTGCCCTCCGACCAGCTGATCTGCGGGGTGTTGCGGGTGAAGCCGGGCGCGTAGCGCTCTCCGATGATCTTCCCGTGGCGGACCACCGCCAGGGCCCGGGTGTTCTGCCCGGCGTCCATGGCCGCGTCGAGCGCCGCATCGAGGGCGGCCCGGTCCACGCCGGGCTGGTCGGGCTCCTCGGCGCCCCGGTCACCGAGCGGCCAGTCCTGTTCGGCGGCCGGGGGCTGGTCGCGGGGAACCGGGACCGGCGTGAATCGGACCGAGTCGGCGCCATCCTCGAGCAGGGTGCAGCCCTGGTCCCCGTGGTAGCGCGCGGTGCGGGGATTCACGTCGGCCGCCCAGACGGTGGCGCTGTGGTCCTCCATGTCCACCTCCCACTCGAAGTCGTCCTGCCAGGCGAATCCGACGAAGGGAGCAATGTCCTCGGCAAGCACCGTCTCCGGCGAGCGCTCGGTCACCCGGCCCACCACAAAGACCCCGGAGCAGAGGTGGTGCGCGCCGATCCCGGCGGCGTAGCGGCGGAAGCGCTCGTCGGGCAGATCCCCGTCCGCCGGGGCCCCTTCCGAGCCGCACCCCGCGAGGACCAGGGCCAGGAGAAGTGTTACGAGAACCCATCCCCTTACAAGACCGCCTTCCAGCGGCAACCGATTTCCTAACCTGCGCATGGACCTCTTCCTCCCGAAGCGACGTGCGATTGTAGAAAAGATCCCGTTCCCCTCGCCGATCCGGGAACAGCCTCGCGCCAGAGGGTGCTGGCAGGCGGGGTGATCGGCGAGAATTGATCGCCTGTGAGCACCACTTCCCCGAGCGCCGCCCGCGACCCGGTCCTGCGGACACCCTACGAGGCGCCCGCCAACCACTGGCGGCTCAACCCGAAGGGGCGGTCGCTGGACGCCACCGATCCCGGGCGACGACCCAGCCTGCCCGGGATCGGGATGCCCGCGCCGGCCCAACCGCGAAGCCTCTACGGGGGTCCGCGGCGCCAGTCCGAAGCGGCCGAGACCGATCGCCCTCCCGGCTGGGTCAACGGCGAGTCGGAGGTCGAGCCCCACCGGACCATCAACGAGCTCCGCGGACTGGTCGCCGACTGGCGCGGAAGGGACTGGCCCGGGGTCGCGTCGCCGACCCGGCGTCTGCTCGAATTCTGGTCGGCCCCGCCCGGGGGCGTCCCCATGCGGCCGTTCTGGTGTCAACTGGAGGCTGTCGAGACGATCATCTGGCTGCTGGAGGCGGGGCCCAGGACGGAGCCACGACGGTGCCCAGCGATCCACGACCGGCTGCGGAAGACGAACAGGGAGTGGAACGAAGGCGTGCCCCGCCTCGCCCTCAAGCTGGCAACCGGGACCGGGAAGACCCACCTGATGGCGATGCTGGCGCTCTGGTGGACCTCCCGGACCGAGGGGCCGGTCCACTTCCTGGCGGTCGCCCCGAACCTGACCGTCCGCGACGGCCTCCGGAAGAGCCTCGACCCGCAGGAAGAGCATCCGTTGTGGGACTCGATCACGCCGCGAGGGTTCGAGCGGGTCCGGCGGCGGATGCGATGGAGCGTCCTGAACTTCCAGAAGTTCCAGCGGCGGAAGAACCCGGAGGGAATGGACGGCGCCACCGGGAAGGAGAAGAAGTTCCTGACCGGCGGGCTGCCGTTTCCGTCGGGGTGGGAGGAAGGCGAGGCGGCGATGCTGGCGCGGCTGCTCGACCGGACCCACGCGCCGAAGGCGAGATTCGTGGTGTTCAACGACGAAGCGCACCACTGCTACGCACCGGCTCCGGCGCCCGGCAAGCTCGATGCCGAGGAGAGAAGGGAACAACAAACGGCCGCGCTGTGGTTTTCCGCGCTCGCCGCGCTGCACCGCGCCGGCCGACTGGAGCAGGTGCTCGACTTTTCCGCCACCCCGATGTGGCTGAAAAAGCCCGCCCATCTCGATTCGGAGATCTTCCCCTGGACGGTCTCCGACTTCCCTCTCCTCGACGCCATCGAGTCGGGGCTGGTGAAGGTCCCGCGGGTCCCGGTCGCGGACGACACGGATTCCCACGAGCCGCGCTACCGGAACATCTATCTCTTCGCCGGGAAGAAGGACTGCCGCGTCGGGGAGCTCCAGGCCGAGATCCGCGAGCCCCTCGAGCAGCTCTACGAGCATTACGAGACCCGCATCAGTCCGGTGTACGAGCACGCCGGCGTGCTCCCCATATTCATCGTCGTGGCGAACAAGGTGGTGAACGCCGAGCGGATCCACCGCTGGATCGCCGGCGAGCCGCGGCGGGAAGGGGTCGCGACCCCCGGCAACCTCGGGCTTCTTTCGAACTACGAGCCCGACGGGACCCCGAAGGCCCATCCGCCCACGGTGCTCGTGCATTCGAGGCTGTTCGACGCCGATCCGCCGACCTCCGGGAAACTGGCGACGGCCATCGAGGAGCAGGCCGCCCTCCACGCGCCGGGGGCGAAGACGAAGGCGGAGAAGCAGGAGGCGATCCGGCGCATCTTCATGACGACCGGGCGGGAGGGCAAGCCCGGCGAGCACATCCGCTGCGTCGTCTCGGTGGGAATGCTCACCGAAGGGTGGGACGCGCGGAACGTGACCCACATCTTCGGCTACCGGCGCTTCGGGAGCCTGCTTCTTTGCGAGCAGGTGACCGGCCGGGCGCTCCGGCGGACCTCCTTCACCGGGACCGACGAAAAGCAGAAGCCCGAGTACGCGAACGTCTTCGGGGTTCCCTACACCTTTGCCCGGGCGGATGGCCCGGACGATCCGCAGCCAGCCATCCAGCCGTGGCGGGTGTACACGGTGCCGCGACGCGCCGGATTCCGGATTGCCTTCCCCCAGGTGGTGGGGTTCGCGCCCCCGGAGCAGATCCGGCGCTGGAGGCTGAACCCGGCGAAGGTGGAGGCGCACGTCGTTCCGCCTCGGCCCACTCCCGGCCAGACCGACGAGGCGGGGGCCGCCGGGAAGGAAGAGGAATTCCGGCGGGCGGACCGCCCCGAGACCGACCTGTGGCGGGCGGCCGGGCAGGTCGCCGTGCTGCTCGATCCACACCGCGGCCAGCGCCGGACCACCTTCGCCGACGCGCTCCGGGCCGTGCGGGAGTGGCTCGCACTTCCGCAGATAGATGGGTCCAACCGGAGCGGCCTCCCGTTCGATTCCCGGGGGATCGCCCGGATCGCCGACGCGTGCGACGTGGAGGAGATGGAAGCGGCGTGGCGGCCGGTCTTCGCCGACGAGCGGGATCGGGCGGCGCCGCGGGTGCGGGACACGGGGGCGGTGGACTTCGAGACGGTCCTCCGCCGCTGCGACGCCCGCCACTCCGAGCTGAACGCCGCCGCCTGCCACTCCCACGCGGAAGTGGAGCTGGCCAGGATCCTGGATGACCATCCGGGAATCGAGGCCTGGGCGCGGAACTTCCGGCTCGGCTGGGAGGCGCCCTGGTTCGACGCCGAGCTCGACGACTGGCGCCGCACGGAGCCTGATTTCGTCGCGCGCTGCGCGGGCCAGCGAGGACGCCGGCGCTCCATGGGGCCAGCGCTCCATACGTCAGGGCGCGCCAGTTCTGGAGCGCCGGCCAGTCGTCCCGCTGGGGGCTCCTCACCGGCCACCGCCGCAGGCGGGCATGGTCCGTGGGCCTCCCGGCCCACGGTCAGGCGGCACGGCGGCGATGTCGGCACAAGACGTCCCAAGGAAGGTGGGGAGCCCGACCTGCATCTGGTCATCGAGTTCAAGGGCATGAAGGCCGGAGAGGCCAGCGAGGAGGCGAAGCGGGCCTGGCTGGCGCGCTGGTGTGAGGCGGTCTCGGCCCACGGAGAGTTCGGCCGCTGGCGGCTGGTCTGGATCGAGAGCCTCGTCGGCGCGTCGGCGCTGATCGAACGGGCGATCGCCGGGAGGGAGGACGCATGACGCCGACACGGGCGAAGAAGAAGAAGAAGAAAGGGACCGCGAGCCAGGCCGCGCCGCTGCTTCCCTACCGCCACACCGGGGCGAAGCGCCTGAACCTGCCGACCGACCAGACCGAGCGGTTCATGACGAAGGAGGAGCGGGCGGCGGTTCCCTACGCGCCGGAGGTGCGGGCGCCCGAAGGACCGCGCCTCAGCTGGCGGCGCGGGGATGGGCTCGACGATCTGACGACGACGGCGGGGCCGCTCTTCGTCCACGAGAAGGTCTCCCCGACCGCGTTCGCAGCCCAGTTGCGGGGGGAGCCGGCGCCGACCCTCTTCGACGACTTCAACGGGCTGCCGCCCGAGGCGGCGTGGTCCAGCTACACCCACCAGGGAAACTGGTCGAACCGAATCATCAAGGGAGATTCGCGGGCGGTCATGGCCTCGCTGGCCGGGAAGGAGGATCTCGCCGGGAAGGTCCAGATGATCTTCTGGGATCCCCCCTACGGGATCTCGTTCAAGGCGGGCTACCAGCCGAACACCAGGAAGCGCGCCGGCGGGACCCCGGCGGAAGCAGCGATGACCACCGCGTTCCGGGACACCTACCGGCACGGGATCCACTCCTACCTGGACGCGGTGTACCGGACGGCGGCGCTGGGGCGGGCGCTGCTGAAGGAGTCCGGCAGCTTCTTCATGCAGATCAGCTCGGTGAACCTCCACCGCTGCGCGCTCGTGCTCGACGAGGTCTTCGGCCCGGAAAACCGGGTCGCGACGATCGCCTTCGCAAAGAGCGGCGCCAGAACGGCGAAGCACCTCCCCGAAGTGAATGATTCGCTGCTGTTCTACGCGCGTGACAGGGAGGTACTGAAGTTCCGGCAGCCGTACGAGCGGCTGGACCGGCTTGGAGTCGTCCAGCTCATGAACTGGGATGCCTACGTCGAACTGCTGGATGGAAGGCGTCGGCCCCTGACAAAGGCCGAGAAGCGCGATCCCGATCGACTTCCGGACGGCGCTCGTCTCTACCAGAGACGGCCGCTCCGTTCACAAGGCGTGTCTACTACCGGTCGGTCAGATCCCTTCGTGTGGAAGGGAGTCGCATATCCCTGTCCACCCGGCGAACAATGGCGGATCAGCTTGGAGGGAATGGAGCGCCTAGCACAGCACGGCCGATTGGACGCGGCAAGCGAGGACGGGGTGCTGAACTGGGTGCAGTACGAGGAGGAATTCCCGGGCAAGAAGATCGGGAATCTGTGGAGCGCCCTGATGCGCCCAACGGACATGCACTATGTCGTCGAGACGGCCGAGTCGGTGATCGAGCGCTGCATCCTGATGGCGACGGATCCCGGGGACCTGGTGCTGGACCCCACCTGCGG
>JAAXGQ010000125.1:8422-13533 GCA_012271265.1 Vicinamibacteraceae bacterium
CGTCCGTCCGTCCGTCCGTCCGAGAGATGATCTTTTCGATCCCGCTTCAGGGTTCGTGTATGAACGGGTCCCCTACGTCTCGGCAGCGTCACTCGCCTACGACCACCCGCCGAAGGCAACTCTCCTGGTGGACCGGCCTCGGAAGAAGCGGGGCTGGAAGCGGCTCGCGACCCCGTTCACCGTGGAGTCGCACTCGCCGTGGAGATACGAACCGGTCTCGGGCGGGTTGGAGGAACCCGCCATCCGGCAAGCCGTCCGCGAGCGGGTGCTGGAGTCCCTGGCCGTCGCCGGTTTTCCCGCCGACGGCGACGGGAGCGATCGCTGGCGGCTCGACGACGTGGAGAACTGGCCCACCGCTTCGGCCAATCTGACCCACGAGGGACGGATCCGCGAGACGGGCGAGCGCGTTGCGCTCCTCGTTCTTTCCGACGACCAGTCCGCGAATCGCAATCTCCTGGACCGGGCCGCCGAGGAAGCCGCCGCCCGGGCCGCGATCCGCAAGCTGCTCGTCGTGGCGTTCCACTTCGAGGCCGACACGCCTCGCCGCGAACAGCGGGGCCGGCTGGAGGTTCTGTGCCTCCAGGCGAACCGGGACCTAGCCATCGCCGAACTGAAGCCCGGAAAGCGGGACCAGGCCTTCGTGCTCGGGGGCGAGCCCGAGATCGACATCCGCGCCGTCGGCGGCGGTCAGCTGAAGGTTGAAGTCCGAGGGTGGAACACCTACGACCCGAAGACCGGGCAGGTCCGGGCCGGGAAGCCGGAAGACATCGACTGCTGGCTCCTCGACACCGACCACGACGGCAAGTCCTTCTACGCGCGCCGCATCCACTTCCCGGGCAAGAGTCAGGACCGGCAGTTGAAGCGGTTCAAGGCGGCCCTCGGCAGGCGGATCCGCCCCGAGCTCTGGGCCAGCATGGAGTCCCTGACTTCGGCGCCCTTCCGCCGCCCCAGGTCAGGCCGGATCGCGGTGCGGATCATCACCACGACCGGCGACGAGATGCTCGCTGTCCGCGAGGCGCCCCCGCCCCCGACGCCTTGAGGCGGCTCCCCGCCACTGCGGATTCTGCCGTGTGGCGCCATGGTGTCATGGTGACTCGGAACCACACCTCGAAACGGATGTTCGCACCATGCCACGGCTCACGATCAGCTTGACCGACCGTACCCACCGCGCCTTGAGGGAGGCCGCAGCGCGGCAGGGGCGCTCGATGGCCGCGATCATCGAAGAAAGCCTGGAATTCCGGGGCATCCTCCCTTCGGAAACGGCGCGCGAGATCGTCGCCCGCGCGCGGTCGAGCTCCGGATTGACCGATGCAGAGGCGATGGCCATCGCCGTACGCGAAACCCGGCAGCATCGAAGGGCGAGGGACGATTGACTCGAAGAGTCTTCGTCGTCGAACCCAACGTCGTCGTGTCCGGAATGATGAGCGCCGACCCGCACAGCCCTCCATCGCAGATTCTCGACGCCATGCTCGGCGGTCGGCTGCTCTACCTGATGTCCGGCGCCTTGCTCTCGGAGTACTCGGCGGTGCTTCGCCGACCCGGTGTCGTGCGTTTTCACCAGCGAAGCGAAGACGAGATCGACGAACTGCTGACCGACCTGGCGGCGAACGCCGTGTGGCGTGAACCCGGCGACAGCGAAGCCGCTCCGGAGTCCGGCGACAACCACCTCTGGGCGTTGCTCGCGAGCCATCCTGGTTCCCGGCTCATCACCGGCGACGAGCTGCTGTTGAAGAACCCTCCTCGACCTGGTTCGGTCAGCACGCCCCGCGACGCCACGGATGGGGTCCGTTGGCGTTAGCTGCCGGACCCGTTCCCTTCGCCTCGAGTCGGGTCCCCTCAGGTCCCCGCCGCTCGGGGGCTACACTCGGGCCACCATGGCGGACCGGGAGCTGGTCGAGATCGCGCGGACCCTCAACTGGGACACCACCTGTGACCCGGAAGAGCTCGCCGAAGTCCTCTCCGGGGAGCGGGAGCGCGTGGGCCACTTCGATCGCGAGGCCCTGTTCGCCCGCATGCTAGCGACGTTCCCGTGGCACCGGACCGTCGCTGTCCTGGGCATCGAAGTCGTCGAGGAACTGCTGACGCCGGAGGTCATCGCGAAGCTCTGGCCCCCTTCCCTGCGGGAGCGTCATGAACGAATCCGGCGCCTACTTCGAGGAGATCCTGTACCCCCTGCAGAATGGGGTCCTGAGCTCCGTCGCCGACTCCGGAGCACCCTTCTATCTGACCGGTGGTACGGCGCTCCATAGGCACTACTTCGGTATCCGCTACTCGGACGATCTCGATTTCTTCGTGAATCGGGATCCCGACTTCCGCGCCCACCTGAACCGGGCGCTCGCCGGCCTGCGGAAGGCCGGTTACCGACTCGACCCGGACGCC
Organism: Vicinamibacteraceae bacterium; assembly: GCA_012271265.1. Lineage (GTDB taxonomy): Bacteria > Acidobacteriota > Vicinamibacteria > Marinacidobacterales > Marinacidobacteraceae > JAAXGQ01. The sequence goes on from JAAXGQ010000125.1 coordinate 10,802, forward strand.
GGCCGCGACACGCCGGACTACGTCCGCGTCGTCATCCGGGCGTCCGGGGCCGATGTCCTCATCGACTTCGTGAACGACACCGCGGTCCGCTTCGGGGAGCTCGAGGCCGGGGGGCTCTTTCCTCGGATCGACAGCCTGCGCAACATGCTGACGAACAAGATCACCGCCCTCGGTCGGCTCGAGGCGAAGGACTTCGTTGACCTGTGGACGCTCTGCCGACACCTGGATTTCCGGTGGGGCGACGCCTTGTCCGAGGCGCGGGAGAAGGATCTCGGCACGGCTGGCGAGGTCGTCGCCGACCTGTTCCGCTCCTTTCCGCCCCGTCTGTTCGACACCGTGCGGTGGCGGCGGAAGCCGGACCGGGAGGCGTTTCTCGCCGAGCTCGACGTGATCGGCTGGGACGCCCTGAAGGGGGGACGCAACTCCCTCGCGCCCTGAGCGGGCGCGCCCGGCTTCAGGCCGGGCGCCCGAGGCCGAGGTTGGTCTTGCCTCGGTAGGCGGTGTAGCCGTGTTCGGCGAGCAGGGCGCCCAACGCGTCCTCGCCGTCGGGGCCGCACCGGGTGGAGACGCCGATCGAAATGATCGTCTCGCTCTCGCTGGCCGCGGCTTCGACGGCCCGCATCACCTCCGCGACCTGGGCCATCGGCACCTTGATCTCGACGATCGCCGAAAGAACCCGCTCCGCGAGGAGGTCTTCCCGGATCGCGCCGGTGTCCACATCGGTCATCAATTTGGTGACCGGGTTGTTCGGCTCGAAATGGACACCCAGCCTTGCCAGCCGGCGGGTCACCCTGTCCATGTCGGCGAAGGTGGCGCTCACGCCGGGCCGGCCGAACTCGACGGTCATGCCGCACTCGCCCACCGCGACGCGGCCGGTGACGTCGTTCGTCTTGACTTCCTCGGTGCCGCGGCCGTGGACCCCGGTGGCCTCGTGGGAAACGAGAGGATCCGAAAAGGCGCGGCGCACCACGCGCGGCCAGGCGAGCTCCTGCGGCTCGATCGCCGAAGTCGGACAGACGTCCGGCGCCGGATCGAACCGGAGCCGGAACCAGGACAGGACCCTCCGGAAGCCGCGCACGAGAGTCGGGTTCAGCCGCTCGGTGCTCAGACCCCGGTAGCAGGTGTAGCACTCGACGCACTGGTCGAGGTCCACCTGGGCCCGGCCGTCCGCCTCGATCCGGATGGCGGAGACCGGGCAGACGGCGACGCAGTTCCCGCAGCCGACGCAGCGGCTCTTCGAGATCTGCATCAGGGGCTGGCCTTCTTCAGTCGCTGGCCTCCGGCGAGGTCTCCAGAGTGTATTCGCCGAGGTGGTGAATCATGTCCTCGCCGCGAAGATAACGGAGGGTGTTCGCCAGCTTCTTCCGCTGGATGAACAGGTCGTGCTCGGGGTAGACCCCCGGCGGGCTCATCGGGCTCTTGAAGTAGAACGAGAGCCATTCCTGGATGCCGCGCAGACCGGCTCGGGAGGAGAGGTCGAGGAAGAGCGCCAGGTCGAGCACCAGCGGCGCCGCCAGGATGGAATCGCGGCAGAGGAAGTCCACCTTGATCTGCATCGGGTAGCCCAGCCAGCCAAAGATGTCGATGTTGTCCCAGCCTTCCTTGTTGTCCTTCCGGGGCGGGTAGTAGTTGATCCGCACCTTGTGGTAGAGGTCGCGGTAGAGGTCCGGATACTTGCCCGGCTGCAGGATGTAGTCGAGGACCCCGAGCTTGCTCTCCTCCTTCGTGCGGAAGGACCCGGGGTCGTCGAGCACCTCTCCGTCCCGGTTGCCGAGGATGTTCGTCGAGAACCAGCCGTTCAGCCCCAGCATCCGCGCCTTGAACCCCGGCGCCAGGATGGTCTTCATCAGCGTCTGGCCGGTCTTGAAGTCCTTCCCGCAGATGGGGGATCCGTTCTCGGAAGCCATCCGGGTGAGGGCCGGTATGTCCACGCTCAGGTTCGGGGCGCCGTTCGCGTAGGGAATCCCGCAGCGGAGGGCGGCGTAGGCGTAGATCATGCTCGGCGCGATCGCCGGATCGTTCTCCCGGAGGCCGCGCTCGAAGCTCTCGAGGTCGTCGTGGACGGGCGACGGCTCGAGGAAGGTCTCCGTGGAACCGCACCAAATCATCACCGCCCGCGCCGCGCCCGCCGCGTCCCGGGACCGCTCGATGTCCTCGATCAGCATCTCGGCGAGGTCCATCTTCGTGGCGCCGGCCTTGACGAACGGTCCGTCGAGCTTCTTGACGTAATTCCGGTCGAAGACCGCGCGCATCGGGCGGACGGCGGAGAGCTCGTCGCGGATCTGATCGAGGAGGGTCGGCTCGAGCACCCCGGCCTTCATGGCCGCGGTGTAGGCGTCGTCCTCGAAGACATCCCACGCGGCGAACGAGAGATCGTCGAGCCCGGCGAGGGGCACGAAGTCCCTGATCAGCGGGGTGCGGCCCTCCGGACGTTTCCCCAACCGGATCGTGCCCATCTGGGTGACCGAGCCGACCGGCAGCGCGAGCCCCCGGCGGATCGCCTGGATCCCGGCGACGAAGGTCGTGCTGACGGCGCCGAGTCCGGGAAGAAGAACGAGAAGGCCGCCGTCAGCCGGCCGGATCTCAAAGGATTCGTTGCTCATCGGCGCGGCGAAGTCTAATTGCCCCAAGATCCAAGGGTCCGGCGCAGCCCCCTTGGAGCGCCGCTCTCCCATGGAGCGCCGGCGTCCTCGCCGGCCAACACACCCGGAGCGCCGCTGTCCTCACCGGCC
>JAAXGQ010000125.1:13683-14372 GCA_012271265.1 Vicinamibacteraceae bacterium
CCGCCGCAGGCGGGCATGGTCCGTGGGCCTCCCGGCCCACGGTTCGTCGGTACGGCGGCGCTGTCGGCACGAGACTGCCCAAGGGACCGACGGTCCAGCGTAGGCCGGCGAGGACGCCGGCGCTCCATGAGGCCGACGCTCCATACGTCAGCGCGCGCCAGTCCTGGAGCACCGGTGTCCTCACCAGCCGCGACCCTCCTGGAGCGCCGGCGTCCTCGCCGGCCACCGCCGCAGGCGGGCATGGTCCGTGGGCCTCCCGGCCCACGGTCCGTCGGCACGGCGGCGCTGTCGGCACGAGACTGCCCAAGGGACCGACGGTGCAGCGTAGGCCGGCGAGGACGCCGGCGCTCCATGGGGCCGGCGCTCCAACCGTCAGCGCGCGCCAGTCCTGGAGCACCGGTGTCCTCACCAGCCGCGACCCTCCTGGAGCGCCGGCGTCCTCGCCGGCCGCCGCCGCAGGCGGGCATGGGCCGCGGGCCTCCCGGCCCACGGTCCGTCGGCACGGCGGCGCTGTCGGCACGAGACTGGCTGAGGAACGGAGGGGCGGCGCAGGCCGGCGAGGACGCCGGCGCTCCATGGGGCCGCCGTGCTCACCCGCCACTCCTCGCATGGAGCGCCAGTCCGGGAGCGCCGCTGTCCTCACCGGCCACCACCGGGAGCGCCGCTGTCCTCACCGGCCACCACCGGGA
>JAAXGQ010000125.1:14400-19723 GCA_012271265.1 Vicinamibacteraceae bacterium
CCACCGCCGCAGGCGGGCATGGGCCGTGGGCCTCCCGGCCCACGGTCGGTCGGGGCGGCGACTCGGCACGAAGACTGCCTGAGGGACGGGCGGTGCGGCGCAGGCCGGCGAGGACGCCGGCGCTCCATGGACAACGGCGCTCCAGGAGACACCGGCGTTCCAGGGGACAACGGCGCTCCACGGGACAACGGCGCTCCAGGGGACAACGGCGCTCCAGGAGACACCGGCGTTCCAGGGGACAACGGCGCTCCAGGGGACAACGGCGCTCCATGGCGCCGGTGAATTCACCCTTGGGGCGGCCGCGCGAAGTCGGGGAGTAACCTTCCGAGACCCCTTCGGATGCGAGCTTTCCTGCGCCGCGGCGTGCTCTGCCTTGGCGGGTTCGTGCTGCTTCCGGGCGCTCTTTCGGCGACCGGCGGCGGAGCGGCGCCCGGGACGGGAATTGCCCTGGAAACCCAGCCCCGGCGGAACCTGCGGGTCGTGGCGAACGGAGCGACGACCACGGTTCCGATCCGGCGCTTCGGCGGGACCGAAATGGTGCAGCTGTCGGAAATCGCCTCGGCGCTCGGCGGCGGGCTTCGCGACGGCGACCATGACCAGCAGGTCGTCCTGTTGATCGGCGGGCAGGCAATCCGCTTCGACGCCGGGCGCAGCTTCGTGGACGTCGCCGGCACGACCCGCGTCCTCCGCGACCCGGCGGTGCGCCGCGGCGGGGCCTGGTACGTGCCCCTCGACTTCGTCGATCGGGTGCTCCCCGACATCATTCCCGGCGGCACCCGCTACTCCCGCCGCACCCGCACCCTTGTGGTGGGCGAGGACTATCCGAGGCTGAACGTGGACGTCGGCGCCCGGCCCGGCGTGACCCGGGTCGGCGTCGAGGTCACGCCTCCGGTACCCATGCGGCTCGAGGAGGAGGGGGACCGGCTCGTGATCTCGATCGATGCGCCGTTCGTGGAAACGGCGTTCCCGGGCGCGGCGCCGGCCGACGGGGTCGTGGAGCGGGTGGACCTGGCCCGCACCGGGGGGGCCTACCGGCTGGAGATCACCACCGGGGAGCACATGGGTCGCTTCACCCAGGAGCGCGGCGACGGCCGGTTCGCCATCGAATTCATCCGCTCGGGGATCGCCTCGGGCGATGTTCTCGTGCCGCGCGCTCCGGAGGAGCCGGATCTTCCCCGTCCGCCCTCCCGGCGCGGGCCGCGCGATATCCGACTCGTGGCCATCGACCCCGGGCACGGCGGTCAGGACCTCGGCGCCGCCGCCGGTGAGCAGGCGACCGAGAAGGACATCACCCTGGCCGTGGCGCTCGCCCTCAGGGAGCGGCTCGTGAACAGCTACGGGCTGGAGGTGATCCTGACCCGGGACAGCGACCGCGAGCTGGCCCTGGACGACCGCGCGGTGGTCGCGAACGCAGCGCGCGCCGATCTGCTGGTCAGCCTCCACCTGAACGCGTCGCCGAGCGCCTCGGCCTCGGGAAGCCTCGTGGTTCACCTCTCGCCCACGGCCGCCGTTCGGGGCGATTCCGGCGCGGCGATCCGGTTCGTGCCCTGGCGGACGGCCCAGGCGGTCTTCGTCCCCGAGTCCCGCCTCCTCGCAGAGGCCCTGGCCGCCGAACTGGAAGGCCTTGACATCCCCGCTTCGGGGGTCGCGGACGCGCCGCTGCGGCTGCTCGGCGGGGCGGCCATGCCCGCCGTGCACGTCGAGCTGGGCTTCGTGACCTCGGAGACGGATCGGGAGTTGTTGCTGGATCCCGCGTTCCATCTGCGGCTCGCCGACGCGCTGGCCCGCGGGATCCTCCGCTATCGGAGCGCGGACGCCGGGATGCGGGAGACGGGATCCCGGCGAGAGCCCGGCAATTGAACGCTGTCCCGGACCGGCCTTCCCCGAAGGCGGCATGGAACCCGCCAGCCCTTCCGGTGGGCCGGCTCTCCCGGAGGGGGCCCCCTCCCGGCCGTCCCGCGAGCTGCCCGGTGCGCTTCGCCGCCGCGGTCATGGCTCTCGCCCTTGCCGGATGCACCGGCGTGCCGGGAACGGGCGGAGCAGGCGAGCCCGGACAAACGCCTGATGGCGCCACGGCGCCGGAGACCTCTCTCTCAGCCGTGCCGAGCCCCGCGGCGCCCGAGGGACCGGTGAGCGCCACGCTCTTCACGGTGGGCCCCGATGGCCGGTTGCGACCCCGGACGGTGGAGCTTCCGCCGCTGAAGGGCACTCGGGCGCAGGCGGAAGCCCTGGTCGGACGGGTGGTGGAGGAGTCCGGCGCGTTTCCGGAAGGCGCCCGCGTCCTCGACGTGTTCGTGAGCACCCGAGGCGTGGCCGTCGTGAATTTTTCGCTGGAGCTCCTCGCGGGGCATCCCGGCGGGCTGACTGCCGAGGAACTCACTGTCTACAGCCTGAGCCACGCCCTCGTCTCCAACTTCCCCGCGATCGCCGAGGTCCGGCTCATCGTGGAGGGACGGCGGACCGAGACCCTGGCCGGACACCTGGACCTGGGATCCGGCTTCGGCAGCGCGCCGGCGCGAATTCTGGCTCCCTCCTGAGACGGGGCGATGCGGTCCGGTCGTCTCCGGCGCTCCCGTCCCGTCCGCTCCGGGAGAGAGGCCGACGCCATGCGTCCGGTTTCGTTCCGGACCGGATTCCTGCGCCAGGCGCCGGGCTCGGTGCTGGTGGAGCAGGGGGGCACCCGGGTGCTCGCAGCGGTTTCCATCGACGAGCAGGTCCCGCGCTGGCTCCGGGGGAAGGAGCGGGGCTGGCTCACCGCCGAGTACGGGATGCTCCCGCTGTCTTCGGGGCAGCGGATCCGCCGTGAGCGGGAGGGCCTGAAGGGGCGGAGCACCGAGATCCAGCGGCTCATCGGTAGGTCGCTGCGGGCCGCCGTGGATCTGCGGCGGCTCGGCGAACGGACGGTGCGGGTGGACTGCGACGTGATCGAGGCCGACGGCGGCACCCGGACCGCCTCGATCACCGGAGCCTTCGTGGCCCTGGCGCTGGCGCTCGACCGGCTGGACCGACGGGGCGCGTTTGCCGAGCCGCCGCTCATCCGCCAGATCGCCGCGGTGAGCGTGGGCGTCGTGCGCGGCGAACCGCTGCTCGATCTGGACTACGCCGAGGATTCGCGCGCGGAAGTGGACCTGAACGTGGTCCAGGACGCCGCCGGCCGATTCATCGAAGTCCAGGGGACGGCCGAGGGAGCGCCGTTTCCCCGTTCGGCTCTCGACGGCCTGCTCGACCTCGCCACCGCCGGGAACCGCGAACTGTGCCGGCGCCAGCGGGAAGTCCTCGCCGGCATCGCCCTGCCGGAGGGCGGCTGAGCGCGATGGGGGACGCGGCGCCGGCCCTGGTCGTCCTCGCCGCCGGCCGCCGCCTGCTGCTGGGCACAGGCAACTTCGGCAAGGTCCGCGAGATGCGGGCGGCCCTGAAGCCACTGGGCCTGGAACTCCTCGACCTCCGCCAGCTCCACGGGGCGAGGCCCCGGGAGCCGGAGGAAACCGGCGCCGGCTTCCTGGCGAACGCGGGAATCAAGGCGCTTCACTACGAGCGGGCCACCGGGATTCCATCGCTGGGGGAGGACTCGGGACTCGAAGTGGACGCGCTCGACGGTAGCCCCGGAGTCCGCTCCGCTCGCTGGCTGGGGAAAGACACACCGTACGAAGAGAAGAACCACCACCTGATCGATCTGGTCAACGCAGGGGAGGCCCGGGGCCGGGGCGCCCGGTACCGGTCGGCGGTGGCGATCGCCGTGGAGGGCCGGATCGTGTTCCGCTCCACCGGGACGGTCGAGGGGCGGATCGCCCGCGCGCCCCGAGGGACCGGCGGTTTCGGCTACGACCCGGTCTTCGTCCCGCTGGATCTGGACGGGCGGACCATGGCCGAACTCGGGCTGGCCGAAAAGCAGGCGATCAGCCACCGGGGCCGCGCCCTCGATCCGGTGCGGCGATTCTTCGCCGGCCTTCCCGGGGAGCTGGATGGCGTCTCCGGGTGAGCGCGGCAGGGAGGATTTCGGATGCCTGATCCAGCCGGGCCCCGGATGACGGACCTGGACTTCCGGGAATTCCCCCCCGAGGAAATGCAGGATCGGGCGCGGCGGTTTGCCGGGGAAATGAAGCGCCGGCGCACCGTGCGGGACTTCGCCGAGCGGCCGGTGCCGGAGGGGGTGATCACGGCCGCGCTCCGGGCGGCCGCATCCGCGCCGAGTGGGGCGAACCGGCAGCCCTGGCGGTTCGTGGTCGTGCGGGATCCGGCGGTGAAGGCCCGGTTGCGCGCGGCCGCCGAGGAAGAGGAGCGCGCGTTCTACGGCGGGCGGGCGCCGCCGGAGTGGCTCCGGGCGCTGGAGCCGTTCGGCACCGACGCCAACAAGCCATTCCTGACCGAGGCGCCGGTCCTGATCGCGATCTTCCTGGAACGCTATGGCCGCGGGGCCGAGGGGGAGCGCATCCGGAACTACTACGTGACGGAGTCGGTGGGCATCGCAGCCGGCTTTCTGATCGCGGCGCTTCACCACGCCGGGCTCGCCACCCTCACCCACACGCCCAGTCCGATGCGGTTTCTGAACCAGATCCTCGATCGGCCGGCGAACGAGGTCCCGTTCCTGCTGCTGGTGGTGGGCTACCCGAAACCCGGGGCCCAGGTCCCCGACATCCGCCGTTTCCCGCTCTCCGCCGTCGTGTCCGAAGCGTGACACGATGGGTCAGCAACCCAAGGAGGCCGCATGAGCGTTTCGCTGTTTTCCCTCTGGCTTCCCATCCTGCTTTCCGCGATGGCCGTGTTCGTCGCGAGCTGGATGGTCAATGTGGTCATCAAGTGGCACGACCGGGATGTGTCCGGGCTCCCCGATGAAGACAAGGTCCGGGACGTCCTCCGCCCCTTTGCCCTGCCGCCGGGCGACTACGTGTTCCCGTACGCCGCCGACGTCAGGGAGATGGGTTCGGACGAGTTCCGGGAGAAGTGCGAGACCGGTCCCACCGGCTTCCTCACCGTCTACCCGAACCGGGTGTTCGCCATGGGGCCGGCGCTCGGCCAGTGGTTCCTGGTTTCCGTCGCGATCAGCGGCCTCGCGGGCTTTGCCGCCGGCGTGGGCCTCGGTCCGGGCGCGGAGTTCTGGACCATCTTCCGGACCGTGAGCGTGGTGGCGTTCGCCGGCTACGCGATGGGCGTCTTCCAGAGTTCGATCTGGTTCGGCCGGAGTTGGGGTTACTCGCTCCGATCCGCCGTCGACGGCCTCATCTACGCCTGGCTCACCGCCGCCATCTTCGCCTGGCTCTGGCCGTAATCGAGCCCCGGCCACGGCGCATGGAGCGCCGGCGTCCTCACCGGCCAACACTCCGGG
>JAAXGQ010000126.1 GCA_012271265.1 Vicinamibacteraceae bacterium
TCGGGGCGGAGGGGCAGGCTGACCACCGAGCGGGCCGCGGCGGCGGCGACCGGAAACACTGTCTCGGGGTCGGGGAGGATGCGGAACGCGGGCTGGGCGGGCAGGATCCGGGGAAAGTGGACGAGCGTCGCGACACCCGCCCCGGCGAGGTGGCGACGGAGGGCGGCGCGCGCGCTTCGGCCGGCGGCGACCTGGGCTACGGCGAGGTGCGCCGCCGACGCGACCTCCGGTCCCGGATCGATGAAGGACAGCGGGAGTCCCGCGAGATCCTCGCGGTAGCCGGCGGCGATCCGGCGGCGCGCCCGGTTCGCCGCATCGAGGCCGGGGAGGCGGGCCCGGAGGACAGCGGCCTGCAGCTCGTCGAGGCGGCTGTTCCACCCGGAGCGGACGTGTTCGTCGCGGCGCGCCTGGCCGCCGACACGGAGGCTGTGGAGGCGCTCGGCCACCTCCGGGTCGTCGGTGGCGACGAGGCCCCCGTCGCCGAGAGCCCCCAGGTTCTTCGTGGGGTAGAAGCTGAAGGCGGCGGCCCGCCCGAACGATCCGAGCGGCCGGCCGCGGAAGGCGGCGCCGTGGGCCTGGCAGGCGTCCTCGATGACCGGAATGCCGCGGCGGGCGGCGCACTCGAGAATCGCCTGCCAGCCCGCCCCGGCGTGCCCGTAGAGATGCACCGGGACGATGGCGGCGGGCGCCGGGTCGCGTTCCAGCGCCGCGGCGACGGCCTCGGGCGCGAGGCAGAGGGAGCCGGGTTCGACATCGCCGAAGATCGGGAGGGCGCCGGCGCGGCGGATGGCGAGCGCGGTGTAGCCGGTGGAGAAGGCGCTGGTCAGGACCCGGTCGCCCGGGCGGACACCGACCGCGCGGAGCGCCAGGGTGATGGCGTCGGTGCCCGAAGCGACGCCCATCGCGTGCGGCACGCCGAGCCTCTGCGCGAATTCGGCCTCGAAGGCTTCGACCTCAGGTCCGAGAATGAACCGGCCCGAGCGCAGCACCCGCCGGATCGCGGTGGTAACTGCCGGTTCATGGTCGACGGCGAGCCGGACGAAAGGGACTCTCACGGCGAGCACCCGCCGGATCGCAGGGAGCCGACCGTCTCGGCAAGCCCGCTGTCGAGGGGGACTTCGGGCGCCCACCCCAGGTCGCGGGCGATTTTCCGCGAATCGCAGATCATGTCGCCCACCGCGATGGCGGCGAGGGCGGGGGGCAGGGGTTCCTCGCGGATGCGCGGGCGGGTCGCGAGGGCCCCGAAGACGGCGGTCGCGAAGTCGCGGAGGGTGACCGGAGCTCCACCCAGGTTCCAGGTGCCGGACGGGGCTCCCGGCGGCGCCGCGAGGAGCAGCGCCCGCACCGCGTCATCCACATGGGTCGGGTCGCGCAGGAGCGTGCTTCGTCCGAGGATCGTGACCGGTTCGCCGGCGAGCGCGGCCCGAAGAAAGCTCCCCGCGAACCCGGCGCGCTCCGGGGCGAGGTCCATCCCCGGGCCGTAGAGGTTCGGAAAACGCAGGATCGCGTGGCCGGTCCGGTGGCGGGCGGCGTGATGGCGGACCAGGTGTTCCGCGGCCTCCTTGTGCGCCGAGTGCGCGTCGGGAGGATGGATCGGGTGGTCCTCGGCCACCGGCAGCCGCGTGGGCGCCCCGTGGATCTGGCGCGTGCTCGCGAGGACGATCCGGGCGCGGGGCGCGGAGCGGGCGGAGGCCTCGAGGACGCCGAGGAGGGCGGCGACTCCGTCCTCGTAGTCACGGAGCGGGTGCTCCATGCTCGCCCGGTGCCCCTGAGCGGCAGCGAGGTGCATCACCACCTCCACCCCGCGCAGCCCGGATTCCCAATCCTCCGGACGCCGGCAGTCCCCGCGCAGGACGCGGACCCCCCCGGAAGCGGAGGCGGCGCGTCGATCCAGGCTGATGACGCGCGCTCCCGACGCGGCCAACCGGACCACGAGCCGCCGCCCGACGAACCCCGCCCCTCCGGTCACGAACACCCGCCGCCCGGCCAGCGAGCGGCCGAGGCCCGGGGATGCGCTCACCCCGCGCATTGTGCGGCACCCGTCCCCGGACGCCGGATCAGCGGCGGGGGACGCGGCGGAGCCCGGCGTACGCCGCGACCAGCCGGCGCCGGCCGACGCGATCGAAGTTCACGGTGAGCCGTTCGCCGCCCGCGTCCACCTGCTCGACGGTGCCGAAGCCGAACCGGGAGTGACGCACCCGGTGACCCTTCCTGATGCCGTCCCGGGTGGCCCGGCCCGCAGTCCGCCCCGGGCCCCACCGGAACCGGGTCGTGGCGCGGCGAGGACCGAGGAGCCCGGCCTGCCGAAACGCCCGGGGAGAACGATCATCGAAGAGATCGAGGGGGATTTCGGCGACAAACCGGGAACCCCGCCCGCTCTCGGCACGCCACGGGGTGCGGCCGGGGGCGCCGGAAAGCTGGAGCCAGCGCCGGGCGCGGGTCATGCCCACGTAGAAGAGCCGCCGCTCCTCCTCGATCGCGGCCCGGGAGCCGTGGGAGAGACCGTGGGGGAAATTCGCGTCGTCGAGCCCGGCGAGAAACACCCGGTCGAACTCCAGACCCTTCGCCGCGTGGACGGTCATGACCACGACCGCCGGCGCCGCCCCCTCCCCCTCGTCGGGATCGGGGGCCAGATCCTCGGCCGAGAGCAGGGCGACCTGGTCGAGAAATTCCTGCGGCCCGAGCCCTTCCTGCTGCTTTTCGAACTCGCGGGCGGCGTTTTCCAGCGAGGCCAGGTTCTCCACGCGCTCCCGCTCCTTCGCCTCCCAGTAGTCCATGAGCCCGAGCCTCCGGGTGGCGGCGCGGACGGCGGCTGCCGGTCCCTCGGCCAGGGCGGCCCGCGCCTCGGCCACTCCCCGGAGGAACCGGCGGAGGCCGGCGCCCCGCTTCCCCGGGAACGCCCGCCCCTCCACCAGCTCCCCGGCCGCGCAGAGGAGGCTCATCCCGAGCCGGGCCGCGGTTTGCTCGATCCGCTGCAGCGACTTCGCCCCGACGCCACGGGGGATCGCGCCGATCGCCCGGCGAAACGCCGCGTCGTCATCAGCGCGGAGTGCGAGGCGGACCCCCGCGATCGCGTCGAGCACCTCCCGGCGGTCATAGAAGCGCAGGCCGCCGACGATGCCGTGGCGGATGCGCAGGGCTGTGAGCTGCTCCTCGAAGGAGCGGGTCTGGGCCCGGACGCGGATGAGGATCGCGGTCTCGCCCCGGGATGCCCCCATGGCGGCGATGTCCTCCCCGATGGCCCGCGCCTCGGCGGCTTCGCTGGGTCGCCAGCGGAACTGCACCTTCTCGCCCCGCTTCGCCATGGCCACGAGTTCCTTGGGCTGACGCTCCCGGTTCCCGTCGATCAGTGCCCGCGCGGCGGCGAGGATCCGCGCCGACGAGCGGTAGTTGCGGCCGAGGGTGAACTGCCGGGCGCCCGGAAAGGCCTCGGCGAACTTCAGGATGTTGCGGAATTCGGCGCCCCGGAAGGAGTAGATCGACTGGTCGTCGTCACCCACCACGAAGACGTTGCCGTGCGGCGCCAGACACCGCACCAGGAGGTACTGGATCGGGCTCGTGTCCTGGAATTCGTCCACGAGCAGTTGCTGGACCCGCCGCCCCACGAACGCCTGGGCCCTCCGGGACGCTTTCAGCAATTCCAGCGGCTGGATCAGCAGGTCGTCGAAGTCGCAGGCGCCCTCCCGGGCCAACGCCTCCTCGTAGGCGTCCGCGACCTGGACAATGGCGTCCCGACGCACCGGGTCGAGCGGCGCCCGCCACGTGGCCCCGGCGGCGAGGGCGGTCCGGTAGCCGGACATCTGCGGAACAAGCTGCCGGAGCGGCAGCCGGTCTTCGTCCACACCCAGTTCCCGGGCGGTCCGTTTCGCGAGCCGTTTGGCGTCGTCGGCGCCGAGCACGGCGAACCCGCGCGGGAGCCCGATGTCTTCCCCGAACCGCCGCAGAAGCTGGAGACCGAACGCGTGGAAGGTGGCGACCCAGGGCCCGTCCGCGCCCGGCGCCCCGACCTCCCCGTCACGAAGAGACGCCACCCGGCTCTTCATCTCGCGGGCGGCCTTGTTGGTGAAGGTGACTGCGAGGATGGCGTCAGGAGCCACGCCGTGCTCCGCGATGAGCCAGGCGATCCGATGGGTGATGACCCGGGTCTTCCCGGAACCCGCTCCGGCGAAGACGAGCACCGGGCCGAGCGGCGCCGTGACCGCCCGCCGCTGTTCGTCGTTCAGCCCGGCGAGGGCGCGATGCGCCGCCGGCCGCGGCCGCTCAGTCGTCACGCACCGACTTCTGGAGGCCGGGCGGCCGATCCACGGCCCGTCCCAGCCGCAGGCCGGCGGCGAGGGCGAGCCACTGCAGCGGCGGAGCCATGGAGAAGGCCAGCGCGCCCGG
>JAAXGQ010000127.1:0-1869 GCA_012271265.1 Vicinamibacteraceae bacterium
CCGGCGCGCCGAGTCCGGGCTGGATGCCTGGTGAACCGGGAGGACCAGACGGGGGGCGAGGGAAGCCGCGGCGCCGAGGCCGAGAAACAAAACGGCAGCCAGCCGGACCCGTCGGATCCGGTCCCGGACCTGGAATCCGACGGCGGCGGCGGCGATCGCGGCGGCGAGGACCACGGCGGCTCCCCATCCTGGCAACAGGCCGAACCGCGTCGCCGCATCGGCGGCTGCCGCGAACCAGACGGCGACGGCGACGGCGGGCAGGAAACGCGGGAGGCGTCGGGGAACGGGCACGGACTTCGAGGCGGCCTTAGAGTACGGGGAGGCCGGCCGGGGTCGGAACCGGTCATCATGTTCTGGAGGATCCGAAGCCCGAGGCAGCGTTTGTGGGCGCCGCCCGCGCTCGCGGCTGCGGTGCTGCTGATCGCGGGGCCGACGCTCGCCCAGCCGCCCGAAAGGCCGCCCCCTCCGCCGCGGAACGAGCCCGCGCTGCCGCCGGAGGCGGAGGAACAGCCTCCCGAGGAAGGCCAGCCGCCACCGGAGGGCGCCCCGCCGGGCGCCGGGGAACAGCCGACCGAGGAGGGACAGCCGCCGCCGGAGGGCGCCCCGCCGGGCGGAGAGGAAGGCGGAGACCCGGAGGCTGGAGAAGGAGCGGATCCCGAAGGCGGGGCGGAAGAGGAGGAAGACGCGGACGAAGGACGGGCGCCCCTCCCCGATCTCGCGACGGCTCCGCTGGGCATCCTCCCGGGCGAGGAAGTCGCCCGCCCGCTCCCGACGCCCGGATCTCCGGTGGCAGACATCCTCTTCGGCGACGGGATGGTGTTCTTCCGGACCAAGGGCGGTGACCTCTTCGGGCACTTCGGGGACGCCCGCCGATCGCGCTGGGGGATCCGGGGCGCCGGCGCGGTGTTCCTCGCCCGGCGCGACGCCCGGCTCGTGGCGGCGAACCGCGACGGCCGCATCGCCCTCCTGCGGCCGGACGACGGCATCGAGGAAGCGGTGCTGGACACCGGCCTCGCCCTTGAGCCCGGCGGTGTCGCGCTCGTCGGCGACGTGCTCCTCCTCGCGTCAGAAGAACGGATGCTCGGCATCCGCCTCCCGGGCGGCGAGGAGGAGTTCACCGTCACGCTTCCCGCCCCGGCGCGGGCCCTGAAGTCCCGAGAGGCGTGGTCCGGACTGGCGATCGCCTCGCTCGGCGAGCAGGGCGTGGCCGCGGTTCAGGCCGAAACCGGGCGCATCCGCTGGCACGCGCCGGACGCCGGGCCGGTCTCCGGGCCGGCTCTCCCCATTCCGGACGAAGCTCTGGTCGTCGTCGCGGACGACGCGGGCGTCTTGACCGCGCTTCGCCGGGAAGGAGGCGCCCGGCGCTGGCAGTGGCGGCTGCACGAGCGGGTGCACGCACCGCCGCTCCTCAGTCGGGGGCGGGTCTACGCCGCCACCTGGGGCAACACCCTCTACTGCTACGACCTTCCCGGCGGCGACGAGATGTGGCGCACCGCGCTCCCGGGCCGTCCCGCGGCGACGCCGCTGCGGATCGCCGGGGTCATCCTGGTCGCCACGCAGGACGGCCTCCTGGTCGAGTTCAACCCCGAGACCGGGATGCCGGTCGGCGCGGCCCGCGACGTCGGTAGCGAGATTGCCGGCGTGGTCCGGTTCCGGGGTGATGCGCCCGCCGAGGACGGCTGGCGGGACCGCCGCCTCTTCGTGGGACTCCGGGACGGCCACCTCCTCGTCCTGGGTCCCCGCGTCACCCCGCGCCGGACGGAGGAGCCCGGGCCGTGACCCCCACCAGCAAAGGCACGAGGTGGTCCCACTCCTCTACCGGACAGGTAGTGCCGGCGTCCCCACCGCCCCCCTGGAGCGCCGGCGTCC
>JAAXGQ010000127.1:1930-3866 GCA_012271265.1 Vicinamibacteraceae bacterium
GCCCACGGTCGGTCGGCACGGGGCGGCGTGGTCGGCTGGAGACTGCCTATGAGACTTTCGGTTCTACGGGAGCCGGCGGATGATGCGGCATCTGCGCCGCGAGGGCTCCACGGCCGGCCGACGCCCGATCCGGCGGCTCATGCGGCTCATGGGGATGCAGGCGGTCTACCGGCGGTCGGGGCTTACGATGCACGTAGCGAAGGTTCCCGAGGGCTCTCAAACCCAATCGGAATCCACCTTGACTTTGCCCTCGAACCGTCCAACTCAGCGGGACCGCCCCACGTTCCGGCATCCCGACCGCTGGGTGGAAGATGCACGGCAACCCGTCGCATGTCATCACTCGGGCGCTCCCGATCCACTCCGACGGCCGAACAGGGACATTGGACCAAGGTGACCGCCAAACAGACCGGCAGCGGCGCCATGACTGGCTACGAGGCCGAGTTGTGGGCGATGGCCGACACGCTTCGCGGCTCGATGGACGCAGCCGAATACAAGCATGTCGTGCTCGGACTGATCTTCCTGAAGTACATCTCGGATGCTTTCGAGGAGCGCCGCGAGGCAGTGCTCGCCGAGTGGGGAGAAGAGGCTGCGGAGGACCGCGATGAGTACGTCGCGGAGAACATCTTCTGGGTGCCGCCGGAGGCCCGCTGGGCGCGCCTGAAGGCCGAGGCGCGGCAGCCGACCGTCGGCCAGACGGTGGACCGGGCCATGGCGGCCATCGAGCGCGACAACCCGGCGCTCAAGGAGGTGCTGCCCAAGGACTACGCGCGGCCCGCGCTGGACAAGCAGCGCCTGGGCCAGTTGATCGACATGGTGGGCAACATCCGTGTCGGGGACGCCGAAGCGCGCTCCAGGGACGTGCTCGGGCGCGTGTACGAGTACTTCCTCTCGCAGTTCGCGGGCGCCGAGGGGAAGAAGGGCGGCGAGTTCTACACCCCGCGCTGCGTCGTCAGCCTGCTCGTCGAGATGCTGGAGCCCTACCGGGGCCGGGTCTACGACCCCTGCTGCGGCTCCTCGGGCATGTTCGTGCAGTCGGTCGAGTTCATCCGCGCCCACGCCACCGGCAACGGCAACGGCGGCCGGGCGCGGGGCGACATCTCGATCTACGGGCAGGAGTCGAACTACACGACGTGGCGGCTCGCGAAGATGAACCTGGCCATCCGCGGGATCGCCGGGCAGATCGCGCACGGCGACAGCTTCCACAACGACCGTCACCCAGACCTGAAGGCGGACTTCATCCTCGCCAATCCTCCGTTCAACGTCTCGGACTGGGGTGGGGAGCGGCTGGCCGATGACAGGCGCTGGCGCTACGGCGTGCCGCCGAAGGGCAACGCGAACTTCGCCTGGGTGCAGCACATGGTTCACCACCTCGCGCCGAAGGGCGTCGCGGGATTTGTGTTGGCCAACGGGTCGATGTCGTCGAGCCAGTCCGGCGAGGGCGAGATCCGCAAGAATCTCATCAAGGGGGAGCTGGTGGACTGCCTGGTGGCGCTGCCGGGCCAGCTCTTCTACTCGACCCAGATTCCCGCGTGCCTGTGGTTCCTCCGGCGTGGGCGCCAGCGGCGCGGTGAGATCCTCTTCATCGACGCGAGGAGGCTTGGCCGGATGGTGGACCGGACGCACCGCGAGCTGACCGGCGAGGAGATTGCCCGGATCGCGGACACCTACCGCTCGTGGCGGGCCAAAGAGGAGGCAAACGGGTACGCCGATGTTCCGGGATTCTGCAAGAGCGCCACGCTGAGCGAGGTAGGCAGGCACGGCCACGTCCTGACGCCGGGCCGTTACGTCGGGATGGAGCCGCAGGAGGACGACGGCGAGCCGTTCGAGGCGAAGATGCAGCGGCTGGTGGCCGAACTCCGCGAGCAGCAGGAAGAGGGAGCGCGCCTCGACGCCGCCATCCGGAAGAACCTGAAGGCGCTGGGCTTCGGAGAGCCAC
>JAAXGQ010000128.1 GCA_012271265.1 Vicinamibacteraceae bacterium
TGGCCCGCCCTGACGGAGGGAGCGCCGGCCCCATGGAGCGCCGGCGTCCTCGCCGGCCTACGCCGCACCGCCGGTCCCTCACGCAGTCCCCTGCGGACAGCGCCGACGGGCCGACCGACCATGGGACGGGAGGCCCACCGTCCATCCCCGCCTCCGGCGATGGCCGGCGAGGACGCCGGCGCTCCAGGCAAGCGCCCCCTGACGGAGGGAGCACCGGCCCCATGCAGCGCCGGCCCTATGGAACGCCGGCCCCATGGAGCGCCGGCGTCCTCGCCGGCCTGCGCCACACCTTCGCCCCCTCAGGCAGTCTCCTGCCGACCGCGCCGCCGTGCCGACCGACCGTGGGCCGGGAGGCCCACGGACCATGCCCGCCTGCGGCGGTGGCCGGCGAGGACGCCGGCGCTCCCAGTGAGTGAGGACGGCGGCGCTTCAGGCGTCGCCCAGCGATCGGCTACGCGGACGGTCCCGGGGTGTCCGGGACGCTCAGCGGGGGCTCGTGGGGAGTTCGGCGAGGCGGGCGTGGACGGGGGGCTGGTCGGGTTCCAGCTCGAGCGAGCGCGCGAACGTCGCGCGGGCTGCCTCGACCCGCCCTGTCCGGGCGTAGGCGTCGGCGAGCACGTTGAGAAGCGGCGGCCCCGGCGTGCGCAGGCTCACCGCGTGCTCGAGCCGCTCCACCGCCTCATCGAACCGGCCCTCGAAATAGCGGATGAACCCCAACCCGCTCGCCACGTCGTACACATCCCGAAACGTCTCCGCCATCGGTTCCAGCAGCGCCGCCGCCTCGGGGACCCGGTTCGTCCGCAGGTACCCGTGGGCCAGCTTCCACCGCGCCGCCGGCAGCTGGGGGTTCCCCGCCGCCACCGCCCGTTCGTACTCGGCGAGCGCCTCGTCGTAGCGGGCCAGGTTCACGAACTGGTCCCCGCGCACGAGCGGCAGCAGACCCGGCGACCCGGAGTTGAATCCCCGCCGCAGCACAAACCCGGCGCGAGGCACGCCCGCCCGGGGCGACACCTGGAGCCGCCGTTCCTTCCGGGCGAGCTCCGCGCCCCCGCCGTCCAGGAGCCGGGCGCGCAACCAGTAGGCTCCGCCAACCCCGAGGTCGAGGCCGAGCTGACCGAACGCCGCGCCCCCTTCGGGCACGGCCTCCACCACGGTCAGGACCGGCTCCCCCGCCGGCGAGCCGGCGTCGTCGGCCACGAGTTCGAAGTGGACCTCCTGCCCCTCCGCCGGCGACACGACGTGAGTCAGCGCGTAGAGCGTCTGCCCGAGCGCGAACAGTCCCTCCGCCGCCGGCTGCAGGCGGACGTTGCCCACCTGGAAGGTGCGGATCGCGTCCGGAGTGTCCGCCGCCGCCAGCGCCGTCCCGTCGAAGCCGGCGATGACGTCAGCCAACCCGGAACTCCCGCTGGCGGCGGTGGTGTCCACCACCGTCTCCAGCACCGTGAACTGCGACGCCGCGCGGTTCCGCACGATCACGCTCACCTCGTAGACCCCGGGAACGAGGGGGATGCTGTCCTGGTAGGCAAAGGGAGTGGCCCGAATCTGCTCGACCTGGCTGCGGGTGAGTTCGATCTCGGCCGGCCGATCCAGCGCCACCACCGTCACATCGTCCTCGGTCACCGCCTCCACCGAGACGTCCAGGGTGGTGTAGAAGCGGGTCTGGTCCTCGTCCGTCTCCAGGGTGAAGTGCTGCGGATCGATCTCCACGCTGAAGTGGACGAACGGCGTCTCTCCCGGCCCGCCGGTCACCCCGAACACCCCCCGGCTGGGGATGAAGTTGAACGAATACTCGGCCGAGACCCGATCGCGGTAGCGCATCCAGGCGTCGGCGTAATCGGTGCGGATCGCCCGACGGGGCGAGTCCTCGACGCGGGCGATAAGCAGGTCGCTCCCGAGTGAAGCGCGTCCGGTGGTCCAGTCGCCCGGCTCGGAGGGATCGAGCGAGAGCGAAGCGTTCGCGAGTTCGGCGTCGATCCGCTGGAGCGCTTCGAAGGCCGCGATGTTGCCCTCCGGCCCGCCCTGGTGGGAGTACTGCCCCCGGACCAGCGAGCCCGGCCCGTCCACGACCGGGTGATAGAGCCGGAACTCGCCGATGTCGTGACGCTTGAAGAAGACCAGGTAGAAGAAGGACGGAAGCCCCTTTTGCACGTCCCCCTGGTAGAACCAGAGCTCCGACGACACGACCTCGTTGTAGCCGTCGAACGAGTGCCGCTCCCGCGGCTCGCCCAGCATGATGTAGTAGCGGCCGCGATCCGTCCGCCAGCCCTCGCGGAACGTCTCCCGACCGAGATAGCGGTTCGCGTACTCCAGCCGGCGGTAGTGCTCCTCCCGGAATTCGTTCTCCAGCGTCGCCGGGTAGGGGTCGCGCTTCTCCCAGAAGACCTCGATGAAGCGGTCCCGCTCCTCGAGCGTCTCCAGGCTCAGGAAGACGTCCTCCTCCTGGTCGGTGATGATGTAGACCACTTCCTCCTCGAGCCACTTCCGGTGGTCTTCGCGGAGGCGTTCGAGCTTGTCGCCCCGGCTCAGTTCCTCCTGCTGCCCGGGCGCCGACGCCGGCAGAGCGGCCGTCGCGACGAACGTCGCGGGCGCCAGCGCCACCGGGAGCAACGCGAGCACGGTCGGGAAAAGGACAGGACGCATCAGCGGGCCTCCTGGCGGGCGGCGCGCCGGCGGCCCACGCCCCGCCGGGCGTTACGGATGCCGTGTCGTTTCAGCATCTCGTTCAGGGTCGTGGGCTTGAGCCCGAGGACTTCGGCAGCGCGTTTCTGGACCCCGTCCACGCGGCCGAGGGTCTCGAGGAGCAGCTGGCGTTCCACCTCTCCAATGTACTGCCGGAAGGTGACCCCCTGCTTCAGCGGCGGCGCCGGGTCCACCGCGACCCGCGCCAGCCGGTTCTTCACCGCGTCCGGCAGGAGGCGCACCCCGATGACCGGCCCGGTCGCGAGCACCACCGCGCGCTCCACCGCGTTCTCGAGCTGACGGACGTTGCCCGGCCACGGGCAGTCGAGGAGAACCTCCATCGCCTCCGAGGACACGTCGAGGCCCGGCTTCTGGTTCTCCGCCCCGTACTTCTTGAGGAAGTGGCGGGTGAGCGCGGGAATGTCCTCGCGCCGGTCCCGAAGGGGCGGCAGCGGAATGTTGATCACGTCGAGCCGGAAATAGAGGTCCTCGCGGAAATCGCCGCGCTCGGCCAGCTCCTTCAGGTCGGTGTTCGTGGCGGCGATGACCCGGACGTCGACCCGGATGGTGTGCACCCCGCCGAGGCTCATGAACTCCTTTTCCTGGATCACGCGGAGCAGCTTGGCCTGCGTCTCGAGGTGCACCGTCCCGATCTCGTCGAAGAAGATGCTGCCGCCGTCGGCGACCTCGAAGAGCCCCTTCTTCGGCGCAACGGCGCCGGTGAACGCACCCTTGAGGTGCCCGAACAGGTTGCTCTCCAGCAGTTCCGGCGGGAGGCTCCCGGAGTGCACGGTCACAAACGGCGCCTTCCGCCTCGGACTGCGCCGATGGATCGCCTTCGCCACCAGCTCCTTGCCGGTGCCGCTCTCGCCGGTGATCAGCACGTTGGCGCGCGACTGCGCCACCGCTTCGATGAGCTCGTAGACCTCCAGCATCCGGGGCGACTTGCCGACGATCTCGTCGAAGCGCTCCCGCCGCACGAGCTGCTCCCGCAGATGGCGGTTCTCGCGGGCGAGCCGGCGGCGGCGGATCCCGTTCGCCACCAGGTTCAGCAGCTTGTCGTTCTTGAACGGCTTTGTCACGTAGTCGAACGCGCCGCATTTCACCGCCGCCACCGCCGTCTCCACCGAGTCCAGCGCGGTGAGCATGATGACCACCACCTCGGGGTCGATCTTGCGGATCCGCTCCAGCACCCGGAGCCCGGAAATGTCCGGCAGCATCATGTCGACGACCGCCATGTCGATCGGTTCGCGGTCGGCGATCCGGACGCCCTGCTCGCCGTTTTCCGCGAGGCGCACCACGTACCCGGCCTGCTTCAGCAGCACCTGCAGCACGTCACGCATCACATGCTCGTCGTCGACCACGAGCACCGTGCCCCGGTTGCGGCTCACGAGCCGGTCTCCGCCGACACGGACGCCGTCCGGGCCGCCCCCGCATCCACCACGGCCGGAAAGGAGAGCCGGAACCGGGTCCCCTGGTGGAGACCGCTCTCGACCTCCATCTCACCGCCGTGCTCCTGCACGATGCCGTAGCTGATCGCGAGGCCCAGCCCGTTGCCTCCGGTCTTCTTGCGGGTCGAGAAGAACGGGTCGTAGATCCGGCGGATGTCCTCGGGCGCGATCCCCTCCCCGGTGTCCACCACCTCGACGACGACCTCGTCGGCCTCGAGCCGGGTGCTGAAGGTGAGCCACCCGCCGGCGGGCATGGCCTCGAACGCGTTCACGGCGAGGTTTACGAAGACCTGCTGCAGCTTGTTCGCATCGCCCCGGATCCGGGGAATGCCAGGGTCGAGCTCCTGGCGGATCCGCACCCGGGTCATGTCGGGGCGGTGGTCGAGCAGCGAGAGAGAGTCTCCGAGCACCCGGTTCAGGTCCACCGTCGCGAAGTCGGTCGGGCCGTGGCGGGCGAAGTTCAGCAGCCCATGCACGATCCGGGAGGCCCGCTCGGTCTGCTTCTCGATCTTCTGCAGCAGCGGCAGCCGGGGATCCCGCCCATCGGTCTGATCCCGGAGCATCTGGGTGTAGCTCGAGATGCCGGTCAGCGGCGTGTTCACCTCGTGGGCCACGCCGGCCGCCAGGACCCCCAGCGAGCTCATCTTCTCCCGGAGCTGCATCTCGTTCTCCATCCGGACCCGCTCGGTGATGTCCTCGAAGATGAGCAACGCGCCGTTCCGCCGGCCCCGCCCGGAAATGTAGGGCGTGGCCTTCACGTTCACCACCCGCTCGGCGCCGTCGGCAGCCGCGAGATTCAGCCGGGAAATGCCTCCCCCCTCACCCCGGTCCAGCCAGCCCGCGCCGAGACCCCCCTGAAGCGCCTGCAGCAGCTTCGGCGGAAAAACGGCCGTGTAGTGCGAGTGCGCGACCTCGTGGCGGCTGCGCCCGTAGAGGCGCTCCATGGAGCGGTTCCAGCGAACCACCCGCCCGTCGAGATCGAGCACGACGATGCCCGCCGCGAGCGACTCGATCGTGTCGTCGCTCTGCTCACGGAGAGCCACGTTCTCTTCGTGCTTCGCCTGCAGCGAGCTGTAGAGCCGCGCGTTGACCACCGCCGTGGCCGCCTGGGCGGCGACGGTGCGCAGCAGGTCATGGTCTTCCGAAGAGAGTTCCTCTCCGTCTTCGTTGGGACCGAGCAGCAGCACCGCGACCATCTCCCCCCGGGCGAAACAGGGCGCCGCGTTCGCCGCCCAGACCCCCTCGCGCACCCGGGCCGGCATCCGGGAGGACCGTGCGATCGCCCCGGCGGCCAGCCGCTTCCGCACCGAGGCAGCGGCGACGAACCGCTCCGCCACCTCCACCTCCGCCTCGGAGATCCCGTGCCCGGCCACGATCCGCAGCCGATCCGTCGGCCGCGACGACCGCGCGGTGAGGAGCGCGGCGCGCTCGAGCCGGAAGGTCCCCGCCAGCAGCTCGACCAGCCGCGCTGTCAGCGGGACCAGCTCCAGGTGGGAATTCATCTCGTTGGCCAGCCGGATCAGCGCCCGCCGGAAGTCGTAATGCTCCCGGTAGAAGAGCCGGTCGATGAAGCGCTCGGCGCGGGTCCGGAAGGCGGGCACGGCGAGCGCCGCGACGATCGCCGCGAGCACCGCCACCGCGAGCGAGTGGTCCTCGCCGCCGAACCAGGAGGTGCCGACCAGGAAGACCGCCAGGTAGATCGCCGCGATCCCCGCCATCAACGAGGCGAGCAGGATGCCCCGCTTGAACAGGATCTCCACGTCCATCAGGCGGTACTTCACGATCGCGTAGGCGAACGAGAGCGGCACGAGCGCCATCGGAACCAGCGAGAGCTCCATCTCCCGCGTGGGCATCACCCCGCCGAGGTAGGGGACGGCGTACACGAGCGCGAACGGGAGCATCCCGAAGCCGGTGCCCCCCATGATCCACTTGAGCTGCTTCGCCACCGTGACCGAGGCGGCGTTGCGGTAGCCGTCCCAGAAACCGGCGAAGGCGGCCAGCGAATACAGCGCCCAGAGAACCGGCCCCAGCCGGTCCATGAGCGCCTCGCTCCCGATGATCACCTCGCCGCCGGGGTTGAACGGCGAGAAATAGAGGACGAGCGCGCCGACCGACAGGGTCAGCAGCGCGGCGGGGACCAGGTAGGCCCAGCGGAGCGCGCCCGGCCACCGGTCGAGGAACCGGCTGCGCTCGGGAAAGGTGAGGGCGAAGTGCAGGAAGACCGGCGGGAAGAACAGCATCCCGATCCGGTCGAACACGAAGAAGACCGCGTCGAAGGCGTCGAACGCTCCGGTGGCCGAGAACGCGAACGCCAGCGTCCAGAGGGTGCAGAGGCCGTAGAAGTGGGCGGCCGCCGAGACCCCGCGCCGGAACGCGTAGACGAAGGCGCCGACCCCGCCGGCGAAGAGGCCGACGATCGCCAGGAACAGATACAGCGAGACGTTCTGCGATGGGAGCGGCGCGACCGAGACGGTGAGCCCGCGGCGCTCTCCCTCCCGCAGCAGCACGTAGCGGAGCCGGTCGCCGGCGGCCGCGGCGTCGAGCGCGGCCCGCACGTCGTCGGCGTTCTCGACCTCGGTCACCGCTCCGACTTCCCGGTTCGTGATCGCCTGGAGCGTGTCCCCGGGGCGAATGCCGGCCCGGTCGCCGGCGCCCCCTTCCTCGACGCGGAGCGCGCTCACCCGTCCCCGCTCGTTCCCCCAGAAGACGCCGTCGTCCATGACGACGGAGGCCGCCTGGCGGCGCATGTTCACCGCCGCCAGCGAGAAGAGGAGGGCGGTGAGCGCGACCGCCAGCGCCGAACGGGCGGCCACCCGGTGGAGAATCATCGAGGCTTCGTCAGCCCGGCAGTGTATCCAACGAGACGGATTCCCTGTCGGTCAGTCCAATCCTTTGGACGGTGCGGCGCAGGCCGGCGAGGACGCCGGCGCTCCATGCGGCCGGCGCTCTCACCGGCCACTGCCCCCATGGAGCGCCGGCGTCACCGCCGGCCACCGCCGGAGCAGCGAATGGACCCTGGGTCTGCCGGACCACGGTCCCTCGGCACCGCGGTGCTGTCGGCACGAGACTGCCTGCGGGACGCAGAGGGCGGCGCAGGCCGGCGAGGACGCCGGCGCTCCATGCGGCCGACGCTCTCACCGGACACCGCCCCCATGGAGCGCCGGCGTCCCCGCCGGCCACCGCCGGAGGAGCGGATGGACCCTGGGTCTGCCGGACCACCGTCCCTCGGCACCGCGGCGATGTCGGCACGAGACTGCCTGAGGCACGCAGGGTGCGGCGCAGGCCGGCGAGGACGCCGGCACTCCATGCGGCCGACGCTCTCACCGGACACCGCCCCCATGGAGCGCCGGCGTCCCCGCCGGCCACCGCCGGAGGAACGGATGGACCCTGGGTCTGCCGGCCCACGGTCCCTCGGCACCGCGGCGCTGTCGGCACGAGACTGCCTGCGGAACGCAGAGGGCGGCGCAGGCCGGCGAGGACGCCGGCGCTCCATGCGGCCGACGCTCCATGCAGCCCACGGTGTGGCGCAGGCCGGCGAGGACGCCGGCGCTCCATGCGGCCGGTGCTCCATGCAGCCGACGGTGCGGCGCAGGCCGGCGAGGACGCCGGCGCTCCATGCGGCAGGCGCTCCATGCGGCCGACGGTGCGGCGCAGGCCGGCGAGGACGCCGGCGCTCCATGCGGCAGGCGCTCCATGCAGCCCACGGTGTGGCGCAGGCCGGCGAGGACGCCGGCGCTCCATACCGGCAGGCGCTCCATGCGGCCGACGGGGAGCGGCGCAGGCCGGCGAGGACGCCGGCGCTCCATGCGGCCGACGCTCCATGCAGCCCACGGTGTGGCGCAGGCCGGCGGGGACGCGGGGGGCGCCGGGTTGGTTGGGACCCGGCCAGATCGTCAGAACCGGACGGCGAGACCGCCGATGATCCGCTTCGGCGCCCGGGCCACGGCCAGTTCGTCGAGGAAGGCGCGCTCGGCCATGTCGCGGAAGAAGAGATCCCGGATCGCGACCGAGAACTCCCACTCCGCGCCGCGCGTGGAGAAGGGCATCCGCTGGATGAACTCCACGTCGAACCGGGTGGTGTGCGGCGCCGCCGCCACCGCCGCCGAGGCAAGGCCGGGCGCGAGATCCGGGTGGAAGATCCAGCGAACCGCGCCTTGGATGCGGGTCCCGGACGGACGGATCCGGGCCACGCCTTCGACCGAGAGGTCCTGGACGAGCACCGGAACACCCGGCACGAGCGCGGTCACCGCCACCCCCGGAACCGCGGCGCGGAGGGAGGCATCGGCTTGTGTCGCAACAGCGTCCGGCTGCTCGGCGATCCGCCCTTCCACAAAGGCCGCGCTCCAGGCCGCGCGGAGCGCGAGGTCAAGGCGCCGGGTGATCGGGGCCATGTCCCGCGCGAGCTGGACGCCCACGCCGTAGGCCCGCCAGGCGCCGGCGTTCGCAACGTCGAAGTGGCCGCCGCCGATCGGTCCCGAGGCGAATTCCCGGATCAGCTGGTCGGTGGTGTCCTCGCGGAACACCCGTCCGGCGATCGAAGCGTGCTCGCTGAGCTCGTAGTGCGCCCCGGTCTGGAGCCGCATGGAGCGCTGGGCCGCCATCGAGCGGAACCACGAGGGATCGGCAGCGAGCAGGTCGCCGTGCACCACGCGGGAGAGCAGCGCGGCGTCCTCGCCGATTGGGCCGTCCACGCGGGCCGCGGCGCCGCTGACGAAGGTCAGCCGGTCCGTCGCCTTGACTTCCAGCACCGCCCGGGGCGCCAGTCCCTGGTGCCCTCGGAGATAGGAGAAGCGACGGTAGGTCAACCCGGAACGGACGGACACCCGCCCCAGCGTCACGTCGTCGGCAATGAAGGCCGCGCCGTCCCACTCCGCCTGCGGCTCGTGGAGGAGGGCGGTGTTCAGGATGGGGGCCTGGTGCGGCCGATAGTCCCCGGCAGCCTCGTAGACGTGGCGCTGGTAGCCGATCCCGGCGGCGAATTCGTGGCCGTCAAACTCGTCCATGCGGTAGGACAACTGAGTCGCCCAGGACGCGAAGGCCGACTCCATGAGCCGCACCTCGGCCTCCCAGTGACCGCGAGCGGTTGAGGGCAGGGTGAACCGGGTGTAGGCGATGCCCGAGTCGGCCCCCCGGCTCTCGGAGAGTCCGAGCGGCGTGCCCGAGGCGGCCAGGAAGCCGAATTCCCCTTCGACCGACGCCAGCACCGGCAGCAGGGAGTTCCCGACCCGGCGCGCCGCGTCGCCCCACCAGCCTTCCTGGAACGCGTCGAAGGGTTCGAGGCCGGCGCGGCGGTCACGCAGGACGTTCCGGCTCCCCCGCTGCAGCAGCCAGCGCAGCTCGGAGAGGTTCCCGGTCTCCGAATCGGCGCGGAGCGCCGCGAGCTGGATCAGCAGCGTGTCCGCGAACGAGCCGCCGCTCTCCACCAGCACCTGGGCCCGGGGCGAGGGAAGAAAGCCGGCCAGGTAGGCCCGCAGGCTGTAGAGGCCGGGCTCGGCCCCCACATCGAAGCGTCCCTCCGCGTCGGTAACCGCGAAGTGCGTGGCGTCCTCTTCCCCGGCGTCGGCGGCGGGAACCGCCATGACCGAGACGAGGGCGCCGGGGAGGGGGTGTCCTTCGCGGGTCTCGACGATGCCGGCGATGCGGGAGAGCACCACCACCCCCGCCGTGGCGCTGTCCCCGCCAATCGGTTCGTGGACGGCCAAGCCATGAACGGCCAGGCCGGGGGCCGGTGGCGGCAGCGGCGCCCGCGTCGCTGCTTCCGCGGCGCCCCCGGAAAGCACGACGCCCAGGACCACCCCGGAAAGCACGAACGCACCCGCCCCAAAGCCGCTGACGCTGGAGCTCTTCCCCCCGTTTCCGGTCATCCGCTCCCTAAGTCAATCGCGGCCAGGCGGCCCTGTCAAATCCGAGACCGGCTCCCCGCCCTGACAACCCGCCGCCGACTCCTCGCGGCGTCAGGAAACGGCATCCGCTTCCCTACAATTCCAGTTGGAGGAGTTCGCCGCCTTGGACACGCACATCGACCGGGTGCTGGGCCGGGAGATCCTCGACTCGCGCGGCCAGCCCACCGTGGAGGCCGAGGTCTGGCTGGCGGACGGCGCCATCGGCCGCGCCGCCGTCCCGGCCGGGGCCTCCACCGGCCGCCACGAGGCGGTCGAGCGCCGCGACGGCGATCCCGAGCGCTACGACGGCCGCGGCGTCCGGGGCGCCATCGCCGCCATCACCGATGAGATCGACCCCGAACTCGCGGGCGAGGACGCCCGCGAGCAGGAGCTGGTGGACACCCTGCTGGTGGAGCTCGACGGCACGCCCAACCGGTCCCGGCTCGGCGCGAACGCCATCCTCGCGGTATCCCTCGCCACCGCCCGGGCAGCAGCCCGGGCCTCGGGGATCCCGCTCTACCGCGCCCTCGGCGGGCGCATGGCCGACACCCTGCCGATCCCCTACCTGAACGTGCTGAACGGCGGCGCGCACGCCGACAGCGGCCTGCGCATCCAGGAGTTCATGATCGTGCCCCTGGGCTTCGGCTCCTTCGGCGAAGCGCTCGGGGCCGGTGTCCGGGTGCGCGCCCGGCTCGCCGCCCTCCTCGCCGGGCAGGGCCACTCGACCGCCGTAGGCGACGAGGGCGGGTTCGCGCCGCGCCTTTCCGGCCCGGAGGCCGCGCTCGAGGCCCTTACCGAAGCGATCGAAGCGGCCGGCTACGCCCCCGGGACCGAGATGGGACTGGCGCTCGACGCTGCTGCCAGCGAGTTCTTCACCGACGACGGCTACGAGCTCTTTCCGGACGCCCCCCCACTCCCGGCGCCGGCCATGGTCGCAACCTACGCCCGCTGGGTCGAGCGGTTTCCGGCGCTGGGCTCGATCGAGGATGGGCTGGCCGAGGACGACTGGGAGGGGTGGGGCGCCCTCACCGCTGCACTCGGCGACCGCGTGCAGCTCGTCGGGGACGATCTCTTCGTCACCCAGCAGGCGCGCCTGGCGCGGGGGATCCGGGAGCGCGCCGCGAATGCGGTCCTGGTCAAGCCCAACCAGGTCGGCACCCTGAGCGAGACCCTGGAAGTCGTCCGCCAGGCGCAGCAGGCCGGGTTCGGCGTCATGCTCAGCCATCGCTCCGGCGAGACCGGGGACGCCACGATCAGCCATCTCGCCGTCGCGACCGGCGCCGGGCAGATCAAGGCCGGCGCCCCCTGCCGCGGCGAGCGGATCGCCAAGTACAACGAATTGCTCCGCATCGAGGAACACATCGGCACGCGGGCGCGGCTCGCGGCGGACCCGCCGGCCTTCCGCGCGGGCCGCGCCGGCGGCGCCGGAACGCCGGGCGCGGACGGGGGCTGACCCGCGCGACGCGCCGGGGGGTTGCCGAGGCCGATCCATGGATCCTTCCTTCCGCATCCGCCAGTACCCGCTCGACCGGGGGGCGATGGAAATCGAGTTCATCGAGGAGTTCTTCGGCGAGTTCGAGCGGAAGAAGACCGCCGCCGAAATCCGCGCCCGCCTCGCCGGCCGGGAGCACGGCATCTTCATGGTGGAAGCCCCGCTGCCGGAAGAGCCGACCCGGTTCATTCCGGTCTGCTACCGGGTGGCGCACGAACTCCGCGCTGCCGAGACCGACCCGCAGCTCGCCGACCTCGTGGCGCGGCTCGACGGCGCGGTCCGCTTTCACGGTCAGCGGGTGCTCTACGGCTGGCTTGGAGGGACCCGGAGCGACTGGCGCGGCCAGGGCCTCTTCCGGGCCGTGTCCGAGTTCCAGGAGGACTGGGCCGCCGAACAGGGCTTTCGCGAAGTCGTGGTCAAGACCAAGAATCGGTACTACGCCATGCGCAGCGCGCTGGTCCACCTGAACTTCGACGTGATCCAATACGAACGGAACGCCATGCACAACGGCGAGTCGAAGCTGTATCTGTCCAAGCGGCTCGGCGGCGGCGTGGGACGCACCTGGCGCCGCTCCGAAGCGCGCTTCCGGACCGCCTGAAGGAGGAGACGAACCATGACGAAAGGAACAGGACGAAGCCTGGCCAAGGGAATCGCCGGCGCCGCCGTCCTCGGCGCCGTCCTCGTCGGGGGCTTCGCGGTCGACGCTTCGGCCGAGGTGGTGGGGTTCGAGATCCGCGAGCGGTCCGACCTGCTCGACGGCCGCCCCTTCGGCCTCGCCGGCCCCTACGAGCGGATCGTGGGGGTGGTGCATTTCGCCTTCGACCCGGAAAACGACGCGAACCGGATCATTGCCGACATCGCCCTCGCGCCGGTCGGCGGCGACGGGCGGGTGGAAATGTCCGCCGACTTCCACCTGCTGCGCCCGAAGGTCATGGGAAAGGGGCGCGGGACCCTCCTCCTCGAAGTGAACAACCGGGGGCGGAAGGGGCTCCTCGGCTACTTCAACATGGCCGCCGGCAGCCTCGCCCCCACGACCGAAGCCCACTTCGGCGACGGCTTTCTGATGCGGCACGGGTTCACCCTGCTCTGGCTCGGCTGGCAGTGGGACGTCCCGGATGACGATCCGCTGCGGATGCGCATGCACCCGCCGATCGCAACGAACCCGGACGGCTCCACGATCGAGGGCCCGGTGCGCGCCGACTTCACGGTCACCCGCACGACCCCGCACCATTCGCTCGCCGACCGGAATCACCGCCCCTACCACGTCGCCGATCCCGAGGATCCGGCGAACGTGCTCACCGTGCGCCATCGCGTCGAGGACGAGCGCGAAGTCATCGACCGCGCCCGGTGGGGCTTCGGCCGGGTCGAGGACGGGGATGTCGTCCCCGACGACGGCACGGTCTGGCTCGAAGGCGGCTTCGAGCCGCACCGCATCTACGAGGTCGTCTACCGGGCGAAGGAGCCGCCGCTGGTCGGTGTCGGCCCGGCGGGCATCCGCGACTTCGTCACCCTGCTCCGCCACGACGGCGCCGAGGATCTCGGCATCGCGGCCGGAGACATCGAAAACGCCCTCGGCTTCGGCATCTCCCAGAGCGGCCGGTTTCTCCGCACCTTCCTCTACTACGGCTTCAACGGCGACGAGCAGGGCCGCCGGGTCTTCGACGGCGTGCTCTCCGACGTGGCCGGCGGCGGCCGCGGCAGCTTCAACCACCGCTTCGCCCAGGCCTCCCGCGACGCCCACCCCTACATGAACATGTTCCACCCGACGGACATCTTCCCGTTCACCGACGTGGAGCAGACCGATCCGGAGACCGGCAGGACCGCCGGCCTGCTGAGCCGCCAGCAGGAGCGCTTCTACCCGCGCGTCTTCTACACGAATTCGTCCTACGAGTACTGGGGTCGGGCGGCGAGCCTCATCCACACGACGGTGGATGCCGCCGAGGACGCGCGGATTCCGGACCACGTCCGCGTCTACATGTACTCGGGGACGCAGCACGGACCGGCCGGGTTCCCGCCGGACGTCACGATCGGGCAGCAGCGCGCCAATCCCCACAACTTCCGCTGGGGCCAGCGGGCGCTGCTGCTCGCGCTCGACCGCTGGGCCGCCGGTGGGGCGCCGCCGCCGGGCAGCCGCTACCCCAGCATCGAGGACGGCACCGCCGTCGCCGCCGAGGACCTGGGCTTCCCGGCAATCCCCGACGTGAAGACCTCGGACCGCGTCCACTACGCCTACCGCGCCGACTACGGCCCGGGATTCGCCACCGACGGGGTGGTGACCCAGGAGCCGCCCGCCATCGGGAGCCGCTTTCCGATCCGGGTCTCGGCGGTGGACGGCGACGGCAACGAAGTCGCCGGCATCCGGCTGCCGGAGGTGGCGGCGCCGCTCGCCACCTACACCGGGTGGAACCTGTTCAACGAGGGAGCCGGACCTCCCGACGAAATCTCCAGCATGGTGGGCTCCTTCCTCCCGTTCCCGAGGACCGCCGCCGAGCGCGAAGCCGCCGGCGACCCCCGTCCCTCGGTGGAGGAGCGCTACCAGGGCCGCGCCGACTACCTCGGCCGCTTCACCGAGGCCGCCCTCGAACTGATCGACGCGGGCTACCTGCTCGGCGAAGACCTGCCTGCGCTGACCCGCCACGCCATGACCCTCTGGGACCACGTCATGCGCCCCTCCCCCTGACGAGCGCCATGCGCCGCCGGTTCTGGAGCGCCGGTGTCCTCACCGGCCACCGCCAGAGGCGCGCATGGTCCGTTGGGCTCCTGGCCGGCGGGTCCGTCGGTACGGCGGGGCTGCGGGCACGAGACTGTCTGAGGGACGGGATGTGCGCGCAGGCCGGCGAGGACGCCGGCGCTCCATGGGGCCGGCGCTGCATGCGGGGCTGCGGGCACGAGACTGTCTGAAGGATCGACCGTGCGGCGCAGGCCGGCGAGGACGCCGGCGCTCCATGGGGCCGCCGCTCCATAGATCAGGAAGCGCCAGTTCTGGAGCGCCGGTGTCCTCACCGGCCACCGCCAGAGGCGCGCATGGTCCGTTGGGCCCACGGGTCCGTCGGGACGGCGGGGCTGCGGACACGAGACTGCCGCAGGGACGGGATGTGCGCGCAGGCCGGCGAGGACGCCGGCGCTCCCTGGGGCCGGCTCTGCATGCGGGGCTGCGGGCATGAGACTGTCTGAGCGAGCGACGGTGCGGCGCAGGCCGGCGAGGACGCCGGCGCTCCAGGGGACCGGCGCTCCAGGGGGCCGGCTCTGCATGCGGGGCTGCGGGCACGAGACTGTCTGAGGGACGGGATGTGCGGCGCAGGCCGGCGAGGACGGCGGCGCTCCATGGGGGCGGCGCTGCATGCGGGGCTGCGGGCATGAGACTGTCTGAGCGAGCGACGGTGCGGCGCAGGCCGGCGAGGACGCCGGCGCTCCAGGGGACCGGCGCTCCATGGGTCAGGAAGCGCCAGTTCTGGAGCGCCGGTGTCCTCACCGGCCACCGCCGCAGGCGGGCATGGCGGGCGGGCGCCGGGCGGCCTACCCCGGGGCGCCCAGAAGAAGGTCCGGCAGGAACAGGCTGGCCACCGGAAAGAAGGTGACGACGGCCAGGACGAGGAGCAGGGCTGCGATAAAGAAGATGTTGACGCGCATGACGGCGCCGATCCCGGTCTTCGCGATGGAGCACGTCGTGATCAGGACCGAGGCGACGGGAGGCGTCTGCTGCCCCACCGCCAGGCTCACGGTGACCATCATCCCGAAGTGGACCGGGCCGATCCCGGCCGATTCGGCGAGCGGCAGCAGAATCGGGACCAGCAGCACCACCGCCGCGGCGCTGTGCAGGATCGTGCCGGCAGCCAGCAGGACGCCGTTCAGGAATAGCGCCACCGTCCACGGCTCTCCCGCCCGGTCCAGGACGAACGAGGTGAGCCGCTCGGGCGCCTGCTGGTTGGCGAGATACCAGCCCAGGACCGCCGATCCGGCCACGAGGACCATGACCACGGCGGTCTGACGCGCCGATTCGCCGAGCGCCCGCCGGATCGCGGCGAAACGGAGACGGCTGGCTCCGCTAAGGCCCATGACGAGCGCCAGCAGCACCGCGACGGCGGCGGCCTCGGTCGCGGTGAACCACCCGAGAAAGATGCCGCCGAGAATCACCACCGGAATGAGCAGCGGGAAGGCTGCCGCCTTCGAGGCCGCGGCCAGCCGGCGCCGGGAGAAGGGCTCGGCCTGGCCGAATCCACCGCGTCGGGCCAGGATCCGGCTCACGGCCATGATGAGCGCCCCCGCCAACACCCCGGGCACGACGCCGGCAAGGAACAGCCGGGCAATCGAGGCGCCGGTCACCGCCCCGTAGAGGATCATCGGGATCGACGGGGGAATCAGGATGGCAATCGTCGCCGACGAAGAGAGGACGGCGGCGGCGAACGGCGCCGGATAGCCGCGCTCCTTCATCGCCGGGATCAGCACGCTGCCGAGGGCGGCGGCGTCGGCGACGGCCGACCCGGACATCTCGGAGAACAGCATGCTGGCGCCGGTCGTGGTCAGCGCCAGCCCGCCCCGCATCCATCCCACCACCGCGCCGGCGAACTCGGTCAGCCGCTGGCTGATCCCGGCGCGGTTCATCAACGCCCCGGCGAGGATGAAGAGCGGGATCGCCACCAGCGGAAAGGAATCGGTCCCGTTGAAGAGCCTGAGCGGCACCACCACCAGCGGGGTGTTCGTGGTGAGCCAGATGGCGACCACCGAGGCGGCGATGAGGACGTAGCCGATCGGGATCCCCACGACGAGCAGGACCGCCGCCGCCAGCAGGGCGACGAGGATTTCCACGTCCGGTCAGGCCCTGACGCGGCCCCGGAGCAGCTCCCGGGCCTCGTGGACGGCGGTCAGGACCGCGAAGAGCGGCAGCACCAGGTAGAAGGCGCCCATGGGAAGCGGCATCGTGATCGCCCGCTCGTCCCAGAAGCGGAGAGCGAGGACCGCGCCGTACCAGGCGAGGACCAGGTGAAGGGCGAGCATGAGCCCGTGCTCCGCCACCCGGGCGCGGCGCTCGACCGCGGGGCCGAAGCGCTTCGCGATCCCCCGGACGCCGATGTGGGCCCGCTCGCGCCGGGCGAGCACCGCGCCGAGGAAGGTGAGCCAGACCAGGAGGAACCCGGCCAGCTCGTCGTAGAAGCCGAAGCCGCCGCCGAAGCCGTAGCGGAGCACGACTTCAAGGAGGCAGAGGCCGGTGATCCCCGCGAGCAGCAGCGAACACCCCGCTTCGAGCCAGTCCGCCCCGAAAGCCGGAGCGGCGTTCTCGCTCATGGCGGGGCCGGAGCGGGGTCGGGCCCGGCGAGGTCGCGCACCAGGTCCAACCAGGCGCTGCCGTGTGTCTCGCGGTAGTGGTCGAAGAGGGGAGCGGCGGCCGCTTCGAAGGCTTCCCGGTCGATGTCGCGGATTTCGATCCGTCCTTCCAGTTCAGCGAGGAGCCGCACGTCCTCCCCGGCGAGGAAGCCGCGGAGCCAGACGCCGGTCTCCCGCGCCGCCTCGCGGATCCCCAAGGCTAGGTCCGGAGGCAGCGAGGCGAGCCACCGCGCGCGCACCAGGGGATAGGCGGGGGTGTACACGTGGTTCGTCCGCGAAAGGAAACGCTGCGCCTCGTGGAAGCGGGCGGTCACCAGTTGGGCGAGGGGGTTCTCCTGTCCGTCCACGACGCCCTGGCGGAGAGCGGAAAACACCTCGCCGAAGCTCATCGAAGCGGGGCTCGCGCCCAGGGTCTCGAACAGGCGCATCCGTTCCGGGTCCTTGGGGGTGCGCAGGCGGATGCCCCGGAGGTCGGCCGGAGTGACCACCGGGCGGACGTTGTTGGTGACGACCCGGAAGCCGTTCTCCCAGAACGCGAGCAGCGCCAGGCCGTGGTCCTCCTCGAGGGTGTCGTGGAGGGCGTCGCCGATCGGGCTCGCGATGATCCGCTCGAAGTGCTCGCGGTCGCGGACCAGGAAGGGCAGGTCGAAGAGCGCAAACTCCGGGGCGACGGAGTGGAGCACCGACGACGGGACATGCATCTCCAGCGTGCCGAGCCGGAGGCCTTCGAGCATCTCCTTGTCTTCGCCGAGCTGTCCGACGCCGAAGATCCGGACCTCGATCCGGCCGGGGAAGCGCGCCTCGAGGGTCTCCTTGAAGTGCCGGGCGCCGTGATCGAAGGGGGATTCGGGAAAGCCGATGTGCCCCAGGCGGATCACCGTGGGACCACCTTCCCCCCCGCCGCACGCCGTCGTCCCCGCGGCAACCGCAAAAGACAGGAGGGCCAGCCCGAGCCGCCAGCCGCCGCGTCGAAGTGCACTGCTCACGCCCCGAATTGAACCACGATCTCCCCACCGCCGCCCCCATGGAGCGCCGGCGTCCCATGGAGCGCCGGCGTCCTCGCCGGCCTGCGCCGCACCGCACCTCCCTCTGGCAGTCGCGTGCCGACCGCGACGCCCCATGGAGCGCCGGCGTCCTCGCCGGCCTACGCCGCACCGCACGTCCCTCAGGCAGGCCCCCGCCGGCCGCGCCCCCCATGGAACGCCGGCGTCCTCGCCGGCCTACGCCGCACCGCACGTCCCTCAGACAGGCTCCGCCGACCGCGCCCCCCCATGGAGCGCCGGCGTCCTCGCCGGCCTGCGCCGCACCGCACGTCCCTCACGCAGGCTCCCGCCGACCGCGCCCCCCATGGAGCGCCGGCGTCCTCGCCGGCCTGCGCCGCACCGTTGGTCCCTCAGGCAGGCTCCCGCCGACCGCGCCCCCCATGGAACGCCGGCGTCCTCGCCGGCCTACGCCGCACCGCACGTCCCTCAGGCAGGCTCTCGCCGACCGCGCCCCCCCATGGAACGCCGGCGTCCTCGCCGGCCTGCGCCGCACCGCACCTCCCTCAGGCAGGCTCCGCCGACCGCGCCCCCCCATGGAGCGCCGGCGTCCTCGCCGGCCTGCGCCGCACCGCACCTCCCTCAGGCAGGCTCCGCCGACCGCGCCCCCCCATGGAACGCCGGCGTCCTCGCCGGCCTGACAGGCAGTCTCCTGCCGACCGCGCCCTTGGCGCCGACCGACCGTGGGCCGGGAGGCCCACCGACCATGCCCGCCTGCGGCGGTGGCCGGCGAGGACGCCGGCGCTCCCGGTGCGGGGCCGGTGAGGACACCGGCGCTCCCGGTGTGGGGCCGGTGAGGACACCGGCGCTCCCGGTGCGGTGGCCGGTGAGGACACCGGCGCTCCCGGTGCGGTGGCCGGCGAGGACGCCGGCGCTCCCGGTGCGGGGCCGGTGAGGACACCGGCGCTCCATGGGACGCCGGCGCTCCAGGCGGGCGGTGGCGCGGTCCAGTCCGGCTATGGCGGCGCGGGGGACCGGGTGAGGCGGGACCGGCGGTGGGCGAGTTCTTCGTAGCAGCGGGTGCTGCGGCCCTCGCTCAGATCGACGCGGGGGAGGCGCTCGAGGGCGTCCTCGACGTGCAGCAGGGCCCGGCCGGGGCGCTTGAGGTGGTGCTCCTCCCACTTGGCGAGCCACACGAGCGCATCGAGCCAGACGCGGCTGTCGGCCGGCTCGATCCGACTCCAGAGCCGCGCGGCCCGCTTCCAGTCGCCGCCGCGCTTCACCGCCACGCCGAGGCGCAGCAGACAGTCGTCCCGCCATGCCCCGCCGAGGCCGCAGGCGAGGGCGCGCTCGAAGAAGGCAGCTGCGGCCTCCGCTTCCTGGCGATGCTCCATGTGGCAGCCGGCGGCGAAGAGATCCACCGGCTCGTCGGTGTCCCACCCGGCTTCCATCCGCTCCGAGGCCAGCAGCGCGAGCGCGGCGAGAGAGATGATGTCCGCCCGGTTGTGAGCGACGACGGAGGTCATTCGCGGGTGGCGTCCGAGGCGGAGAAACTCGAAGAAGACCTGGGGAATCTGGTGTCCGGGAATGTCGTCGTCGCGCTCCACCCCGAGCAGCGACCGCTCGAGCTGCATCAGGCGGGCGCCCCCGTGTCCGGGCAGGAACAGGCGTCGGGCCGGCGGCAGCAGGTCGAGGTGGGGCCCGCCCCGGAACGGGTTTTCCACCCGGGTCATCGCGAAGCGGGTGTCGAGAAGCGGCAGGTCGAAGGAGGCGCCGTTGTAGGTGACCAGGTGGGGTCGATCGCCGCCGACCGCCCGGACGGTCTTGGCGAGCCGTTCGAGCATGGCGCGCTCTCCCGCCGGCGAACGCAGCAGGAACTGGACAACCCGGAAGCCGTCACCGTCCAGGTGGCCGATCCCGATCAGGAAGGCGAACGTGCCGGTCCCGCCGGCGAGGCCGCTGGTCTCGGTATCGACGAATAGCGTCCGGGAGAAGTCGACGCCGGCTTCATCCGCCCGGGTCCGGAGGCGGGCGGTCAGGGCGGCGGAGGGTCGCGCGAGGCCGGCGAGAGTGGTCGGTCCCCATCGGCCGGAGAGGGGCACGACGGCCTCGTGCCGCTCGAAGGGTGGGCCGGGGGCGCTCGCGGCCCACCGATCCACGCGCCCCCGGCTCCCGCGCGGCGGCGGGGGTGCGGGGGTTTCGGGCGGCGGCCCGCTGCGCCAGTCCCGCCTCCCCCGGTTCAACCGCGCCCGCAGCAACGCGATCCGCTCGGCGCGGCTTCCGGCCGGGTGGGGGGCGTCGTCCCGCGCCGGAACAACCTCGGCGGGCGGAGTCTCCACCGGCGGAACAACCCGGGCCCGGGTGCGGGCCAGGCGTTCCCGGATGCGCCCCGTCGCCCTCGCCGTCGGGCCCGAAGCCCCCGCGGTGCCGGAGGGACGGACGATGCGGGGCAGGCCGGCGAGGACGC
>JAAXGQ010000129.1:0-459 GCA_012271265.1 Vicinamibacteraceae bacterium
CGCCGGCACCATGGAGCGCCGGCGTCCCCGCCGGCCTACGCCGCACCTCGGTCTCGTGCCGACCGCGCCGCACCATGGAGCGCCGGCGTCCCCGCCGGCCTACGCCGCACTTCGGTCTCGTGCCGACCGCGCCGCACCATGGAGCGCCGGCGTCCCCGCCGGCCTACGCCGCACTTCGGTCTCGTGCCGACCGCGCCGCACCATGGAGCGCCGGCGTCCCCGCCGGCCTACGCCGCACCGCAGTCTCGTGCCGATCGCGCCGCACCATGGAGCGCCGGCGTCCCCGCCGGCCTGCGCGGCACCTCGGTCTCTTGCCGATCGCGCCGCACCATGGAGCGCCGGCGTCCCCGCCGGCCTGCGCCGTACTTCGGTCCCTCAGGCAGTCTTCGTGCCGCGCCGACGCGCCGACGGACCGTGGGCCGGGAGGCCCACGGTCCATGCCCGCCTGCGGCGGTGGCC
>JAAXGQ010000129.1:484-23105 GCA_012271265.1 Vicinamibacteraceae bacterium
GCGCTCCCGGTGCAGGGGCCGGTGGGAACGCCGGCGCTCCCGGGGTGGGGGCCGGTGAGGTTTTCCCTCGGTCCGGGAACGGATTGCGCGCGCACGCGTTCTGATTCTCGAACGCCGATGACCACCTCGACCCTCGACGCCGCGATCCCGTTCCCCGCTGCACCGGGCGCGGGTGCGGCGGGGGAGGCGGCTCCCGCGGCGGAGGAGCCTTCCACGCCGGCCCTGATGCGCCAGGTGCAGGCGGGCGATGCCGGTGCGTTCCGACCGATCGTCGAGCGCTACGAAAAGCGGCTGTACGGCTATTTCCTGAACCTGACCCGGGATCCGGACACGGCCGCCGACCTCGCCCAGGAGACGTTCGTGCGGGTGTACCGCGCTGCGCCGCGCTACCGCGAACGCGGACGCTTCGAGCCGTGGCTGTTCCGGATCGCGGCGAACCTGGTGCGGACCGAGCGGCGCCGGCGCGCGGTGCGCGGCTTCCACCTGCCGCTCGAGGAAGCGGCTCCCGGCGGCGCCGACCAGACGCCCGATGCGGGTGCCCGCGGACCGGAGGAGGCGACCTGGCGGTCCGAGCTTCGGGACGCCCTCCGCCGCGCCCTGCCGCGCCTGCCGCTGACCTTTCGGGAGGCCGTGCTGCTCCGCGACGTGGAGGGCTGGACCTACCCCGAGATCGCAGCGATGCTGGGAGTGCGGGAGGGCACCGTCAAGTCACGCGCCCACCGGGGCCGAAAGCAGCTCCGGGCGCTCCTGGCCCCGGCCTTCGAGGGAGTCTCATCATGACCCGGCCCCGCCGACCCACCGACCAGGAGGTGCGCACCCTGCTTTCCGACCTGTCCGCGCGCAGCTCTTCCGAGGCCCCGCCGGCGGGTTTCGCCGACGCGGTGATGGAGCGCATCGAGGCCGAACCCCGGCGGACGCGGCAGCGCCGGGTTCCTCGCTGGGCGCTTTGGCCGGCGCTGGCCGCCACGGCGGCCGGAATCGCCCTGGCCGGGCGTCTCCTCCCGGCCCGCTCGGTCCCGGTCGGAACGGACACCCCGGGCGCCACCCCTCGGGTCTCGGCGCCCCGGACTCCGGAACAGGAGGAGTTCCTCGCGCTTCGGGACGAAGCACAGATCCTCGCGGAACAGATCGAACTTCTGCGCCTGCTCGCCAGCGAGCCAGGCCCCGATCCCTTCGGAGCCGCCGGCGGACCGTTCGTCCGGCTCGGCGGTACCGACCGGATGGATGTCTTCTTCGACCTCGGGTCCTTCGTGGAACCACCTGCTTCAGCGGCTCCGGGCCCGGTGGTCGTTCCCGCCTCGACGCGGAGGCCCCGCCGCTGACCTCTTTGTTTCTTCCCAACCCGGAGAGTCCCATGATCACCGAAACCCGCCCGTTCCGACGCCCCCTGCTGGCCGGGCTCGCCCTGGCGATTGCCCTGCCGGCGGTCGCAGGCGCCCAGACCTACTGGTTCGAACGAGACCCGAGGCGCGCCGCCTTCATCAGCCAGTCCGAGGAGGGTCCCGAGCGGGCCCGCGTCGTTGTGAGCGCGATGGGCCGCAGCTATCTCGGCGTCCAGCTCATCGACATCACCGATGAACTCCGGGCGTTCTACGGCGCTTCCGAGGACACGGGCGTCCTCGTTTCGCGCGTCGCCGAGGACAGCCCCGCGGCGGCGGCCGGATTCGAAGTGGGCGACCTCATCACCCGGATCGACGACGAGGAGGTGAAATCGTCCCGCCAGATCGTGCGCAAGGTGGGCCGGATGGACCCGGAGACCGAGGTCGCCGTCGAGGTGGTGCGTGGAGGCGCGCCCGAGACGCTGATGCCGGTCCTGGCCGAACGCGAAGGCGGGGCGGTCTGGTTCAGCGGCGACTTCGAGATGCCCGAGCTGGAAGAGTTGGACATCCTGCGCGAGGAGCTGCCCCGGGTGATGATTGACACCGACGCCGTCCGAGATGCGATGCGGGAGGCCTCCGAGGCGCTGCGTGAGCGCGTGAGCGGCATCGACATGGCCGAACTCGCCGAGCGGCTGGCTGCAACGGAGGCCCGCCTCCGGGAGCTCGAACGGAAGCTGGCGGAACGGGAACGCTGATCCGGCGGCGGTACGCTTCCGCGCCAGCGGAGGTGCCTCATGGCGCAGACGGTGTTTTCGGCGGTCTCCCGACCTCTGGGATTCGAGTGCTATCCGGCCGGACTCGGCCCCAGCCGGCGGGCGTTCCTGCGCGCCGTCGGCGCCGCGGCTGCGGGAGCCGCCGCGGCGGGGACGCTGGCCGGCTGTGAGCGGGCGCCGGGAGGCGGCGGACCGGCAGAACCGGCTTTGGCGCCCACCGGAGACGCCGGGAACGGGCTCGATCCGCTTCCCGTGTGGCCCGACGGAGGCTTCGCCGAGGACGCGGTCCGGATCGGCTTCAACGAGAACCCGCTGGGGCCGTCCCCCCAGGCGCTCGCCGCGATGGCGGCCGACGGGCTCGCCCGCGGCGCCCGCTACAACTATCCGGATGTCGTTCGTGACCGGATCGCCGCCCACCATGGGGTCGGGCGGGAGAACGTGCTCGTCGGATGCGGCTCGACGGAGTTCCTTCAGTTCATCCCCTGGGGGTTCCTGAAGCCGGGAACGACCAGTCTCGTGCTTCCGGAGACGACCTACGGGTGGTGCGGAGGCGTCGCCGCGCAGATCGGAGCCGAGGTGATCCGCATCCCGATGGGGCCCGAGGGGCGGGTGGATCTGGCCGCAATGCAGGCCGCGATACGCCCCGACACCCGCATCGTCTACCTTGCCAACCCGAACAATCCGACCGGCGCCGCGATCCCGAGGGACGGAATTGCCGAGCTTCTTTCGGCCATTCCCGACGCCTGCGCGCTCATCGTGGACGAGGCCTACGCCGAGTTCCTCGATGAAGGTGAGGACTGCGTGTCGCTGGCGATGTCAGGGGGCCCGGTGATCGTCGCCCGCACGTTCTCCAAGGCGTACGGGATGGCCGGGCTCCGGCTCGGCTACATCCTCGGCTCCGGCCCGGCCTTCGAGAAGGCCACCGGCGTGTGGTGGGGTGACTTCGGATTGAACACCGCGGCGGCTGTGGCGTGCGGCCCGGCCCTCGATGACCGCGATCACGTAGCCCGCTACATCCGGACCATCGACGAGGGGCTCGCCCAGCTCCGGGCAGGGCTCTCGGAACTGGGTTGTCCATCGTGGCCGCACCGGGCGCCCTTCCTGATGACGGATCTGGGGGAAGAGGCCCTGCCGGTCGCCTGGGAGCTCTTCCGGCGCGGCATCTATGTGCAGGACGGTGGCGGCTGGGGTCTTTCCACCTTCCTCCGCGTCTCGGTCGGTCTGGCCGAAGACCACGACGCCTTTCTCGGCGCGCTCAGGGACATTCGCTCCGCCTGATTGACGCCGGGGGGTGGGTAGGGGGGTCAGCGCACGAAGAGAAAGTAGTCGTGGGCGGCGCGGGCGGCTTCGGCGATGGCGCGCTCACGGGCCGGGATCGGGAGGTCGGACTCCTTCACGAAGCCGACCATGACGACGTGACCGGCATCCGAGGGCAGATAGATGATGCCCACGTCGTTCGTGGTGCGCCCGATCGTGCCGGTCTTGTGCGCTACGACCGTGCCCTCCGGCAGGCGGCCCTTGAGGCGCCCGGCGCCGGTCTCGCACCGCTCCATCACGTCGATCAGAAGATCGCGGCTCTCCGGCGAGAGGCCCTCGCCTTCCCAGATCTTCCGGAGCAGCGCCGCCATCCCCCGGGGGGTGGCGGTGTCGCGCGGATCCGACTCGAAGGCGGCCAGCGCGCGGCCCCGGGCTTCCTCGGAGACCTCGCCGTAGTGCTCCGTGTAGGTGGCGCGGGTGCGCTCGGACCGCGGCGGCAGAGTTTCCGCGCCGATGTAGTTGGTGATCAGGTCGGCGGTGGAGCGCGCCACGAGAACCCCTTCCACGCCCAGTTCCTTCATCCGCGCGGTGACCCGCTCCGCTCCGCCGGCGGCCCGCAGACAGAGATCCGTCGCCGAGTTGTCGCTGATCAGCAGCATCAGTTCCATCAGGTTCAGAATGGAGAGCGAGACACCGGGGTCGTCGAAGAGCCGGCTCAGTGTGCCGCTGCCTGGGGACAGATCCGAAGCCGCGATGTCCACCATGTGGTCGAGGCCGAATTCACCCGCGTCCACCCTCCGCAGGAGCTCCACCGCGATGGGCACCTTGTAGGTGCTGGCCATCGGGAACGGGTCGTCCGGATGGAGGAACGCCGTGCGGCCGGTCTCGAGGTGGATCGCCGCGAGCCCGAGCGAGCCGCCCGAGAGCGGCTCGAGCCGGGCCCATTCCGCTTCCAGGGCGGTCTCGGAGCCGCCCTGGGCGAGCGCCGCGGCGGCGCCGGCGACCAGCACCAGCGCGATGGCGGCGGAGCAGCGGAGCGTGCGGGAGAGTCGGGAAATGCTCATCGGGGAACGGGCCTCCTGTCCGGCGCGGGAGCCTAACAACCGTAGGCGGGCGAAACCGGAGGCGGCCGGGCGGCTTGTACGCTTCGCCCCAATGACACGGCAGCGTCTTTGCCTGACCCTCCGCACGCCCTTGCGCCGCGCCCGGGCGGGGCACGTGGCTTGCTTCCTGTGCGCTGTGGGGGGCGCAGGCGAGTGAACGGTTTCGGGCGCCTCGGGCTGGTGGCCGCGGGGCTGGTGCTGGCGGCGGGCGCGGAGGCGCAGACTCCCGACGAGCGGGTGCTGACGGTCACGATCGCCGACCTGGATCGCGATCATCTGGACTTCATGACCGGCTGGGACCGGGGCTCCTGGGACCTCCTCGAGCGGGGACGGGACGGGGTGACCTTCTACGCGCTGACGCCGGTCGCGCCGGAACTGACTTCCACGACCTGGTTCTTCCGTGAGCGGTCCGTCGTTCGTCGCGCGAGCCCGGTGGGGACGTCCTCGCGACGGTCCGCTCGCGGCGGGTTCCGCCGAGGGACTGACGGTGCGGCGCGGGCCGGCGAGGACGCCGGCGCTCCATGGGGCGACGCGCCGCGAACGCGGCGGATTCCCCGGAAGCTCGGAAAGCCCGCGCCCCGGGCGCCGGCCGCCGGCGGGTTCGGGCGCGCTCGGCCGGCGCCCTTTCGGGCAGCTCCGCGCGACAGACGGGCGGCTCCGCCCCGCCCGCGCGCGCCCGGTTCGCGCACCGGCGCCGGTTCACGGCCGCGACAGGCAACCCCGAGGCGTCCTGCCGCCGGGAGCCGCGGGGGCCCGGCCCCGCGCCGACCCAACCGGCGCTGACGCCGGGCCGGGCCGGGGCCCACCGTTTAGGCCGCGCCGCCGCTTCGAGCCGGCCCGGGTGCGGGCGGCCATAAAATCGCCTGTTCCTCTCCCTTT
Organism: Vicinamibacteraceae bacterium; assembly: GCA_012271265.1. GTDB lineage: Bacteria > Acidobacteriota > Vicinamibacteria > Marinacidobacterales > Marinacidobacteraceae > JAAXGQ01. The sequence goes on from JAAXGQ010000129.1 coordinate 5,816, forward strand.
CAAGGCTCTTCATCCAGGCGGTTTCCATGCGCAGTCGATTTGTTTCCCTTCCTCTCGCGGCCCTTGCCGCCTTGCTCACCACAGGGCCCGACGCGGCCGCGCAGCCGGACGCCGACCTGATCGGGGCCATGCAGTACCGGATGGTCGGCCCCTCCAGGGGCGGGCGGGTCACGGCCGTGGCCGGGCACCGCTCGCAGCCGTCCACCTTCTACATGGGCGCCACCGGCGGCGGAGTCTGGAAGACCACCGACTACGGACACAACTGGGTCCCGATCTCCGACGGGACCTTCCTGAGCCCGTCGATCGGGGCGATCGCGGTCGCTGAGAGCAACCCGAACGTCGTCTACGTCACCACGGGCTCCGACGGACTCCGCAGCAACGTGATCATCGGCAAGGGCGTCTACCGTTCCGACGACGCCGGCGCCACCTGGCGCAGCCTGGGGCTCGAGGAGACCGGCAGCAGCGGCGCGGTGCTCATCCATCCCGAGGATCCGGACACCGCCTGGATCGCCCAGATCGGTAATCCCTTCGCAGCAAACCCGGAGCGCGGGGTGTACCGCACCACGGACGGCGGAGAGAACTGGGAACTCGTCCTCTTCGTCTCCGAGCAGACCGGGGCGACGGACCTCGAATTCAAGCCGGGCGATCCGGACACCATCTACGCCTCGATGTGGGAGGCGGAACGGAAGCCGTGGACGATCCGCTCCGGCGGCATGGAGGGAGGCCTCCACCGCACCCGCGACGGCGGGGACACCTGGGAACCGCTGGAGAACGGGCTGCCGACCGGTCTGCGGGGGAAATCCGACCTCGCAGTTTCGCCAGCGGACCCTTCCCGCGTCTACGTGCTGATCGAAGCGCCCGGCTCCGACGGCGGGGTCTACCGCTCCGACGATGAAGGCGATACCTGGCGGCAGGTGAGCGACTTCCAGCCGATCCGCAACCGGCCTTTCTACTATACGAATCTCCACGCCCACCCGACGGACGCCGACACCCTGTGGGGCATGGCGGAGGGCTACTGGAAGTCCACCGACGGCGGCGCCAGTTGGGAGCGGAAGTTCACCCCCCACGGCGACAACCACGATCTGTGGATCAACCCGGACAGCCCCAACATCCAGATTCAGGCGAACGACGGCGGGGCGAACGTCACCATCGACGGCGGCGAAACCTGGTCGACCCAGGAGAACCAGCCCACCGCCGAGCTCTACCAGGTCGACGTGAGCGACGACTATCCGTACCGGCTCTACGCCGGCCAGCAGGACAACTCGACCATCTCGGTGCCGGCCTGGCCAACCGAGTACCGGCCAGGCGGCCCGACCGCCCACTGGGAGGCGATCGGCGGCTGCGAGACCGGGCCCGTCGTGCCGAAGCCGGGAGACCCGGCTGTCGTCTATGCGAACTGCAAGGGGCGCTTCGGGCTCTACAACATGCGCACCGGCCAGGAGGAGCAGTACTACGTCGGCTTCTGGAACATCTACGGCCACAACCCGAAGGACCTCGAGTACCGCTTCCAGCGGACGGTTCCGATCCACGTCTCGCCGCATGACCCGAACCGCGTTTACCACGCTTCCCAGTACGTGCATGTGACCGAGAACGGCGGCCGCACGTGGCGGCAGATCTCCCCCGACCTGACCGCGTTCACCCCCGAGACGCAAGTCGTCTCCGGAGATCCGATCACGCTGGACGTGACCGGGGAGGAACACTTCGCCGTCCTGTATGACGTGCAGGAGTCCCCCCACGAGGAGGGGGTGATCTGGGCCGGCGCGAACGACGGCCCGATCCACGTGACCCGCGACGGGGGCCGGACCTGGCAGGAAGTCACGCCTCCGGCCCTCGGACCGTACGGGCGGGTCCAGAACATCGAAGTCTCGCCGCACGAGCCCTCCCGGGCCTACGCGGCGGTGCTGCGTTACCAGCTCGGCGACTTCACCCCGCACGCCTACCGGACCACCGACTACGGCGAGACCTGGACGCGCATGACCGACGGCACGAACGGCGTGCCGAACGACCATCCGGTGCGCGTCGTGCGGGAGGACCCGGACCGGGAGGGACTCCTCTACCTCGGTTCCGAGTGGGGGATGTTCATCTCCTTCGACGGGGGGGAGACCTGGTCGAAGTTCCAGCAGAACCTGCCCATCACGCCCATCACCGACATCAAGGTCGTGCGCAGGGACCTCGCCATTTCCACCATGGGGCGGAGCTTCTGGATCCTCGACGACGTGTCCCCGCTGCACGAGGCCGACGTTCCGGCGGACGGAGTGCACCTCTTCCAGCCCCGCGACGAGATCCGCCTGCGGTTCTCGGGCAACCCCTTCGCCGCTGGATCGCCGGCCGATCCGGAGTACCCGACTCCGGGACCACGGTTCACCTACCGGCTCCCGGCGGGCGTTTCCGAAGCAGCGATCGAGATCCACGGCCCGGACGGCGGGCTCATTCGCAGCTACCGCAGCGCCGGCCCCGGACAAGAGGGAGAGCGGACCCAGGGCATGCGCGCCCCTGGCTTCCGACGGAGCGGAAGCCCGACGGTCCCGATCGCCGCCGGCATCCACCGGTTCGCCTGGGACATGCGCCATGAGGGCGCCCGCAACGCCGACGGACGCGTCACCGGGCGCGGCCCGCTCGCGGCGCCCGGCCGCTACACGGTCACCCTGACCGCGGACGGGACAAGCCAGAGCCGGGACTTCCACCTCCAGATGGACCCGAGGATCACCGCCGAGGGCTGGGTCACCGCCGAGCACGTCCGCGAGCAGGTGGCACTCGCCCTCCTCGCCCGGGACCTCCTGAGCGACGCTCGCAGCGCCGCGGCCCGCGTCGAGGCAGCGATGGCGGGCAGCGATTCCGAAGCGCTCGCAGCGATTCACGGGGAGCTGGTGACCGACCCCATCCGCTATTCACAGCCGATGCTGGTGGACCAGATCTCCTATCTCGCCGGAAACCTCGACAGCGCCGACCAGCCGCCAGGACAGGACGCCCGGAACCGCTACGCCGAGCTCCGCGGCCAGCTCGACGACATCCAGGGTCGCCTCGAAGCCGCCGGAGCTGGCGGCGAATAGCGCCGCGGGCCGGGCCGGCTGAGGGAGGGGGCGCGTTCATGCCCGGGGGAGGAGCGCCCGAAGTGCGGGATCCGGGGTTCCGGATCAACGGCCCGAGGCTCCTCGAAGACATCGCCGCCCTCGGCGAAGTGGGCCGGACTCCGGACGGCGGTGTGGAACGTCTCGCCTTCACTCCGGCCGACGGCCTCGGCCGGGACCTGGTGAAGGGCTGGATGGAAGCCGCCGGGCTCGAGGTGCGCGTCGACGGCATCGGCAACGTGATCGGGCGCCGGAACGGAGCCGGCGACCCGGCGCGGGCCGCCGTCATGCTTGGCTCCCACATCGACACCGTTGGGAACGGCGGGCGCTACGACGGCAACCTGGGCGTGCTCGCGGCGCTGGAGGTGGTGCGCACCCTGAACGATCACCAGGTCGAGACCGGGCGCCCGCTGGAGATCGGGGCCTTTTCGAACGAGGAAGGCTCCCGCTACCACCCCGACATGATGGGGAGCCTGGTCTACACCGGGGGCATGGGCGTCGCCGCCGCCCAGGCGCTGGTGTCCCCTGACGGCGAGGGCCAGACGCTCGGGGACGAACTGGCGGCCATCGGGTATCGCGGCGAGGCGCCGCTGCCGGGTCCGGTTCCGGCGGCCTACGCGGAGCTCCACATCGAGCAGGGGCCGGTGCTCGAAGCCGAAGGCCTCGGTCTCGGAGCGGTGACCGGGGTGCAGGGCATCCTCTGGGAGGAGATCACGCTCACCGGACGGGCAAACCACGCCGGAACGACGCCGATGCGTTTCCGCACCGATGCCGGAGTGGTCATGGCCGAGGCGGTGCTGCTCCTCCGGCGGCTGGCGACCGGGATTCCGGACCAGGTGGCCACGGTGGGCCGCGCCCGGTTGTGGCCCGGGCTCACCAACGTCGTGCCCGGCCGGGTGGAGTTCACCATCGACTTGCGCAACCCCGACCCCGCCCGGCTCGACGAAGCGACGGAGCGGTTCTTCACCGGCCTCGATAACGCAGCGGCGAAGGAGGGGGTCACGGTGGCGCGTCGGGAGCTGGCGCAGTTTGGTCCGGCGGTCTTCGACGAGCGGGTGATTTCTCTCGTCGAGGCGGTCGCCGGCCACCTCGGGCGGTCCTGCCGCCGGATGCCTTCCGGCGCCGGCCACGACGCCCAGATGTTCTCCCGCGTGTGCCCCACCGGGATGATCTTCATTCCGTCGGTGGGCGGGGTCAGCCACAGCCCCCGCGAGTACAGCTCCGACGAGGACGTCGTGGCTGGCGGCAACGCGCTGCTGCTGACCGCCGTGTCCCTGCTCGCGGCCGACGGACCGCCTACCTCGGTTCGAGACGCACCGGCAGGTGCTTCACGCCGTGAATGAAATTGGAGCGAAGACGGTCAGGAGGTCCGGTGAGGTCGATCCGGCGGACACGCCGGAAGAGTTCCTCCATCGTCACCCGGACTTCCAGGCGGGCCAGCCACGCCCCGAGGCACACGTGGCGGCCGGCCCCGAAAGCGAGGTGAGGGTTCGGCGCACGGCGGAGGTCGAACCGGTCGGGATCGGGAAACACCGCGCCGTCGCGGTTCGCCGCGATGTACCAGAGGACGGCCTTGTCCCCCTCGCGCATCCGGGCGCCGTGGAAGTCCACGTCCCGGGTGAGGGTGCGGCGGAAGTGCATCGTCACCGAGGTCCAGCGCAGGATTTCTTCGGTGGCGGAGCTGAAGAGATCCCGGTCATCGGGGTCCCCTGCGAGCATCCGGAACGCCTCCGGGTGTTCGAGCAGGGCGAGCAGGCCGAGAGTGATCGTGTGACGGGTGGTCTCGTTTCCGGCGACGATCAGCAGCAGGAAGAAGTTCAGGAATTCGAGTTCGGTGAGCGGCCGCGGGCCGGCGTCCGTCGCAAGCATCGCCGAGAGCACATCGTCCTCGGGCCGACGGAGCCTCTCCCGGCGGATGGCGCGCCCATACTCGAAGACCGAGCGCGCCGCCGGACTGCGAAAGGGGAGTAGGCGAAACGCCTCCGTGTCCTCCTGGTCGATCACCGCCATGGAGAACTCCGGGTCAGCGTTCGAGATGAGCGCGTCACCCCACTCCACGAGGTCTCCGGCATCCGCCTCGGGCACCCCCAGGATCCGGCAGAGCATCCGGATCGGCAGTTCCCGCGAGACGGCCGGAACGAAGTCGAACTCCCGCATTTCGAGCGCGCGGTCGAGGACCTCCGAGGCGAGGGAACGGACCGCGGCTTCGTAGCCTGCGATGGAGCGGCGCGAGAAGCCGGCGCCAACCAGGCGCCGGAGGCGGGCGTGTTCGGCTCCGTCGTACTCCATCATGGTCCGGCGCGCTTCGAGTTCCTCCTCGGCGAGCTCCTCCAGCCGGATGCCTCGGGCGCAGGAGAAGAGCGACGGCGTGGTGGAGGCCGAAAAGACCTGCTCGTGGCGCGTCAGCGCCCAGAACCCGGCGCCGTCCGGCTCTGCCACCCGGCAGGGCGCCCCCTGCTCGCGCATCCGGGCAAAGAGTTTCCAGGGAACTCCGCCGGTGTAGGTGTCGTGGGAGACGATCGCGTCCCACGGAGTCGCGCAGTTTTCGGTGGCGCGAGGCATGGCCTGTGGATGCTACGTCCCGGACACCCGGAGTTACCTGGAACGCCGGCGTCCCCGCCGGCCTGCGCCGTCCCCATGGAGCGCCGACGTCCCCGCCGGCCTACGCCGCACCCTGGAGCGCCGGCGTCCCCACCGGCCTGCGCCGCACCCTGGAGCGCCGACGTCCCCGCCGGCCTGCGCCGCACCCTGGAGCGCCGGCGTCCCCGCCGGCCTGCGCCTTCCCCATGGAGCGTCGACGTCCTCGCCGGCCTGCGCCGCACCCTGGAGCGCCGACGTCCCCGCCGGCCTACGCCGTCCCCCATGAAGCGTCGACGTCCTCGCCGGCCTGCGCCGCACCCTGGAGCGCCGGCGTCCCCGCCGGCCTACGCCGTCCCCATGGAGCGCCGGCGTCCCCGCCGGCCTCTGCCGCACCGCCGGCCCCTCAGGCAGTCTCGTGCCGACAGCGGCGGGGGTTCGGGGGCTTGTCGAGGGGGAGGGCGTTGGTAGCCTTCCGCCGTCCATGCAGCCCGGCAAGATCCTCTGCGTGCACCTGAATTACCAGAGCCGGGTGGAGGAATTCGGGGCGCGGCTGCCCCCTGCCCCGACGTACTTCCTGAAGCCGGCAAGCGCCCTCATCGGAGACGGCGATCCGGTCGTGCGCCCTCCCGGGTGCCGCTACCTGAACTTCGAGGGGGAAATCGTCGCGGTGATCGGCCGGGCGTGCCGGGGCATCACTCCGGCCGAGGCCGGCGCGTTCATCGCCGGCTATACGGTGGGCAACGACTTCGGGCTCCACGACTTCCGGGACACGGACGCCGGTTCCATGCTGCGGGTGAAGGGGGCGGACACGCTGTGCCCGGTCCTGGATCCCCCCGCGCCCGACTGGGACTTCCGGAACCGGGAGATCCGCACCCTGGTCAATGGGACCCTGCGACAGTCGGGCAACACCCGCGAGATGCGCTGGGATCCGTGCTATCTGGTCGCCGACCTGGCGCGGACCCACACCCTCCAGCCCGGCGATCTGGTGTTCACCGGAACCCCCGCCGGCTCCCGCCCGGTGGAGCCGGGAGACGAGGTCGTCGTGGAAGTGGAGGGGCTGGGGCGGCTCTCGAACCGCATCGTGGCCGGCGAGCTCCCCATCCCGGCCGGGTTCGGCGCCCAGCCGACGGAGTCGGAGGAGGTTCGCTCCACCGCGCTTGGCGGCGACTGGGAATTCCGCGGCATCCGGCCGCCGCGGCGGTGATGCGGACGACCGACGCCGGCGGCGCCCGACGCCCCCGCATCGGGCTCAGTTCCTGGAGGCGGCCGGTCCGCACCCAGGTGGGTGATCCGGAGTCTCTCTACACGCTGGCCGAGGAGTACGTGGAGGGGGTGCGCCGCGCCGGAGGGCTGCCGCTGATCCTTCCCCCAGGGCCGCTCGGATCCGCCGATGACACGGTTGCCCTTCTCGACGGACTAGTACTGACTGGTGGCGGGGACTTCTGTCCCGCGAGCTACGGGGCTGCCGACGAGGGGACAAGCAGTGACGTGGACCTGGAGGAGGACGCCTGGGACATCGCGCTCATCCAGGCCGCCCGCCGGCGGCAGATCCCGGTCTTCGGCATATGCCGGGGCGTCCAGGCGCTCAACGTGGCCCTCGGCGGCGAACTGCACCAGGACATCGCCGGACGGGGCGACCACCCGCCGGTTCCGACCGTGGCGGCTGAGGCCGCGGGATTCCGTCATCCGCTGCGAATCGATCCGACCAGCCGGTTGGCGGGGATTCTCGGTGTCACGGACCGGCGGGTGAACAGCATCCACCACCAGGCTCTCTCCCGGCTCGGCGAGGGGCTCGTCGCCGTCGCCCACACCCCCGACGGCACGATCGAGGGCGTGGAGTACCGCGGCCCCAACGGTGACGGCCCGGGGGGTGGCGAGTGGTGGGCGCTCGGCGTGCAGTGGCACCCCGAACGGATGGACGAGGTCGCCGATCAGCGCCTCTTCGACGCTTTCGTCCGCGACGCGCTCGCCAGCCGCAAGCGCCGCCCCGGGGCCTGACCCGGCCGCCGGCCGCCCCCCTGCCGGCACCGATCCCGGGGCCGCGTGGCGGCTCGCTCGGGATCGGCCTACGGAGCGGGGCCCCTCCCCGGCGATGCGGCCGGGAGACGGTCGAGGAGCGCGGGGATCTCCCCCTGGCGGCGGATCCGATCCGTGATGTTCGGGTGCCGGGAGGCCACCCACGAGAGAGCCTGGACGACGTCGAACCGCGACGCGGCCTGCTCGGGCGATCCGGGCACCCGCTCCCGGTCGCCCGGCCCGATGCGATCCACCAGCCGGGACGGCGGACCGGGGGTCGCGCCCGGAATCCGGAGGTCGAAGCCGGACGCACAGATGCTGAAGACCCGGGCCGCCCGGTGGCAGCCCCATTTCCTCTCAACCGGGTCGTCCACCCAGCGCGCGATCTCGTGCCGGGAGGCCGGGAGCTGCTGCCAGCGGTTCAGCGTGCCGTGATGTTCGAGTACCGACTCCAGCCCCTGGTCGACGCGGCGTTCGAACCAGAGCAGATCGAGCCCGTGCCGATGGATCTTCCGCACCGAGCCGTGCTTGCCGAAGATCATCATGCCGTTGGAGCAGACCAGCCGAAACCAGCCGAACCACAGACGCAGCGACGAGGAACCGTCCACCGCGTTCGTGATTTCACAGCGGAAATCCATGTCTTCACCGTACTGGTCCCGGTAGCCGTAGCCGTCCCGCGGGAGCGTGAAGCTGCAGGTCATCCACTCGCCCAACGCGGAGAAGGCGAGTTCCGTCTCGAGGTCGTCGTTCCGGAGGCCGGCGCGCTCCAGGCTGCGCAGACAGAGCATCACCGCCTCCCGGTGCTGCACGAGCCGATAGGTGTCGGACACCGCGCCCACGGCCTGGCGGGACCAGTGACGGTCCGGCTTTCGCAGGACGATTCGCAGACGGGGGTGTGGCCGGACCCCGGCGCCGGGGCTGAACGCAGCCAGCTCGAACCCCGGCAGCAGGCCCACGAGCTCGGAAGGCGCCCCCTTGAAGCGGAGAACGGGCCACGACTTCCGCAGGGAGTGGCGATGCGCCCCTGCCGCCGCCTGGACCGTCAGCAATCCGGGCGGCGCACCGCCGCCGCCTGGCAAGAACCCGCCCACCCGGATGCCCGCGTCGCGGAGGCTGCGATCGAACGCGGCCGCGGCCTCCTCGACGGATTCTCCGCGGGAGCGGATCCGCCGGCCTGGTTCCTCGTATCCCGAACGGGGCTCGTCGTCAACGTGTAGCGGTCTCATGCCCCTTTTAGGCTCCGGCCTCCCCTCGATGCGGACATCCCGCCGCAACGGGGAGCTCCTGGCCGCGCAGCCCGGCATTACCCGGCGGAGAGCCGGTCGAGGAGCGGGACGATCTGCGCCTGCCGGCGGGTCCTTTCCTCGAGGTTCGCGTTGCGGGAGGCGACCCAGGAGAGCGCCTGCGCCACGTCGTACTCGTTGTCCGCCAGCGTGGGGGAGCCGGGTACCCGCTTTCGCTTCGAGCCGAGTTGCGCCAGGTCCGACGGGGCGCCTCCGCTGAAGGGCTGGAAAGTGACGTCAAAGCCGGTCATGCAGATGCGGTACACGCGCGCCGCGGCATGGGTGCCCCACTTCCCCTTCACGAGGTCGTTTGCCCATGCAGCGACCGTCGCTTCGTCCACCGAGCGCTCCTGCCAGCCCATCAGGACGCGGCGATAGTCGAGAACCGCACGCAGCCCGGCGGAAACGCGCGCCCCTACGCGGTCCAGAGCGAGTCCGCGCCGGTGGAGACTCCTCTCCGATCCCCCGAAAACGGGGACGGTCATGCCGTTCGAGCAGATCTGGCGGTGCCACGCGAACCGCACATGCAGCGCAGTGGAGCCGTCCACCGAGTTGGAGATGCTGCACCGGAACTCCATGTCGTACCCGTGGCGGTCGCGGAAGCGGTACCGGGCCGGCAGGACGAAGCCGAGTTCCATCCACTCGCCGAGCGCCGAGAGCGTCAGCACCCCCGGCAGCCGATCGCCATCCAGGCCCGCCTGCTCCAGAGCGCGGAGACAGAGGTCCACGGCCTCCTGATGCTGGACGAGGGCGTAGCCGTCGGAGACGGCTCCCACCGCCATGGGACGCCAGTGGCGGTCTCCCTTTCTCACGACCAGACGCTGGCCGGGCCGCGGCGACATCGCCGCATCGGCGGCGAAAGGAGCCATTTCGAACCGGGGCAGCAGCTCCGTGAGCCGGGACACGGCGCCCCCGTAACAGAGGACCCGCTGGGAACCGCGTCGGGCAGCACCGTAACCGTCCTCGAACTCGTCAGGAGCCCGGGCCGCGCGGAGGGAGGGCGCCGGGGAAGCGTGCGCCTCGGGAAGGAAGCCGCACATCCGCGCTCTTCCTCGGCGCAAGGCTCCCTGAAACTCCATGGAGCAGCTCTCCACCGACTCTCCGGCTGCCTCGAGCCGGGCCCGCAGTGCCCGATCGGGAAGATGGAAGACCTCCTCGAGGGGGGCGCCCTCCAGACTCTCCCACCGGGGAGAGACCACGCGATACCTCTGCCCCTCCACCGGCCACTCGTCGGCTTCTTCGCCCCGTGCCAGACGGCGCATGGCCCACACCAGAACGATCAGGGCCGGAACGTTCGCGCGGGGCCCGCGGCCTTCCCACACCGCGCCCCGGTTCGCGCGGGGCTCGCGGCCTTCCCACACCACGCCCCGGTACGCGCGGGGCCCGCGGCCTTCCCACACCACGCCCCGATACGCCTTCCAGAGCAGGTCGCCGGCTTCGCGCGAAGTGCCCCGGACATACCTCCGGGCGAGCAGGGCAAGTCTTGCCTGGTCCGCTCTCGAGAGCGCGTCCACCCTCCTCCTGACCTCGGCCGCGGACAGGACGGCGCTCTTGGCCCGAGCCTCGGGCGCGGTCCCGAGCCAGGTGCCTTTCCCGGGGCGGGACGGAACCCTGGCTCCGGGGATCCGGTCGAGGAGTTGGGGAATCTGCCCCTGCCGGCGGATTGCGGTCACGAGATCCAGATTCCGGGAGGCCACCCAGGCGAGCGCCAGTGCCGCGTCGTAGCGGGTCTCCGCCCGGGCGGAGAAACCGGGAACCCGCTCTCCGGGGACCGCCTTCCACCGTTTCCACAGGCTGGATGGAAGTCCCCGACCCCCTCGCCGGATCCAGGGGTCATGGCCGGACAGACAGATGCCGTACACCCGGGCCGCTTCGGAAGGGGTCCATTTCTTCCTGAGCGCCCCGTCCGCCCAGCCGCCGAGCTCCTCCTTGGACACGGGCTCTTCCTGCCAGTGACGGAGGGTCTGAATGTCATCGTTCACGCCGTCGAGAAGCCGCGGGATCTGCTTCGCGACCAGCCGAAGGGGCTGACGGTTGTGCAGGACCCGCGCGTCCATGTCCCGGCCGACGGTCAGGCAGCTGCCGCCGGCCGGCCGGTACCAGTCGCACCGCAGCAGGAGCGGCGCCGAGCCGTCCACCGAGTTGGAGATCCGGAAGCGGAGCCGCAGGTCGTGGCCGGAGGCGTCGTGGAACGTGTGCCCGTCCCCGAGAGGGAACCCGAACTCCATCCACTCCCCGAACTGCGAGAGCGTCAGCTCCACTTCCGGATTCGCCGGCACGAAGCCCGGTAACTCCAGGAAACACGTCTCGACCGCTTCCCGGTGCTGGACGAGCGCGTACGTGTTCGAGACCGACCCCACCGGCTGGCGGGTCCAGAGCGCGTTCGCCTCTCTCACGACCGCCCGGAGACGGGGATTCGGGGGCATCTCCTCGCCGGCGGCAAACGGGGCCGTCCGAAAATCGGGAAGCAGGCCCTTCACTTCGGAATACGGGCCTCGGAAGGAGAGGGCTTCCTCTCGGCCTCGCCGTCGAATGCGGGAGAGTCGCGTCGGGTGGACGCGCAGCAGCTCGCCATCCTCACGCAGCTCGGCCCGCAGCTCCTCGTCGGTGAGGTCGAAGACATCGTCGACGAGCTCGTCGAGGAGAGCGTCGAGCTCGTGACTGGAGGAGGGGCCGCGGAAGCGGCCGAGCAGCCGGCGCCAGATCACAGCTGCCCCCGCTTGCGGGCGCGCTCCGTTCGCCGCCGGATGCGGCGCCGGACGGTTGCTAGACCCCGGTGATCCAGCCGGGCGGCCCGGCGGAGAGCGCGGCCTCGCTTCTCCCTGAGCATCAGCAGAAGCACCTTCCTCGCAACCGGGTCACCGTCGAAGAGCGCCAGAACTTTCTCCGTGCGCTCTTTCGCCCACCGGTCGGGGTCCGGGTTGGCGACCTCTTCCTCCAAGGGCAATTCGCGCGCCCGTTCGACCTGTTTTCGCCAGTTGCTCGCCACGCTGCGAATCACGTTCCGCAGGAACGTGAGGAAGTCGACGTCAGCCGGACAGGAACGCTGACCGCCGAGCACCGTCGAGTACGCCTCCTGGACCAGATCCTCCGCGCTCTGCGGCAAACCTGCGCCGCGAAGCATTGCTGCCTTCCTGAGTTTCTCCTGCTGCTCGCACGAAAGCTCCGCCAGGCGTTGCATCACTGCCGCCGGCGACAGACTCGCCCTCCGAGAGCCATGGCGCGGCATCGTGGCGCTCAATGTGAGTCAGAAAGGCCATCGCTGCGCCCTCCACCTTCAAAGGCTCCGCGCGCGCGCCGATTCGGACATCGGATTGTGCCAACCGCGCAGAAAATCCCGCCGGGAACCAGCACCGCCCGGGAATCGCCGCCCCGGATCGGCGGCAAGCCGGCGGTGATCCCGCCGCCCGATTCCGGGTCTCGGTCGGGCGGCCGCCGGGTCAGAGAAGGCCGAGGCGGAGTTTGGCGGCGTCGGTCATCCGGTCGGGGGTCCACGGCGGATCCCAGACCACGTCCACCCGGGCGCCCGCAACGCCGTCCACCCGGCTGATCTTCTGCTCGACCTCCGGCGGGAGAGTGCCGGCGACCGGGCACGCAGGAGAGGTCAGGGTCATGTCCACCTCGACCTTGCCTCCGTCGTCCACGTCGATGCGGTAGACGAGGCCCAGCTCGTAGATGTCCACCGGAATCTCCGGGTCGTAGCAGGTCCGCAGCACATCCACCACGAGGTCGTGGACCTCCTGGTTCGGGGCGGCGGGGGTTTGAGTTGTCTCGGTCATGGTCGTCATTCCGTGCGGGCGGTCTCGCCGGTCTTCAGGAGGGCCGCCTTGAGCGTGTGCCAGGCCAGGGTTGCGCACTTCACCCGGGTCGGATAGTCGCGGACCCCCGCGAAGACCGCCAGCTTGCCGAGCGCCGGATCTCCCGGCTCCGTCTCACCGGAGACCATCGCCCGGAACCGGCGAATCAGGTCGAGAGCCTCCTCCTGGCTCCGGCCCCGAAGCGCCTCGGTGAGCAACGAAGCGGACGCCGTGGAAATGGCGCAGCCGTCTCCGACGAACGACGCCTCCCGGACAGCATCGTCCGCGTCGACCCTGAGGAAGAGCCGCAGCCGGTCCCCGCAGAGCGGATTGAAGCCGTCGGCCTGGCGGTTCGCTTCCGCCATCTCGCCGCGGTTTCGCGGGCTCCGGCTGTGGTCCAGGATCACTTCCCGGTAGAGGTCGGCAAGCCCGCCGCCCGGCGAAATCACGGACGGAAGATCTCCAGGGCGGCCTCGATGCCAGCGACGAGCCGATCCACTTCCGCCGTCGTGTTGTAGAGCCCGAAGGATGCCCGTACGGTGGCCGGCACCTGGAAGCGATCCATGAGCGGCTGGGCGCAGTGATGGCCGGTCCGGACGGCGACGCCCGCGTGGTCGAGCACGGTGCCCAGGTCGTGCGGGTGCGCGTCCTCCAGCACGAACGAAACCACCGCGGCCTTCTCGTCGGCGGCGCCCAGGATCCGGAGCCCCGGGACGTCTCCGAGGCGCTCCTCGGCGTACTCGCGCACCGTTCGCTCGTGGGCGGCCACCGCCTCGAGGCCCACCCCCTCGAGATAGTCGGCGGCGGCCGCCAGCCCGACCGGGCCGGCGATGTTGGGCGTGCCGGCCTCGAACTTGGCCGGCGGCGGCGCGTAGGTGGTGCGGTCGAAGCGGACCCGCTCGATCATCTCGCCGCCGCCCTGCCACGGGGGAATCGCCTCGAGCAGTTCGCGGCGGCCCCACAGCACGCCGATCCCGGAGGGCCCGTACATCTTGTGGCCGGAGAGGGCGTAGAAGTCGCATCCCAGTTCGCGGACCCGAATCGGGTGGTGGGGGGCAGCCTGGGCCCCGTCAACCACCACGTAGGCCCCTCGTTCCTTCGCCATCCGGACGATTTTCCGCACCGGATTCACCGTCCCCAGTGCGTTCGAGATGTGGACGACGGAGACGATCCGGGTGCGATCCGAGAGAAGCGCGGCGAAGGCATCGAGGTCGAGCTCGCCGGCGTCGGTCACCGGCGCCGCGAGAACGCGCGCTCCGACCGGCCCGGCCACCATCTGCCAGGGAACGATGTTCGAGTGATGCTCCATCTCGGTGAGCAGCACTTCGTCACCTTCCCTGAGCACATGGCGTCCGAGGCAGGACGCCGCGAGGTTCAGCCCCTCCGTCGTTCCCCGCACGAAGATCACCTCGTCGGCCGACCCGGAGCCGATGAAGGCGGCCATCCGCCGGCGGGAGCGCTCGTAGTGGGCCGTCGCCCGCTCCGCGAGGACGTGGACCCCGCGATGGATGTTCGCGTAGCCGTGGTGGTAGACGTCTTCCACGGCGTCCAGCACCGACAGCGGCTTCTGGGAACTCGCGGCATTGTCCAGGTAGGCGATCCGATGGCCCCGGACCTCCTCGCGGAGGATGGGAAAGTCCTCACGGATGCGGTCCACCGGATAGGCGGATCCGGGCGTCGCCGAAGGGCTCATGCGGTCCAGTTCCCGGTGGCGCGGATGGCCGCGAGCCCCGACTCGGCGAGTTCACGCGCCGCGGCCGAGGGGAGGTTGCGAATCACCTCGCCGGCGAACCCGGCCACCAGCATCTCGCGTGCGTCCATGCGGCCGAGACCGCGGCTCCGCAGGTAGAACAGCGCGTTCTCGTCAAGGCGGCCGATGGCGGCGCCGTGGGCGCACTTCACGTCGTCGTTCAGGATCTCCAGGCGGGGCCGCGTGTGGACGCGGGCCTCTTCCGAGAGCAGCAGGTTGCGATTCGCCTGGCTGGCGTCGGTGCCGACCGCCCCCGGAGCCACGACCACCTTGCCGTCAAAGATCGCGCACGAGGCGTCGGCGAGCACGCTCTTGTAGAGCTGACGGCTGACCGCCCGAGGCGCGGCGTGGATCGCCAGCGTGTGCTGATCGGCAACCCCTTGCCCGAGGCCGAGGAACAGGCCGTTCAGGTCGGCCTCGGCGCCCTCGCCGGCGAGCACCACGGAGGCGTCCGAGCGGGAGATCCCGGCGCCAAGCGCGAGCACCGTCGAGCGCAGGCGGGCGCCTCGCTCCAGGCGGAAGGTGGACCGTCCGGTGTGGACGATCCCGCCGGTCTCCAGGTCGACCCGAAGGTAGTCGAGGCGGGCGTCCGCCCCAATCCGCCCCTCGG
Organism: Vicinamibacteraceae bacterium; assembly: GCA_012271265.1. Taxonomy (GTDB): domain Bacteria; phylum Acidobacteriota; class Vicinamibacteria; order Marinacidobacterales; family Marinacidobacteraceae; genus JAAXGQ01. The sequence goes on from JAAXGQ010000129.1 coordinate 20,920, forward strand.
TGGTCGGATTCGTCCAGCCGCCGTCTCCGGCGTCACCGGCGTGCACCTCGACGACCGTGGCGGCGCTGCCGGGCTCGAGCACGATCCGGAAGCGTGGATGGAGCATCTGCGCCCGTGGCGCCGACGGCGTGCGCGCCGAAAACAGCAGGAGGGCTCCCGCATCGCGGCCGCGCGGGACGCGCACTTCGGCCCCACCATGGCGAAACGCCCGGTTCATGAGATCGAGCGGCTGCCGCAGCCATGCCGCGCCCGCGCCCTCGGAGGCGCTGTCCACCGCCGCGTCGCCGGCGAGCGGTCCGATCCGAAACAGGGATTCCCGGTTCTCAGCGACTGGACCCGGCCACGGGACCGACCCGCCATTCACCCAGCTCCGCGCAGCTGCCAGCTCGGTGGGCCCGAACCGGAAGCGGGCCGCCGTCCCGGCCAGCGCCGCCGCGGCTCCGGCGCCGTTTCCCGCCGTCCGGGGAGCCGCGGCGAAGGGCTCGAACCCGACCCGGGTCAGAACTTCGGGCGTCGAATGCCGCCAGTCCTCGTCCCGGGCCGTGGGAAAGCCGCCCCCGTCGAAAAAGCGCGCGACATGGTCCGCGAAGGCTCCGGGCAGCCGCGCCGCCGCGGCAGCGTAATGGCGCTCAAGCTCCACGGGAAGCCCCTTCAGCGGGTGGCTCGGCCCGCGCGCCGGTACCCCTCGGCCTCGAGGCGCAGCGCCAGGTCCCGGTCGCCGGACTCGACGATCCGGCCCTCGCCAAGGACATGCACCCGGTCAGGCACGATGTGGTCGAGGAGGCGCTGGTAGTGGGTGATAACCAGGAAGGACCGTTCCGGGGAGCGCATCCGGTTGACGCCCTCGGCGACCACCTTGAGCGCATCGATGTCCAGCCCGGAATCCGTTTCGTCGAGGACCGCCAAGGTCGGCTCGAGCAGGGTCATCTGGAGGATCTCGTTCCGCTTCTTCTCCCCGCCGGAGAAGCCTTCGTTCACCGGCCGGCGGATGAGTTCGGGATCGAAGTGAAGGGCCTCGACCCGCTCCCGCATCAAGGCGAGGAAGTCCATCGCATCGAGTTCGGGCTGGTCGCGGTGCTTGCGGACCTCGTTCACGGCGGCCTTGAGAAAGTAGGTGTTGTTCACCCCGGGGATCTCCACCGGGTACTGGAAGGCGAGGAAGATCCCCGCCCGGGCCCGCTCCTCGGGGGCCGCGTCGGCGAGGTCCTCGCCCCGGAAACGGATCGAACCTCCCGTGATGTCGTAGCCCTCCCGCCCGGCGATCACGTAGGCGAGGGTGCTCTTCCCGGAGCCGTTCGGCCCCATGACCGCGTGGGTCGTGCCGACGGGGATGGCCAGGTCGAGGCCTCGAAGGATCTGCCGTCCCTCGACCTCGACCCGGAGCCCTTCGATTTCGAGAAGGTTCCCGTTCCCCGCGCTCATCCCACGGCTCCTTCGAGGCTGACGCCGAGGAGTTTCTGGGCTTCGACCGCAAACTCCATCGGCAATTCGGACAGCACGTCGCGGGCGAAGCCGTTCACGATGAGCGACACCGCCTCCTCGGGGTCGATCCCCCGTTGCCGGCAGTAGAAGAGCTGGTCCTCGCCGATCCGGGAGGTGCTGGCCTCGTGTTCGAGCTGGGTTCCGGGGTTCTCCACGTCGATGTAGGGGACGGTGTGGGCTCCGGAGTGGGGACCGATGAGAAGCGAATCGCACTGGGAGAAGTTCCGGGCGTTCCCCGCCTTCGGGAGGACCCGGACCTGCCCCCGGTAGGTGTTCTGGCCGTGGCCGGCGGAGATCCCCTTCGAGATGATCGTGCTCTTCGTGTTCCTGCCGATGTGGATCATCTTGGTGCCGGTGTCCGCCTGCTGCCGGTTCGCCGTGACCGCGATGGAATAGAACTCGCCGATCGAGTCGTCGCCGAGGAGAATGCAGCTCGGGTACTTCCAGGTGATCGCGGATCCGGTCTCGACCTGGGTCCACGAGATGTGGGACCGGGCGCCGGCGCATTTCCCGCGTTTGGTGACGAAGTTGTAGATGCCTCCGACGCCGTTCGCGTCTCCCGGATACCAGTTCTGGACGGTGGAGTACTTGATCCGGGCGTCATCGAGCGCGACAAGTTCCACGACCGCCGCGTGGAGCTGGTTCTCGTCCCGCATCGGCGCGGTGCACCCCTCCAGGTAGCTGACGTAGCTGCCCTCGTCGGC
>JAAXGQ010000017.1 GCA_012271265.1 Vicinamibacteraceae bacterium
CGGCCACCACACCGGGAGCGCCGGTGTCCGCACCGGGAGCGCCGGTGTCCTCACCGGCCACCGCCGTAGGCGGCCATGGTCCGTGGGCCTCCCGGCCCGCGGTCGGTCGCCACGGCAGCGCCGTCGGCAGGCGGCTGCCTAAAGGGCCGGCGGTGCGGCGTAGGCCGGCGAGGACGCCGGCGCTCCATGCGGCGGCGCAGTCGGCAGGAGACTGCCGAAGGGACCGAACGTGCGGCGCAGGCCGGCGAGGACGCCGGCGCTCCATGCGGCGGCGCGGTCGGCAGGCGGCTGCCTAAAGGGCCGGCGGTGCGGCATAGGCCGGCGAGGACGCCGGCGCTCCATGCGGCGGCGCAATCAGCAGGAGACTGCCGAAGGGACCGAAGGTGCGGCATAGGCCGGCGAGGACGCCGGCGCTCCATGCGGCGGCGCAGTCGGCAGGCGGCTGCCTAAGGGGCCGAAGGTGCGGCGTAGGCCGGCGAGGACGCCGGCGCTCCAGGGGGCCGGCGCTCCAGGGGGGCGGCGCTTCTTGGGGGGGCGGGATTATCGGCGGGAGACGAAGTCGAGGAGGTCGATCGGGGTGAGCAGGCCCGTGGCCTGGCCGTCGTCGGTCACGACGGTGATCCCGCCTTCGGCGAAGGCGCGGGCGAGGTCGCCGACCGGTCGGGAGGCTTCCAGGGAGTGGAGCGCTTCGTGGTTCACGAACGCTTCCACCGAGCCCTCGTTTTCGGGGGAGCCGCCGGCGAAGAGACCCTCGAGCAGGGTGGTCTCCGACACGACGCCGATGAAGCCGTCCGCGTCCGAGACCGGAAGCTGGGAGACGGCGTGTTCGCGCATGAGCGCGATCGCGTCCCGGACGCCGGCCGAGGCGGGGACGCTGAGGATCTCCCGCCCGCCCTTCGCCGCGAGGACGTCTCCCACCCGCGACCCCTCGACGCCGGAATCGAGGAAGCCGTGCTCGCGCATCCAGTCGTCGTTGAAGACCTTGGACAGGTAGCGCTCACCGGAGTCGGGGGAGAGCACCACCACCAGCGCCCCCTCCGGCGCCTCGGCGGCCACCCCGAGCGCAACCACGACGGCGGTTCCGGTGGAGCCGCCGACGAACAGCCCTTCCTCGCGGGCGAGCCGGCGGGTCATGACCAAAGACTCGCGGTCCCCGACCTGGATCACGTCGTCCACCACCCCGAAGTCGATCGTGGAGGGGATGAAGTCCTCTCCGATCCCTTCGACCTTGTAGCCGTGGGCGTCGCCGAGCCTGCCGGTGCGGAAGTACTCCGCGTAGAGCGAACCCACCGGGTCGGCGCCGACGACGCGGATGGACGGGTTCCGTTCCTTCAGGTAGCGCCCGGTCCCGGAGACCGTTCCGCCGGTGCCGAGGCCGCACACCAGGGTGTGGATCTCCGCGCCGACCTGGCGCCAGAGCTCCGGGCCGGTGCTGCGGTAGTGGGCCTCGGGATTCGCGGGATTGTGGTACTGGTTCGCGTAGACCGCGCCGTCGATTTCGTCCGCGAGCCGGCGGGAGACCTGGTAGTAGCTGCGGGGGTCTTCCGGATCCACCTCGGTGGGGGTGATGACCACCTCGGCGCCGAGCGCCCGGAGAGCCGCCCGCTTCTCCTCGCTGATCTTGTCCGGCATCACGAAGACGCACCGGTAGCCGCGCACCGCGGCGACCAGGGCGAGACCCATCCCGGTGTTGCCGGAGGTGGCCTCCACGATCGTGCCGCCGGGCTTCAGGGCGCCGGACCGCTCGGCGTCCTCCACGAGCGCCAGGCCGAGACGATCCTTGATCGAGCCGCCGGGGTTGAAGGCCTCCAGCTTCACCGCGACCCGACCGGGCAGGCCGGCCGCCAGCCGGTTCAAACGCACCAGCGGCGTGTCCCCGATCAGGTCGAGGATGGATGCCGCGACGCCACGGCGGCGCTCGCTCATGGCTGCTCCTTCATCCAGTGCGGCGTCAGCACCCGGCCCGCCAGGGCTCCGGTGGCGACGCCGTCCTCAATTGCGAATTCTCCCCCAACCAGCGCGTGGACGATCCCCTCCCCGAGAGAATGCGGATCCTCGTAGGTGGCGGTGTCACCGAAGCGTTCCAGGTCCACCACGAGCAGGTCGGCGATCCTGCCCTCGGCCACGAGGCCCCGTTCCTTCATCCGGAAGACCGTCGCCGGCAGGCTGGTCATGCCCCGCACCGCTTCGGCGAGCGTGAGGACGCCGCGCTCTCTGACGTAGCGCTTGATCCGCCGGGGGAAGGCGCCGTAAAAGCGGGGGTGCGGGCGCCCCTGGTCGGCCGGAACCAGGCCGCCGTCGGAGGAGCCCATCGTCCACTCGCGGGTCATGATGTGGGCGATGTCGTCCTCGGACATGTTGAAGGAGATGAGCCCGGCTCCACCGGCATCGAGAAGGCGAAGCGCCGCGTCGATCGGCTCCACGCCCCACTCTCCGGCGATGTCGGTGAGGTAGCGGCCCTCCAGCGACGCATCGGCCCGGTGCCGGGAGAGCAGGAGGGTTGCCGCGCCCCCGCGCCGCTCCAGGTTGACGAGCATGTCCGCCCGAAGCCGGGCCCGCTCCGCCTCGTTGCCGAGACGCTCCTCCAGCGGGGACGGCATCCCGGCCATCGTCTCCCCGGCGAGCGCCCAGCGGGGGACGAGGGCGCCCGTGATGCTGGTTCCGGACGCCTCGTAGGGGTACTGGTCGGCGAAGACCTCCACCCCCCGGGCCCGCGCCTCGTCGATCGCGGCGGTGGCTTCCCGGCTGAGTCCCCAGACGGCGGGTCCCAGCGCCTTGAAGTGGGTCACCACCCCTCGGATCCCGTGGACCTCCGCCACTTCGATGACCTCCTCCACCGCGGCAACGAGACCGATGTTGTAGTCGCCCTCGTCGCGGATGTGGCTCGAGAAGGCCCCCCAGGGCGCGACTTCGGCGGCGAGCGCCACGACCTCGGAGTTCTCCGCGTAGCTGCCCGGGGAGTAGTAGAGGCCGCCGGTCAGCCCGAAGGCTCCCGCCTCCATGCCGGCCCGCACCAGGGCGGCCATCTCCGCCATCTCCCCGTCGGTGGCGGGGCGCGCCTCCATGCCGAGGACTTCCCGACGGACGGAGCCGTGCCCGATCATCAGCGCCACGTTGACGCCGATACCGCCCTCCTCCAGGGTCCGGCGCTGCGCGGCGATGTCCACGGGACCGCCCCCGTCGGGATTCACCATGACGGTCGTGATCCCCTGGTGGATCACCGGGATGCCCGCGCGCAGTTCCGGGGTTGCGAGACCGGGGCCGGCGTGGGAGTGCGGATCGATGAATCCCGGCATGACGGTGAACCCGGAGACGTCCACTTCCCGGGCTCCGGCGGGAACCGCCCCGGGGGGCACGACGCCGACCTTGACGATCCGTTCCCCGACCACCAGGACATCCGCCTGGAACCAGGGGTTTCCACTCCCATCGAGGACCTGGCCGCCCCGAAAGACCACCGCCTCGGTGGCGGACGGGGCGGGCGGGGCGGCGTTGTCGCAGCCGGGGGCCGCGCCGGCGGCGCCCGCCGCGAGCACGAGGAAAAGGGCTGGATGGTTGAGGGAAATCGTCACGGAAACTTCATGGTACGGGAACGGCGCCCGTTCGTCCCCTTCGTATACTCGAAACCGTCGCTACGGCCGGCCGGGAACGGAAAGAACAGGAATGCGCCGCACGAAGATCATCGCCACGCTCGGCCCGGCCACCACGTCGCCCGAGCAGGTGGGCCGGCTCGTGGACGCGGGGATGGACGCTGCACGACTGAACTGCGCTCACGAAAAACGCGAGGGTCTCGCCGGGCGGGTCGCCGCCGTGCGCGAGGCGGCGGAGAAGCGGGGCCGGGCGGTCGCCACCATCGCCGATCTCGCCGGCCCCAAGATGCGTACCGGGAGCGTGCCCGCGGGAGGCGTCGCACTCGAACGCGACGCCCGATTCTTGATCACCACCCGGGACGTCCCGGGAAGCGCCGATGTGGTCTCGACCAACTACCGGGAGCTGGCGCGCGATGTCCGCGAAGGAGACGCCATCCTCCTCGACGACGGGCTGCTCCGGCTACGGGTGATCCGCGCCGACGAGACCGACGTCACCGCCCGGGTGGAAGTCGGGGGCCGTCTCTTTTCCCGGAAGGGGCTCAACCTCCCCGGACTCGAACTCTCCGGCCCCTCGTTCACCGGGAAGGACCGGCGCGACCTCGAAGCCGCCGTGGCGGCCGGGGTGGACTACATCGCCATCTCCTACATCCGGAAGGCCCGGGACGTGGTGCGGGTGCGCACCCTGCTGAACGAACTCGGGCACGGCGACATGCCGCTCATCGCCAAGATCGAGCGCCCGGAAGCGGTGCACAATCTGGACGGCATTCTGCGCGTCGCCGAGGGGGTCATGGTGGCCCGGGGCGACCTGGCGGTGGAGACGTCCGCCGAACGGGTCCCGCTGATCCAGAAGCGCATCATCCGGGAAGCCAACGCCCGGGGGCGCATCGCGATCACCGCGACCCAGATGCTGGATTCGATGACCTCGAATCCGCTCCCGACCCGGGCCGAGGCGTCCGACGTGGCGAACGCCATCCTCGACGGCAGCGACGCGGTCATGCTGTCGGGAGAAACCGCGGTGGGTCGCTACCCCATCCAGGCCGTCCGCACGATCGAGCGCTTCGCGTCGTACACCGAGCGCCACGCCGACATCTCGACCCATCCCCGCTACCGGGTCCTCATCGATCGTCGCCGGGTGGAGTATGCGGTTTCCGCGGCGGCGCGGGAGGCGGCGGTCGCGGTGGACGCGGTGTGCATCGTGGCGTTCACCGAGTCCGGCGCCACGGTGCGCCACGTGAGCCGGATGCGGCCGCCGTGCGGCATTCTGGGCTTTACGCCCTCGGAGAAGGTCTATCGGCGGCTGGCGCTCCGCTACGGGGTGCGGCCGATGCGGAACCGGCTCTACTCGACGACCGACGCGATGCTCGCGGCCGCTCTCGAGCGGGTGAAGACGGGCGGGTTCGCGGCGACCGACGACCGGGTGGTGCTGGTCTGCGGCACGATCCAGCTCGGCGGCGCCACGAACATGATGAAGATCGAGACTGTCTGACCCCGAATTCGGGTTGTTGACGGGCTCCGGCGCCGTTGCTAGCGTCTTTCGCTCCAGAGCGCGCGGCCGGGCGATTAACTCAGCGGAAGAGTGCTACCTTCACACGGTAGAAGTCGCAGGTTCAAATCCTGCATCGCCCACCACGGCGGCCGGCGTCAGGGGAGCAGGCTGGCCAGATGTTCCCCCCACGCGGGGGCCAGAAGAGCCTTGAGCAGCACGTCCAGGGCCAGCAGGACGGCGACCCAGGCGAGGACGCGGCCCCGGCGCGGTGTCACGATGTGCGAGAGGGTGTGGAGGAAGGACGCGTCGTCGAGAACCGGGGCAGTGTCCCCGCCTTGGCGCCGCGCGTTGTCCCGGCGCGCCCGGAACCAGCGGATCAGCGGCTCTGCGAGCAGCACGCCCAGGATGGTGAACGCGGCGATCCGGCAGAGCGCCCAGGGGAACCAGGCGAGCAGGCCGGCGGCGCCGCCGGCGGCCGCTGCGTAGGACGCGACGAAGAGGTTCATGTAGTTCACCATCACCGCCCCCATCGCCAGGGCCAGGGCGCCGCCGGTGATCAGGGCGAGCGGCGCGAAGAGCGCGAGGCGCCGGAGGTGAATCGGGAGGAAGGCGCCGAGGTCGCCCTCGGCGCCTTCGCCGGTCATGACCCAGTGCAGCATCTCGTCCCGGTACTCGGGACCGAAGGCCACGACTTCGGCCGCCGCTTCGGGCGCGATGGACATGGCGATCGTGCCGAGGACCACCAGTCCGGCGGCCCAGGCGGCCATGAGCCGGCGTGCTCCGGAGGCGTCCCCGCCCGCGAGGCGGGTCCAGAGGACCACCGTTGCCGGCAGCGCCAGCAGGATCGGGAGCATGGCGCGGGGGAGCACGATCCCGCCGGCGGCCAGGCCCACGACCAGGGCGTAGGCGAGGCCGGCGCCCCCCACCAACAGTGTTGCGTCACGAACGGTCGAAGGCATGGACCTCATGGCCTCGGAGGCTACCCGGTCTGCTTCAGCTCCAGAAGGACGCCCCCGGCGGCGGCGGGGTGGAGGAAGGCCACGAAGTGGCCGCCGGCGCCCCGGCGCGGAGCCCGATCCACCAGGCGGACGCCTCGGGCGGCGAGATCCTCGACAGCGCGGGCGATGTCGGGGACCTCGAAGCAGACGTGGTGCATCCCCTCCCCCCGCTTCGCGATGAAGCGCGCGACCGGCCCCGCCGGATCCAGTGGTTCGAGGAGCTCGATGCGACCCCCCGCGCCACGGTCTCCGCCCCGGGCCGGATCCGGCTCCAGAAAGACCGCGAGGACCCCGTATTCCCTGACTTCGTAGCGCGCCGATTCGCTGAGGCCGAGGAGATCCCCCCAGAGCGCTGCGGCGGCGTTCGCATCCCGCGTGGCGATGCCCACGTGGTGGAGACGGATCCCCGCTCCGGGGTCCTCCACCACCGCTCGCAGCCCCGGCGCCGTCCCCCCGTCGGCAAGCTGGCGCTCGAGTTCGTTCACGAGCGCCTCGAGCCCGACGCCCTCCTTCGCCGAAGTGAGGAGGACCGGCCCCGCGCCCGGGGCCCGCATCGTCTTCCAGACCAGTGCGGTGGCTTCCGCGCCGGACCGATCCCCCTGGGTCACCACCACGAGGTCGGCCACCTCGAAGAGGCCCGCCTTCGCCGCCTGGACTCGATCCCCGAGTCCGGGGGCGATCAGCGCCGCGGTGACGTCGGCCACCCGGGTGACCGCGTGCTCCCCCTGCCCCACCCCGGCCGTCTCCAGCAGGATCCGCCCGAATCCCGCGGAAGCGAGGAGGCGCAATACCGCCGGGACCTCCGGCGCCAGTCCCGAACGGCCCTCGCGGGCGGCCATGCTGCGGAAGAAGACGCCGCCGTCGTCGCCGGTGATCCGCGCCCGATCGCCGAGGAGCGCTCCCCCGGTGCGGGGGCTGGTCGGGTCCACCGCCAGCACCGCCACCCGCACACCCCGCTCGCGGAACACCGGGAGGAGCGCGTTCACCAGAAAGCTCTTCCCCACCCCGGGCGGCCCGGTGAGCGCGATCACCCGCGCCTCGTCCGGCCACGGAGCCGCGCGCGCCGCCCGCCCCGCCTCCGGATCGCCGGACTCGACGAGGGTGATGGCCCGCGCCAGCGCGCGCCGATCCCCGGCGCCGACCTTCCGGATCAGGCCCCCGACCGGCCCGAGGCGCCCGCTCATCCGAAAAACAGCGACCAGTCCATCACGATCGGCTCCGGAGTGAAGCAGACGGCGAAGGTGGCGAGTCCGGCCCACGCCATGAGCCGCCGGCTCCTCGGCAGCGGCGCCGCGTCATCGAGCGTGGGCGGATGGCGGCGGCGCGCCCCCAGCAGCAGACACAGGAGGCCCCAGATCAGCCACGAGGGCGAGAGCACCGCCAGCGGGAACATGAGCAGGTGGATCGTGCGGGAGATCCGCCAGGCCCGGTCGGGAACGGTCGCGTAGAGGGCGTGACCGCCGTCGAGCTGGCCCATCGGGAGCAGGTTGATCGCCGTGACCAGGACGCCGAACCAGGCGGCGAGCCCCATCGGGCTGAGATAGAGGACCTCCCCCTCGCCGAGGCCGGACGCAAAGAGCCACGCGAACAGGCGGAAGATCAGCGGCTCGCCGAGCTGCATCGTTCCTTCGTCCGGGACCCCGATGCGCGAGTCGGCGATCCCGATCGCGAGGAGCGGGAGGCAGACGACGAAGCCGGCGAAGGGTCCGGCGAGACCCACGTCCAGAAGCGCCTTCCGGTTCGGAAACGGGGAGCGGATCTGGATGAAGGCGCCCAGAGTTCCCACCATGGTGAGCGGCATGGGCAGGAAGTAGGGGAGGCTCGTCGCGACCCGGTAGCGGCGGGCGAGAAGCCAGTGACCCATTTCGTGGCACAGGAGAATGCCGATCAACGAGAGGGCGTAGGGGCTGCCGAGCCGGATCCACTCGAAGAGCCACGCCGTGCGCGAGAGCGGGCGGTCGGGGAATCCGGCCACCGCCAGCCCGTGCATGCCGCCGACCCAGAGCGTCGCGGCCAGGGTGGCGATGAAGAGCGCCCCGGCGAGGAGGACGCGCGGCGGAGGCGGGGAGGACGCGGACGGGGGACGGGGGACGGCGGAGGCGCCCTCGACCTCCTCGAGGGACGGCGCGGCGCCGTCTCCGCGCAGGCTCATCGGTCCGGGTAGATCAGGTGCGCCGCCCGCTCGGTGAGGAAGTCCTCCAACTCGGCCCCTTCCGCCTCCAGCAGCGCGGCGAGCGGGACGCCGGCTTCGATGCCCAGGCGGATCCGGTCGGTTCCAAGCAGCCAGTCGATCCAGAACCCGCGGTCGGTGCGGCGCCAGCCGAAGTCCTCCGGATGGGTGGCGCGGACGGCTTCGATGGCGCGCAGGCCGGCGAGCACCGGCTGGAACTCCTCCGGGTCGGTGAGGTGGACGGCCAGGCCGCTGACTTCTTCGTCGCGGAAGCGCGGCTCGGGGGCCGCCGCCACCGAACGCGGAGTGAAGCGGATGACCTCGAGCGTGACGCCCGGGATTCCATCCGGACCGCCCAGTTCCGCGAGCCAGCGCGGCGCCGCGAGCCAGGGCGCCCCGAGCCAGCGGAACGGGTGCGGCGTCCCCCGCCCCTCGGAGAGCAGCACCCCCTCGAAGAGGCCGAAGCCGGGGTAGAGGCGCGCCGTGGGCAGGTCGGGGATGTTGGGGGAGGGCGGGATCCAGGGGAGCCCGGTGTCCTCCCAGCGGGTGCTCCGGCGGAGGCCGGAAACCGTGACGACGCCCGGCGGCGGGGCGCCCTCCCGGGCGGCGAAGAGGCGCGCCAGCTCGCCCACCGTCATCCCGTGCAGCAGGGGCAGCCGATCGGTTCCCACGAAGGACCGGAAGGCCGGGTCGAGCATCGGCCCCGCGACCAGGTCCCCGCCGTTCGGGTTCGGCCGGTCGAGCACCCGGAAGGCCACGCCGGCGTCGGACGCGGCACGAAGGGCGTTCCGCAGCGTGGAGATGTAGGTGTAGAAGCGGACGCCGATGTCCTGGATGTCGAAGAGCAGGACATCGAGGCTGGCGAGGGTTTCCTGAGCGGGCGTCCGTTCGAGGCCGTAGAGGCTCACCACCGGGAGGTCGGTCTCCGGGTCGCGGCCCGAGTCCACCGCCTCCCCGGCGGCCGCCGCTCCGGACATCCCGTGTTCCGGGCCGAAGAGGACCTGGAGGTCCACTCCCGCTTCGACAAGCACCGAGGCGGCGGAGCGCCCATCCCGGGTGCGTCCGGTGTGATTGGTCACCAGGCCGGCCGCAAGACCGGTCATGTCGCCCGCGCCCTCGGCGGCAATGCGGTCGAGGCCGGGGAGAACCGGCGCCCGGAGATCCCCCGCGCCCGGTTCGGGGGAGGGTTCGGGCGCTGATTCGGCGCCTGGTTCGGTGGGCGCGCCGCAGGCGGCGAGGAGGCCGAGTGCGAGCGCAGCCGGCGCCCCGGCAGCCAGCCGGCTCAGACTCGCCGCCGTGTCAGTCGAGGCGCTCGACCCAGCCGTAGGGATCCGGGGCGCGGCAGAGCCGGATGTCAGTGATCGTGTCGCGCAGCCGGTCCTGGAGCGGGCACTCCTCGGGGAGGTTCACCTCCACGCCGTCGCCGGTCAGCCGGGCCACCCGGCTCACGATGGCGGCGGTCCCCACTCCGAAGCACTCCTCGAGCGTGCCTTCCTCGTGGCAGGCGACGACCTCCTCGAGCGAGATGGGTCGCTCCTCGACCTCCACGTCGAGCTGCTCGCGGAAGAGGCGGATCGCGCTGTCCCGGGTGACCCCCGGCAGGATCGTCCCGCCGAGCGGCGGGGTGATGACCCGTCCCCCGATCACGAACATCATGTTCATCGTGCCGCACTCTTCGATGAAGCGGTGCTCGATCGCGTCGAGCCAGAGCACCTGGTCACAGCCGTGGGCCTCCGCCTCCTGCATCCCGTAGAGGCTCGCCGAGTAGTTGCCGGCCGCTTTCGCTTCCCCGATCCCGCCGGGCGCCGCCCGAATCCAGCGGCGGGTGACGTAGAGAGTCACCGGCTTCGTGTAGTAGGGCCCGACCGGAGCGGTGAAGATGCAGAACTTGTAGTCCTTCGAGGGATGGACGCCGATGTAGGGGTCGGTCGCGAACAGGAACGGGCGGATGTAGAGCGCGCCGGTGGCGTTGTCGGGGATCCAGCCGCGATCCAGCCGCACCAGCTCGCGGATGCCATCGAGGAAGAGGTCCTCGGGAACCGGCGTCATGACCATCCGGTGCGCCGACCGGTTCATGCGCCGCCAGTTCTCCCGAGACCGGAACAGGACCGGCACGCCGTCGTCCGCCCGGTAGGCCTTCATCCCCTCGAAGATGGCCTGGGCGTAGTGGAACACCGAGGTGGCCGGATGGAGCGAGAAGTTCGAGAAGGGCCCGATCTCCGGGACGCCCCACTCCCCGTCGGAGCAGTCCACCGAGAGCATGTGGTCGCTGTAGAGCCGCCCGAACGGGATGTCGGAAAGGTCGACTTCCCCCAGGCGGGAGGTGGCGGTTGGCCGGATGCGGAACTTGGAATGGGTCATGGCGGTTGCGACGGAAAGCCCGCCTGCCGAGGCGGGATGGGAGCCGATGGGCGCCGGATGCTAGCAGTCTCGCAGCGGTGATCCGGCGGCGGCGGGCGGCTTCGAACGACGCCGGCGGCGCGCCAGAACGAGCCAGCCGGCCGCCCCGAGCACCGCTACCGGCCAGAGCACCCAGGAGATGGACGGAGGCGCTCCCCCGGAAATGATCCAGGCGCGCGACAGCTCGCTGAACCTCGGTTCGAACAGGTGCCAGGCCGCGTGGCCGGCGACGACCGAGAGCAGTCCGTTCACCAGAAGCCGGGCGCGGTCGTTCCCCCCGGCGAGGTGGAGCAGCGGGAGGACCGCGATCACGACCATGGCCTGGCCGAGCTCGACGCCGAGGTTGAAGGAGAAGAGAGCGAGCGGGATGTGATCCCCGGCGAAGCTCAGCGACTCGCCCAGCGCGAACGCGAAGCCGAACCCGTGGAAGAGGCCGAAGCCGAACGCGAGGACGACCCGCCGGCGGACGCTGGCCCCGAAGAGGTTCTCCACCGCCGTGTAGATGATGGAGAGCGCCACGACCGCCTCGACCAGCGGGACGAACCAGATGGCCTCGGGGGCGTGGCCGAGCGCTGCCGAGACCAGCGTCACCGAGTGCGCCACCGTGAAGCCGGTGACCATGATGAGGAGGTGGCGAAGGCTGGCCAGGCGGCCGAACGGAGCGATGAGGCAGAGCAGGAACAGCAGGTGGTCCCAGCCGGTGAGGATGTGCTCGACTCCGGAGCGGGTGAACACCCCCACCGCCTGCCAGGGGGAGGGATCGAGGACGACCCGGCCCTCGCGGACGCTGATGTGGAACAGGTTTTCCTCCCACGCGCCGACGTCGTCGTCCGGGGTCTGGTAGATCACGTCGAGCGCCACCCGGTCGCCGAACCCGGGGGCCACGTTGCACTCGATGGACACGCTGCCGGCCGCCGGCGCGGGGTAGCTGAGGTGAAGGTCCAGGAAACCCTGGTTCCAGAAGACCTGGGTGTCGGGGGCGAGCGGCTCCTCGGCCACGGCGGCGTGGGCGTTGTCGAAGGAATCGAAGGAACGGTCCCAGGGGAGGGCCACGCGGAAGGCTTCCAGCGCGGGGGGGAGCAGGGTTCCGTCGGGCGCGAACAGCGGGGCCTCGCGGGCGAAGGCCTCGCCGGCGCGCCGGAGAACCGGGTCGGCGCGCTCGAGGTCGATGTAGCCGGCGCCCCACTTGGGGACGTTCAGCGAGAGGAGCAGGAGGAGTGGCACCCTCGCGAGGAGCTGGAGGCGGCCGTCTTCTTCCCGGACGAAGACCGGGATGATGACCTCGTCCGGGATGTCGTGCGCCGCCGCCGGCCGCGGCAGGGCGCCGGGCAGCAGGAGGGCCAGGACGACCGCGGCGGCCGCCGCCGGCCGGGCCCGGCGGCGCATCGCAACGCGCGCCATCACCCGCACACGCGGCCCCATGGCGCGCCCGCCGCATGGGCGCGGCGGCGTCCCATGGAGCGCCGGCGTCCTCGCCGGCCTGCGCCGCACTGCCGCCCCCTCAGGCAGGCTCCTGCCGACCGCGCCGGACCCATGGAGCGCCGGCGTCCCATGGAGCGCCGGCGTCCTCGCCGGCCTACGCCTCACCACCGGTCCCCCAGGCAGTCTCGTGCCGACCGCGCCGGCCCCATGGAGCGCCGGCGTCCCATGGAGCGCCGGCGTCCTCGCCGGCCTGCGCCGCACCGCCGGCCCCTCAGGCAGGCTCCTGCCGACCGCGCCGACCCCGTGGAGCGCCGCCGTCCCATGGAGCGCCGGCGTCCTCGCCGGCCTGCGCCGCACCGCCGGTCCCTCAGGCAGTCTCCTGCCGACCGCGCCGACCCCGTGGAGCGCCGCCGTCCCATGGAGCGCCGGCGTCCTCGCCGGCCTGCGCCGCACTGCCGGTCCCTCAGGCAGTCTCCTGCCGACCGCGCCGCCGTACCGACCGTGGACCAGGAGGCCCGCGGACCATGCCCGCCTTCGGCGGTGGCCGGTGAGGACACCGGCGCTCCATGCGGGCGTCCGCTTGACGTAGCGAGCCGCGGTCCCATGGAGCGCCGGCGTCCTCGCCGGCCCACGCGGCACCGCAGGTCCGCCAGGCAGGCTCCTGCCGACCGCGCCGCCGTACCGACCGACCGTGGGCCGGGAGGCCCTCGGACCATGCCCGCCTTCGGCGGTGGCCGGTGGGGACACCGGCGCTCCCGATGCGGTGGCCGGTGAGGACGCCGGCGCGCCTACGGTGGTGGCCGGTGAGGACGCCGGCGCTCGAGGACGCCGGCGCATGGGGATCAGCGGCCGCCGCCCACGACGAACTTCTGGGCGCGGCGACCCTGGTTGACTTCGGCGGTGTAGAAGTTGCCCTGGGAGTCCACGACCACGTTGTGGACCCAGTGGAACTGCCCCGAGTAGCGACCCCGGCGCCCGAAGTGGTCGGAGACCTCCAGCGCGGCGCGATCGATGATGTGGATGCGCTGGTTGGCCCCGTCCGCGTTGTAGAGGTGCTCCTGAGCCGTGTCGGGAGAGAGCTCGAGATCCCAGGTCGAGCCGTTGCCGAGGGTGCTGCCCTCCACGATCATCTCGTCGACGTAGGTTCCGTCCTTCTGAAAGACCTGGATCCGGTTGTTGACCCGGTCGGCCACGTAGACCAGCCCGTCGCTCGAGATCCGGACGGCGTGGACCGGCGTGCGGAACTGCTGGATCGGCTCTTCGCCGGGCATGAACGCGCCGGTGTCATCGTCCGAGGGTTCGTTCCCGTAGGCGCCCCAGTGACGCTTGTAGTCTCCGGTGTCGGCGTCGAAGACGATGATCCGCTTGTTCAGGTAGCCGTCGGCGATGTAGAGCTCGTTCGTCTCCGGGTCCACTTCCATGTCCGCCGGGCGGCCGAGGAACTCGGTGTTGTTGCTGCCCTCGGTACGGCCGGACTGGCCGATCTGCATGAGGAACGTGCCGTCGGCGCTGAACTTGATGACCTGGTGGTCGTCGGGACCGTTGCCGGCGACCCAGACGTTCATCATGTGGTCCACGAAGATGCCGTGCTCGCTCGACGGCCAGTCGTAGCCCTCCCCGGGATAGCCGGTGTGGTCTCCCCAGCTGTCGAGCAGGTTGCCGTCGCTGTCGAACTTCAGGACCGGCGGCGCCGGATTGCAGCACTGCGTGACGGGAGGATCCTGCATCAGCCCCGCCTCGTCGGCGTTCAGGCTGCGGGGACGGTGGATGATCCAGATGTTGTCGTCCATGTCCACCGCGATCCCGGCGACCTCGCCGATCAGCCAGTCATCCGGGAGCGTCGGCCAAGAAGGATCGACCTGAGGCTGCCCGCCCATGTCTCCCGCTGCGGCAGCGTCCGCGCCGGAATCGTCGGGCGCCTCGCAGCCCACCAGGAGCGCGAGAGCGAGACCCGCGGCAAGGCAGGTCCAGATTCGTGATTTCGGAGTCGATTCCATGTCGTTTCCTTCCCTCGGGTTGCGCTGGCGCCCGCTCGTCCGGTTCCGGTCTGCCCGGTCGGTCCCGCGCCGAACCGGCCTAGTGTAGGGGAAGCCCCGCCGGGGCCGCCAGCGACTACCGGGAGGCGTCGGCCACGGCTTCGATGATCGCGTCGTGGAAGGCGGGGCGGAGCCGGGTGATGCCTCCGTTCTCCCGGGTCGGATGCACGCGGTTGGTGAGCAGGATGGCCACGATTTCGCGCTCCGGATCGATCCAGAGCGAGGTGCCGGTGAACCCGGTGTGGCCGAACGACGTGGGCGAAAAGAGGCGCCCGGCGGAAGAGTTCTCGCCCGGTCCCCGGGACGGCGTGTCCCAGCCGAGGGCGCGGCTGCTCCCCGGCGCCATGCCGGCGCGGCGGATGAAGCGGGCAATCGTGTCGGCCGCGAGCAGCCGTTCGCCCCCCATCGAACCGCCGTTGAGCAGCAGCTGAGCGAACACCGCGAGGTCGCCCGTCGTGCTGAAGAGGCCGGCGTGCGCCGCCACCTCGCCGAGAACGACCGTGTTCTCGTCGTGCACCTGGCCGCGAACCACGCGCCCCCGCCAGGGGTTGTCCTCGGTCGGGGCGATGCGGTCGAGCCGCTCGGGCGGCGGGCGGTAGCCGGTGTCCTCCATCCTGAGCGGCGCGAAGATCCGCTCCCGGGCGAGGACCTCGATCCCTTTCCCCGAGACCCGTTCGATGATCTCGCCAAGCAGCAGGATGCCGTTGTCGGAGTAGATCGTGTCCGTCCCCGGCTCGTAATCGGACGTCGCCCCGAGGATGCGCTCGAAGACGCGCCGCCGCGCTTCGTCGAGCGGCAGCCCGCGCGCTTCGGGATCGAACTCCAGATAGAACTGGATCCACGCCGGCAGGCCCGAGGAGTGCGTCAGCAGGTGCGCGACGGTCACCCCACGGCGGCGCGTCCGCTCCTCGTCGGAGGGGGCCCGCTCGAGGAATTCCGGGAGGTAGGCGCTCACCGGAAGCTCGAGGTCGAGCCGGCCATCCTCGACCAGCATCATGACCAGCGTCGTCGTCCCCACCACCTTGGTCAGCGAGGCGAGGTCCCAGATGGTCCGGGGCGTGACTTCCGGCGCATCGGGGGCGTAGGTGAGGCGGCCGAAGCCCTCGTCGAGGACCACGCGGCCGCGCCGGGCCACGAGCGCGGCGGCTCCGGGGGTCACCCCCTCCGCGATCGCCTCGCGGATGACGGAGCGAACGCGCTCCAGACCGTCCTCCGTCATGGCCACCTCCTTAGGCGCCGCGGGAGTGAGCTGCTGCCTCGCCGCCGCGAGCTGGATGCCGGCTCCGACGGGTTCCCCTTCGAGCGGGAGCGGCAGGCGTCCATCCACCGGCGCCTCCCCGAAGAGAGCCGCGGCGGCGGCGCGCTGGCTCGCGTCAGCCCCGTCCCAGGCTAGGAGGATCGCCGTTTCCGGCGGCAGCCCGCGGACGCCGTTCGGATTCCCGAAGGAGGCCACGATCAGCTTCTCGCCGAACGGGGTGAGGGCGCGGCCCAGCTCCTCGGGAACGTTCAGGCCGACCCGGCGGAAGTCGGCGACCACCACCGCGTCGGCCTCATCGGCCTGCCGCCCGAAACCGGCCAGCGGCAGCGCGCCGACCCGGGTCGTGGGGATCCGGCGGACGCGCGCGCCCCGGCGGCGCAATGCGTTCCGGAAGGCGCGGCGATCCGCCTCGTAGGGTCCTTCCTCCCCCACCTCGACCAGCAGCAGGCGCGGCGTGGGCGGTCCGCCGCCGGAAATCGCGGTCGCGAGCGGAAGCAGCCCCTCCGGATCGCGCAGCAGGACGAGGCCGCGGCGGAACAGCCCGTCCGCCCACCGGGCGTCGGCGGGATCGGCGAACTCGGCGCCGAGCCTCCCGAGCGGACGGCGATCGGAGAAAAGACCCAGCCGGGCCTTCGAAGTCAGGACCCGCAGCGCGGCCTCGTCGAGGCGCGCCTCGGAGAGCCTCCCGTCGCGCACCCCCCGGACCAGCGCCTGCCAGGCGACGACCGGATCGCGCGGAACCAGGATCACGTCCACCCCGGCGGCCACCGCGGCCACCGCCACCTCGCCGTCGAAGCGGCCGGCGCGAGCGCCCTCCATCTCGAGGGCATCGCTCACGACGAGGCCCTCGAAGCCCATCTCCGTCCGCAGCAGCCCACCGAGGATCTCGGGCGAGAGCGTGGCGGGCCGATCGGTCCGCCCGTCGAGCGCCGGAACCGCGAGATGACCCGGCATGACCGCCGCCGCGCCCGCCGCGATCGCCGCCCGGAACGGCGCCAGGTCCATCCTTTCGAGGTGGTCGCGGGGCGCGGCCACGGTGGCCAGGCGGTGGTGGGTGTCGGTCTCGGTGCCCCCGTGGCCGGGGAAGTGCTTGCCCGTCGCCATGACGCCGCCGGCTTCGAGTCCGCGAACGAAGGCGGCCCCGAGCGCGGCCGCCACCTCGGGGTCGGCCCCGAAGGAGCGGGTGCCGATGACCGAGGCGCCCGGCGTCTGGAGGACGTCGAGCACCGGCGCCAGCACCAGCCGGACTCCGACCGAGCGCGCCTCGCGGGCGATGATCCGCCCCTGGCGCTCCATGGCTGCCGGATCCGGGGACGCCGCCGCCTGGAGCGCCGGCGGGAAGCGGATGCCGCCCGCGGTCCGCATGGCGCTGCCCCACTCGTAGTCGGCGCCGATGAGAAGCGGGAGCCGCGCTTCCGCCTGGAGCCGGGAGGTGATCTCCCGCGTCGCCTCGGGGGTGCCGGCGAAGACCACGGCGCCGCCGATCCGCCCCGACGCGGCGAGTTCGATCAACGCGGCGAAAGCGGGATCCCGGACGTTCCGGAAGGTCGCCGGCGCGCGCGGGAGGAGCAGTTGCCCCGCCTTCTCCTCGACCGAGAGCCCCGCGAGGGCGCGGCGGGCCACCGCGTCCGGGTCTTCCGCGGCGGCAGCCGTCCACGGGGTTGCGAGAAGAAGGGCGGTCGGGAGAAGGGCGGTCGGGAGCCAGCGCCCGCGCCGGAGAAGCGGGAAGGCGGGAGCCGGGTGGCGCGAACGCGCGTTCATGGCGTAGATCTTCTCCCAAACGCGACCGATCGCCCCTCTACAGTTCGCGGGCATGTCCCCTCGTCCCCGCCTGGCGCTCCTGACGCTTCTCGCGGCGACCGGGCTCGCTTTAGTCGCGCCCCGGGTCGAGGCCCAGTCCGGCGCCACGACCGGCGTGATCCGGGGCACGGTGCGGGACGCCACCGGGGCCGTGCTCCCCGGGTCGCTCGTCTCCCTCACCCACCGCGAGACGGGGACCCGGGTGACGGTGGTGACCTCTTCGGTCGGCGCCTTCGCCCGCTCGCTGCTGCCCCCGGGAACCTGGGACCTCACCGTCACCGGGCCCGGGAGCGGCTTCGGCGCACGGCGGATCGAGGGCGCCGCGCTCCGGGTCGGCGAAGCGCTCGACCTCGACATCGAGCTGGAGTTGCGCGCGACCGAGAGCGTGACCGTCTTCGGCAAAACGGCGCCGCTCATCGAGTCGGGCGAGGTGGTGAGCGCCCAGCGGATCGAGAGCGAGGTCGTGGACGCCCTCCCCAGCAATGGCCGGAACTTCCTGAACCTCACCCTGCTCACGCCCGGCGTCAGCATCTCGCAGGGGCCGGACGGCGACGAACTGAACATCAGCGGCCAGCGGGGCATCTTCAACAACTTCATCGTGGACGGGGCCGACTTCAACAACCCCTTCTTCGGCGAGCAGCGCGGCGGGCAGCGGCCGGCGTTCACCTTCAACCAGAACGCGATCGAGGACCTGATCGTGGTGAACCAGGGGGCCACGGCCGAGTTCGGCCGTTCGGCGGGCGGCTTCGTGAACGTGATCACCAGGTCGGGCACGAACCGGCCGGCGGGGTCCGGCCACGCCTTTTTCCAGGCGGACGCCCTGGCCGCGCCATACCCCGAGCACCGGGGCGGCGGGAAGCCCGCGTTCCACCGGCTGCAGACCGGATCCACCCTTGGCGGGCCGCTGGCGCGCGACCGGGTGTTCTTCTTCGCCGCCTACGACGGGCAGGCCGCCGGAGAGACGAAGCAGAACCCGCGCCGGGTGGCCGGCCCGGACCAGCTCCAGCGCCTCGAGGAGTTCCTCGATGCGCGCTGGCCGGGGCTGTTCCAGGACGAGTTCGGTCCGATCACCCGCAGCGACGACGCGCGGTCGCTCCTGGTCAAGCTCGACGCGAACCTCGGCGCCGGGCACCAGGCGTCGGCGAAGTACAGCTTCACCAGCGCCGAGCAGGTGAACGGCACCTTCGACGTGGACAGTTGGGGAGCGTCTTCGAACGGGCTGGAGCAGAACCGCTCGCACGCGGTCAACTTGAGCCTGCGGTCCCAGTTCTCGGGATCGGTCTTCAACGAGCTGCGCCTTCAGTGGGCGCGGGAGCACCGCCCGCGGCAGTACGACGGTCCGCTGCTCCCCGGAGCCGCGCTCCCCGGGCCGCCACAGTTCGAGGAGCTCGGCGGACGTCCCTTCCCGGACATCGGGATGGACTTCGCCGACGGCTTCCGGATCGGGCTGCCGTTCTTCCTTCCGATCCACCCCGCCTACGACGGGCGGCTCCAGGTGGTCGAAAACCTCACCGTAGCCGAGGGGCCGCATCTCTTCAAGGCCGGCTTCGAGTTGAACCGCACCCTGGCCAACAACAGGTTCATCGGCCTGGTGAACGGGCGCTACATCTTCGACTCGGTGGACGGGTTCATCGGGTTCGTGACCCACGGAAGCGGCTTCGTCACCTGTTCCGACGGCTCGGCGAGCCCCTCCGGGGTCTGTCCGGCGGGGGCGGCGGTCACCGGTCCGGTGCTGACCTTCCTGCAGGGCGCCACCGTGCCCGGCGTTCCGGCCGCGGACTTCGGCAACGTCCCGGAGCCCAGGACGACCGAGCTCGGAGTGTTCTTCCAGGACACCTGGCGGGTGAGCCGCCGGGTGACCGTCGATGCCGGGGTGCGCTGGGAGGGGGCGTGGCACCCGGACGTGTTCATCGAGCCCGGGGACACCTTCTTCGCTCCCTACCTGGACGACCCCCGGTTTCCCTCGGACGGGCGCATCCCCGACGACCTGGACAACTTCCAGCCCCGCTTCGGGCTCGCCTGGGACGCTTCGGGGGACGCGGGGACGGTGGTCCGGCTGAACGTGGGCTCCTACGCCGCGCGGATTCCGATGCTGGTGTTCGGCCAGCACCGGACCACGAACGGCGCCTACCACCAGACGATCTTCCGCAGCAGCACCGCTCCGGAGCTGGGGCCGGTGCCTCCCATCGACGCTCTCCTCGACGGCGCGGCCACCGCGCCCTTCCTGCCCGACATCCAGGTGGCGGACCGGGGGCTCGAACTGCCCCGGACCTGGTCGGCGAGCGCCGAGCTCGACCGGGAGCTCGGGGACGGGGCCGCGGCCAGCGTGGGCTACCAGTTCGCCCGGACCGACGGGCTCTTCCGATTCGTGAACCGCAACGACCCGTCGCTGGGCGCCCCCTTCGGCATCGGCACCCATCCGACCGGCGGCGGGATCAACACCCTGACGGTCGCGGAGAGCACGGCCCGCTCCCGCTACCACGCTCTGACGCTTCGGGTTCGCGGGGAACGGGATGCCGCCGGGCGGCCGGTGCGCTTCGACGCGAACTACACCCTGGCGTTCGACCGCTCGGACGACGACAACGAGCGGGATCCGTTCACCCTGCGCTACGCCAGCGCGGCGCATCCGGGGCCGGAGTACGGGTGGTCGGATCGTGACCGCCGCCACCAGCTCACCGGGTACCTGCTGGTGACGCTGCCGGGGGAGGTGCGGGTCAGCAGCGTCGTGCGGTTTCTCTCGGCGTCGCCGACCTCGGAGTCCTGTGCCTCCCCCGGTTCCCGGGCGGCCCAGCCGTCGGACCGGATCTGCGCCGACGGCTCGATCCTGAAGCGGAACACGTTGCGGAAGGACAACGGCTTCTTTACCTGGGACCTCAGGGCGGGGGTGGAGGTGCGGTGGGGTCGGAGGTGGGTGCTCGAGCCGACGTTCGAGGTCTTCAACGTCACGAACGCCGACAACTTTCTCGATAACGCCGTGGGGGCGCTGCTCTTCAACTTCGACGGGACCCTGCGGAGCGGCCTCGGCGACACCCGCCGCGCCCAGCTCGGCGTGACGGTCCGCTTCTGACCGCCGCCACCCCTGGAGCGCCGGCCTCCTCGCCCGCCGGCGCCCTCGCCCGCCAACACCCCGGGAGCGCCGGCGTCCTCGCCGGCCACCGCACCGGGAGCGCCGGTGTCCTCACCGGCCACCGCCGCAGGCGGGCATGGACCGTGGGCCTCCCGGCCCACGGTTGGTCGGCACGGCGGCGCTTGCGGGAGGAGGCTGCCTGAGGGGCCGGCGGTGGGGCGTAGGCCGGCGAGGACGCCGGCGCTCCATGGGGGCACCGGGAGCGCCGGTGTCCTCACCGGCCACCGCCGCAGGCGGGCATGGTCCGTGGGCTTCCCGGCGCGCGGTCGGTG